>JAWOGU010000213.1:0-3626 GCA_046496595.1 Chloroflexota bacterium
CCTTCCACCGCTGGCGCAACGGCGGTCCTGGAGACGACGTGATCATCGTAGCCAACTTTGCCAACCAATCCTGCCAGGGACGCACCATTGGGCTGCCCCATGCCGGCCTGTGGCGGGTGCGCTTCAATAGTGACGCCCAGGCATATGATCCAACCTTCATCGGACTCCACTGCCCAGACATTATCGCCGCCCCCACCCAAGAAAACCTGACCATAGATCATATGCCCTATCTTGGGAACGTGGCGCTTGCGCCTTATTCCGTCCTCATACTCTCCCAGGATTAGAAACCCCACACAGGTTGATAAAACCCTAATTCGAGCCAATCTGCATCCCCGGTTACAATGTAATCAGCGTTTCTCTCAACGGCACAGGCAGTAAAAAGGTAACTTCTTTCTCGACGCGGATGTTGGCCGGGGTGGGGGTGGCTTATGGCAAGGACAGTAACGAGTATGAGCAGGCGGGAGGGACGCGCACGAGTGAAATGAAGTAACGAACGAACCCTGCCTTAACTTACGCATTCAGGAAATGGCGCAATGGATCAAAAAAGATGATGATCCGCTGCGCCGTTTTTGTGTCTGAGTTAACGAATGTATTTTGGTTGAGAACGGCCGTTACGCCCCACCTTCCACATCATACACAGCCCGAGATTCAGCAACGGCCGTTGCCAACACCTCATCACTCACGCCTTGCTGCCGTAAACTCTCCATGAGCCGAGATACCTCTGTGTCTTGCTCTAGTTTTGCCAAATCAGCCCGCAGGCCCTGTCCGATATACGCCCGCATCAGTGGTTGGTAACCAGAAAAACCAAGCATTGGCGCCACACGCTTCAAATCTTCGATGACGTCTTCTGGCATCCGAATGCTGACCATCACGTTTTTCCTCTCTTTTTGCAGTCGTTGTTTAAATTGTTCCGCTTTCATAGGTTGAGGACCGCTTTCTCGACATCCCATTCAAACACGATACCGCGTAAACTGTACTTCTCGTCCATGACATTTAGTTTAATGATATGTATTGACATTGTCAATACGAATCGGTGTGTTAGGTGTTACATATTCCGCCGGTACTGCCCGCCCACCGCATACATCGTCTGCGTCATCTGGCCCAGCGAGCACACCTTTGCCGCTTCCATCAGCGCCGCGAAGGTGCGTTAGAGAATCTGTTTCAGTTATTTCAAATCTTCGGCCAAGATGGCGGTAAACTGGCTGAAATCCTGAAGAGCAGGTTTGATACTGTCGCGCAGAATTTGATAATCGATATCTTCGTAAAGATGTACCAGGATGTTTCGCATCCCCGCTGCGTTTTGCATCCGTTCCGCTAAATCAACCGGCAGCAGTCCATGCTTCCCAGCCAGGCGGAATGCTTCCCGGTAGGAGTCAGGAGCCACGTCCATTTCAGCCAGCTTATGAAAAAGAATGTCGGTGGCTGTGGCGACCAATAACTCCAACAACCTTTCCAGCTTGTAATGCTCTGCTTCTACGTCAGCAAGAGTCGCATTTTCATAAGGAGCCAGATCGGAAAGCAGTTGGCGCAAATAATGGAGTTTTCGCAGTAAAACGTCAGGAGCCATAAGGATTTTCTTTGATGAATTGTTGTAACTGTTTGTAAGCAGCCCGACGGAAAGGCAGGCTGTCGTTGTAGGCGTGCCAGAGACGAGACCGTTCTTTTAGCCATAATTCAGGGTTTTGTTGGTAGAGCAAACGGCCGTTCTTCACAATCTCAAAGCCAAGTACCGGATCCAACTCAGGCGACACAATCACCAAACTGACATCCTTATCCAGCAATCGCTCTAAATCCACAATCCATTGCAGCTTTTGCGCCGACGTGGATGATTCAGTCGGCCACACAGCCAGGTCTACATCACTGTGGGGATGCGTTTTTCCAGTGGCCTGCGAGCCAAACAAAACGCACAGATTTATTGGCTGGATTTGACACCAACTGTGCACTGGCAAAAGAAATTCAGGGCAATCAACCTCGTAAATGCTCATTTCGCGAACATCATACCACAATTTGATTTCTCTATCCCTATCTCGCCCCTCTATCTCCCTACATATTCCGCCGATACTGCCCGCCCACCTCATACATCGCCTGCGTCATCTGGCCCAGCGAACACACCTTCGCCGCCTCCATCAGCGCCGCGAACGTATTTTGGTTGAAAAGGCCTGTACTGGGCGCTGTCGAAGTAGCCGTTTCCTGCAACCTTCTCAACGCCTCAGCCGCCTTCTCAGGCTGCCTGGCCCGCAGCGCTTCGACCTGGGCAATCTGGAACGCTTTCTCTTCCTCGGTGGCGCGAATCACCTCTTTCGGCAAAACCGTCGGCGAACCCGCGTCTGATAGAAACGTATTCACACCAATGATCGGCAGTTCGCCTGAATGTTTGAGGCTTTCGTAATAGAGCGACTCCTCCTGGATTTTGCCGCGCTGGTACATCGTCTCCATGGCCCCCAACACGCCGCCGCGCTCCGTCAGGCGGTCAAACTCCGCCAGCACCGCTTCTTCCACCAAATCCGTTAGTTCGTCAATGATAAACGCGCCTTGCAGCGGATTCTCGTTCTTCGCCATGCCCAGTTCGTGATTGATGATCAGCTGGATGGCAATCGCCCGCCGCACCGACTCCTCTGTGGGTGTGGTGATGGCCTCGTCGTAGGCGTTGGTGTGCAGAGAATTGCAGTTATCGTAGATGGCGTAGAGCGCCTGCAACGTGGTGCGAATGTCGTTGAAGCCGATTTCCTGCGCGTGTAGCGAACGCCCGCTGGTCTGGATGTGGTATTTAAGCATTTGCGCCCGTTCATCGGCGCCGTACTTCAACTTGAGCGCCTTGGCCCAAATGCGCCGCGCCACCCGCCCAATCACCGCGTACTCCGGGTCCAGACCGTTGGAGAAAAAGAACGAGAAATTAGGCGCAAACTGGTTCACGTCCATGCCGCGCGACAAATAATATTCCACAAAGGTAAAGCCATTCGCCAGCGTAAACGCCAGTTGGCTGATGGGATTGGCGCCCGCCTCGGCCATGTGATACCCCGAAATCGACACGCTGTAAAAATTACGCACGGTGTGGTCAATAAAATACTGCTGCACGTCGCCCATGAGGCGCAAACTAAACTCAGTCGAGAAGATGCAGGTGTTCTGCGCCTGATCTTCCTTGAGAATATCTGCCTGCACGGTGCCGCGAACGGCCGTTAACGCCCCTTCCTTTATCGACTGGTAAACCTCCGGCGGCAGCACCTGGTCGCCCGTCACGCCCAGCAGCAGCAAACTCAGGCCATCGTTACCGGTCGGCAGGTCGCCAAGGTAGATGGGGCGCGGTTTGTCAGCGTACAGCGCATCGATTTTGGCCTGCACCATCTCCGTCAAACCCTGCTGGCGAATATAGATTTCGCACTGCTGGTCGATGGCGGCGTTGAGGAAAAAAGCCAGCATCGCCGCCGCCGGACCGTTAATGGTCATGCTCACCGACGTCGCCGGATCGCACAGGTTGAAGCCGCTGTACAGCTTTTTGGCGTCGTCCAGGCTGGCGACGGACACACCCGAATTGCCCACCTTCCCGTAAACCTCCAGGGACTGCGGCAGGTGCCCCCGCCGGACCGTGAGCGGCAGGCCGAGCATCGGGTTCAGTTCGTAAACCGGGC
>JAWOGU010000291.1:0-12012 GCA_046496595.1 Chloroflexota bacterium
CAAAGATTTCGCAGATTGACGCAGATTATGAAACCGATCAGCTTAACAGCATGTCTTTGAGAAAGACGACCGTCCGCTCCCAGGCCAATTCGGCCGCCGCCTGGTTGTAAGCATCGGGACGATCCGGTTCAAAGAACCAGTGGCCTGCGTCTGGATATCGGTGGAAAGTGACAGGGCGACCGGGCGCCTTCAGCGACGCTTCCAATTGGTCAACAAACTCGGCCGGCTCGTAATCGTCTTGCGCAGCGAAGTGGCCCAGGTAGGCGGCTTGCGACCCAGCACAGTCCGCGTCGCCCGTGCCATAGAAAAGCGTTACGGCGCGGATGCGTTCCGGCATATCAACGGCCAGTTCAAGCGCGAAGTAAGCGCCGAAGGAGAAGCCGATAACGCCGAGTTTGCCATCGGCCGTGACTGCTTGTTGGCTGAGAAAATCCACGGCGGCGGTGATATCGGCTTTGATCGGCTCACTTTCTGCTTCGCCGCTGAGGTTTTCGGCTTCCTCAATCGTTTGGGCGATTCGGCCGTGATAGAGGTCTGGGGCATAGGCGGTGAAACCTGCTTGCGCCAGCCGGTCGCATACGCTTTTTATCGTATGATTCAATCCCCACCAGGCGTGCAGGACTAAAACGCCTGGCCCTTGACCGCTGTTGGGAATGGCAAGATATCCTTCTGGTTGAGAACGTCGCATTTTTGACCTCCTGTCAGGTGCGTAATTTGCCGATCTTGACCTTAAATCGTTTTCCTCATAATACAATGGTTTTTCCCTTTTTCGCTTTCATAACTGAAACCGGCTCTTTCAAAGATTTGCCTGGTTCCATTGTATAAGAACGAGTTTGATACTTTTTTGCCTTGCGTATCCTGTGGATAGCTTTCTATAACCCCGCCGCCTAGATTTTTAATGAGTTCTAAAGCGCCGCTTAACGCAACAAAGGAGAGGTCTTTTTTGCGATAATCTCTATCAACGAAAATGCAAGTGATTCTCCAATCAGGCGTCGTCATTTTGGCCTCAACTTCTTTCTTGTGATAGATATTGGGAAGTTCTTGAGGTGGGCCAAATTGGCACCAGGCGACACATACATCTCCATCAAAGATTAAGGCGGCATGCGCTCTGTCTTCTTTGACAAGTTTTTCTTTGTAAGACTTGGTGGCTTCTTGACTTTGCTTTTGAAGCGGTGACTTGGGATGAAAGGCGGTACACCAGCATCCGCCCCACACGCCATTATGTTTTTGAACCAATCGCTCAAAATCATGCCAAGTTTCTATGTTCAGGGCTTTAATGGAAAAGTTTTCCATGATTCCTCTGTTAATTCTTTTCCCAGGCAGCGGCCATCAAATCGAATCCTTGCCGCCAACCCGCCTCGCTCTGGGAAATGGTTCCCGGCGCCAGTTGGCTTAGGCATCTTCCTAAAAATAATCAAGGATTTTGAGGCGCGAGGGGGCGGATTTGAACAAACCATTTTTCAAGCCCTTCCTCCCGCTCAAACCGTTCTTCAAGCAAGGTCATCGCTTTTAGGCTTAGCTTTTTTCCTGTCTCATAAATGGCAGTAACCAACTTGATTGTCGGTTCAATTTTCTGCCAGGTCATTGATTGCGCGAAGCCCAGTACGGCCTCCACACTGTCTAATAGAGAACCATTCCAATGCTGTTCTAAAGCACTCCATACTCGTTCGATGGAATTGTACTTGCTGTGATATGGCGGATAGTAGGCTAATCGAATTGTCAAATCAGTCTCGTCAGCAAATTGTGTCATTCTATACATGAATTGTGTCCGTCGACTATGGTTTTCGGGGCCATTATCCTGATACAACAAAAGCGTTTGCACTTGGGGCTGTTCCACCTGAATCTGTTGCCAGCAATCAGCGATGCAATCGGCAATGAAATCACTCGTCACACGCCCTTGGGTACAATAGAGGTAGAGCCGGTTGTGGTCGGGAAGCAGAATCCCATAGGGGGTGATCGTTTCTTTGGCTTGGAAATCATGGTCAGCCGCCTTAACGACGAGACGGCTCTTCCCTTTGCGGCTAAATTCACCTATTTTGACAGTTGCTTTGGCATCTAGTGACATTCTTAATACCGTTTCATCGTCAGCGACATCCTTTTTCAACTCGGCTAATCTTTCAAAGATAGCGTCTGTTTCGGGAATTTTTTTTCGGGCTTACTTTTGAGTACAGTTCGTAGTCGATAGCCTAGCTGATTCAGTTTAAGACCAATTGTCTTAGCTGTGGGCAATTCTTCATCCGTGTATCCTTTCTGGATGACCAACTGATTCCGAACTTCCTCGGCACTCAACCGCGTATAAAGCTGATTTGTTTGGAAGGTGGCATCTACTTGACTTTCGCTATCTACGATTTCTTTGATACAGCTCAACAGATGTGGCTGCTTTTCTTCTGCCTTTTTTCGTCCTCTTTGATTCACGGCATCTATGCATTCTATCCCTGTTCTCAGTTCGTGTTGCCCTTTCCGAACTGTTCCGTCATTCCAGCCGAATTCTCTTTCGGCAAAACTCATGCCGCCTCGCCCCAAGCTTTGCACTACACGCGCCATGAATAAGCGTTTTTGATGCCCTTTTAGCACTTTTGCCGTTTCGATAAATGTTTCTTTTAGTTCAGGTGTTACTTCGTTTATTATTCCCATCCTCTTATTCTATCTTTTTCCTTGTTTATTTCTCGGAAACTGCATAAGTCAACTTTTGTCGTCAACGGCGTACTAAAATCACTCGTCGTTGACCCGGACATGACGTTGATGGACGTCGTCCGCAAGCAAATGATGCTCACCGGCACGAAGGATGGCTGTGAAAACGGGCATTGCGGCGGCTGGAAAAAGTAAGGTTCCGCTGGAACGGCCGTTTCCCCCACATCGCCTCTTCTTTTCTGACAATGGCCGATCTGGATGACGCCCTGTTTCTCATCGAAGGTGTGCTGGATTTTGCGGCGGCGGTATCAGATGTGGAACTGCGGGTGACAGTGCAGGCGGAGGAGGAAAACGGGGTGAGAAAAGTCAATTTTAGCGTCATTCGCATACCTCATCACTGATAGAATTCAGACGAATCTTGCCCATATCCATCCTATGTTTTATCCTTTCGTCGTCACAATGACGGTGGCGACCAATACACCAACCGCCAACGAGATGACACTGTAGCGCTTGTTCTCCTTCTCCACTTCCGGCAGCAGATGGGTTGCACCGACGTACACCAAAGCACCGGCGGAAACTGCCAATAATGTTCCCAGCGTTGGCCGGGCAATCCGGTTGACAAGGGGGTATGAAACCAGCGTCCCCAACGGCGTGGAGATGGCAGCCGCCAGGAATGCATACACGGCCGCTTTCTTCCGACTAAACCCGCCCCGCTCCAACAGCAGGAATGTAACGATCCCTTCCGGGAATTCGTGCAGCACCATACCCACAGCAGCCAGCACGCCGGTGAAGATGCTGACGTTGAAAGTGACGGAATAGATGATCCCATCCAAAAAAGAGTGGAACCCTATGCCCACCATCGGGATGATGCCGGTGGCAAACGTCTTGCAGGCGTATTCATTGCAAATATACAGGTTCAAGAAGCGGTTGAACAGATAAAGCCCCAGGAATCCACCTAGCAGGTAAACGGGTACGCCGTCATTCATCTGGATGGATTTGGGAATGATGTGCATGAAAGAAACAGAAATCAACACCCCGGCGGCAAAGCTCATGAAGTAAACGATGTTTTTACGTCCCCAGGCTTCGTATTGGCTAATAACGTAGATGCCTATTGTCGTTACGATGCAAGCCAGAGAACTGGCCAACATGACAGCGATAAATGAATTATCAACCATGTAGCTCTCCCAATGAGGCTGCCCGGCCGAAAACGGCTCCCGACTGCCCTTGACTGGTGATGATAGGGACGCGGTGGAAACGGCCGTTTTCATCCTCACGCAGCTGGTACAAATCTTCAAACTTCTCCACCCGGTCAATAAAAAGCACGCCGTTCAAATGATCGATTTCATGATGAACGACCACAGCATCAAACCCGGTAAAGAGGCGGTTAAATGGTTTTCCATCTTCATCAAGGCCGGTGACCCGCAGGTGATGCGGCCGTATTGTGTTGGCGTAAATGCCGGGGAAACTCAGGCAGCCGTCAAAATCCAACTGTTCATCAGCCGCCTCGATGATTTGAGGATTGACCAGGGCAATCGGTGGATCAGGTTCACCCCCCGCTTCATTACCCGCGTTCAACCGCACCAGGACCAACCGAAAATGCACATTGATCTGCGGCGCGGCCAGCCCGATGCCCTCCGCGTGGGCATTCAGGGTGTCCTTCAGGTCTTGAATCAGCTTTCTCGTGTGCCGATTAACGCCTTTGACCGGTTTACTTCTTTGGCGCAGCGGGGCCGGGTTCTCGGCGTACAACACAATTTTTTGCACGGCCATCATTACACCTCATCGTGGCGATGGTGGTGATGATGGGCATGTTCTTCGTTGTGTTCAATCCAATGGGGTATCAACACCCGCAGTTTGTCTAATTCGTTCATGTTTAATTCCCTAAATTTGATTTATCCGCGCCAGTTTTGTTGTTCGATGGTCAGGAAATTTTGCCGTTCCTCATCGTTCATAATGCCTTGTTTCACCGCAACCAACTGGCCGCCGGCCGACTGCGCTGCTGCCACCAGGCTGTTCACCATATAATCGCGGATGTTGCCGGGAATGCCAGGAAAGGGCAGCATTAGAGTCAGCTTTACTGTCAGATCATCGGCTACGATATGGTCGCGCAAGATGCCTAAATGAAGCAGTGTGGTGGCAATAGCCGGATGTTCAACGCTTTCCAGCGCGTCAATAATGTTTTGTTTAGTGTTGTTGTCAGTCACGTCTACTCCTGTAGTTTGATTAAAGATTGGAGACTGGATATTAGAGATTGGAGATTGACAGTTTCCAGTCTCTAATCTCTAGTCTCGTGAATTTCCTTAATCAATGGCTGTGGCCATGACCATGGGCGACGCTTTCCGCGCAGGGCGCGGCCTCGCGCAGTTCGCCGCCAAGATAGGTTTCCAGCGTTTCCCGCACCGTACCGGCCGCGCCGGTGGCGGCCTGAATGCCTAGCTGCTGAAAGATTTGGATTGCCCGGCCGCCCATGCCGCCGCTGAGCATCACGTTCGCCTGCTGCTCATGAATGAACTGCGGAATCTCGCCAACTTGGTGCCCGGCGTAATACGGGTTGTCAATCACTTCAATCGCCTGGACTTCGTTGCCGTCCATCTCTACCAAGGCGAAATAGGGACAGCGCCCAAAATGTTGGGCAACCGTGCTGTCCAGGCCATCATTTGTTTGCAATGAAATTGCGATACGCATCTGTTAAATCTCCTTATTAATGAGCATTGTTAATTGTTCAGCAGCGACATAGCCGGCCACGGTAATCGTTTGGGAAACGACGCCAGGGACTTGAGCCACTGCTTCTTTGATTTGTTGGGCCAGCCATACGGCGATGGGGCAGACCGGCGAGGAAGGGCGGAAGGTATATGAAACCGTTCCGTCGGTGACTTCCAGCGCTTCGATCAAGCGCATGCGCACCACGTCCGCGCCGGTTTCCGGGTCAATGACCAGTCTCAGCCGGGCCAGGATCAGCGCTTTGAGTTTTTCTGCCGGTTCATCGTTCATGCCGTTTCCTCTCTTTGCAAAATGGCGATGACCTGTGCCCACACGTTGCGCAGCGCCTGGCTGGCGGGGGAATCGGGCGCGTATTGGGTGACGGGTTGGCCTTGCACCATAGCCTGGGTAACGGCCGTATCAAATGGAATCCTGCCCACCACCGGCACGCCCTTCTCTTGGCAAAACGCCTCAATCTGGGCTGCGCCGGCCGGGTAGATGTCGGCCTTGTTGATGCAAACCAGCGCTGCCACGCCAAAGTGGGCGGTGGTCTGCAACACCCGCGCCATATCATGGATCCCCGCCGCCGTTGGTTCGGCCACAATGAGCGCTAAATCCGCGCCGGAAGCGGCCGAAATCACCGGGCAGCCAATCCCCGGCGGGCCATCTACCAGCACCAGGTCATACGCCTCATCCATAGCCAGCAGCCGCGCCTGCTGCTTGACCAGCGTGACCAGCCGGCCTGAATTCTCCTGCGCCGGGCGCAAATGGGCGTGGAACAGCGGCCCATAGCGGCTGTGCGAACGATACCATTCACCCACCAACTGATCCTGCATCGTGATGGCCCCGGCCGGGCATTGGTAGACGCAGGCGGCGCAGCCATCGCAGGCAATGGGGTCTATGATGGGCACGTCAGGAATGGGTGCGCCGGGCGTATCTGAGGCAGCGATGCGGCGCAGGGCCAGACGGCGGAAATGGGGCTGGGAGGCATCGCCGATGGCGTCAAAGCGGCAGACTTCGGCGCAAAGGCCGCAGTTGGCGCAGCTGTCGGCATCAATCCGGGCGAACAGGCCGCCTTTGAACGATTCGCGGCTGATGACTTTGGGGGCCAGCACCAGTTCCAGGTTGGCGGCATCTACGTCGGCGTCGGCCAAGACGGCTTTGATGGCGGTGTTGTTGGTGGCGAGGAGGTGGGCGAAAACGGCCGTTACACACGTCTTGCCCGTCCCCCCTTTGCCGCTGAGGATTACCAACTGTTTCATCGGCCACCCCCCACCGCCGCCAGATTGGCAATCTGCCCGTGCAGCGCCTGGAAATCCGCTTCATATTCAGGATGAATGTCCAACAGCGATTTCCCTTGCGCAATGCCTTCGCCAATCACCCGTTCCAGCGGGATACGCAGCAAAATGGGCAAACCAACTTCCTGGCAGTAGGCATCCACATCGGCATTGCCAATCCCATCCCGGTTGATGATCAGTCCGGCCGGGACGTCCAGTTCCCGCGTCAATTCATACGCCTGGCGCAGGTCATGCAGGCCAAACGGCGTCGGCTCCGTCACCAGCAGCACAAAATCAGCCCCGCGAATGGATTCCACCACCGGGCAGGACGCGCCGGGCGGCGCATCCACAATCACCACATCGGCCGCCTCGTTGCGCCACTTTTTAAGTTGGGTGATGACGGGCACGGCCATCGGTTCGCCCACGTTGAGCAGCCCGCGCCCAAAGTTGATCCCCTCTGGCGACAGCCCCCCTTCCAAAACGCCCAGTGTGCGCGGTACTTCAGTGATGGCATTCTCCGGGCAGACCAGCGCACAGCTTCCACAGCCATGGCACAGTTCCGGGAAAATGAGCGTTTGCCCGCCCAGCACCACGATGGCATGGAACTGGCAAACTGCGGCGCATTTGCCGCAGCCGGTACACACGCTGGCGTCCACCTGGGGGATCAGCATCTCCACATCCTGCCGTTCATTGAGCTGCGGATGGATAAAAAGATGGGCATTGGGCGCTTCCACGTCGCAGTCCAAACAAGAAACCGAAAAATCGGTGCGGGCAAGCGCCTGGGCCAGGGCAGTGGCGACGGTGGTTTTTCCCGTGCCTCCTTTCCCGCTGGCGACAGCAATGATCATGATGAATGACGCCCCTGATGATGCCGTGATGAGCCGGCAGCCGCATTGACCTGTTCCAACTCGTTAGCCAGAAGTTTGTCGAGTAGTTCTTGCGGTGTGCCGCTGTCGGCGACAAAGGCTTGAATGCCGGCGGCATCGAGAGCTGATAGGGCGGTGGGGCCGTAACGGCCGCTAATGGTGGCTTCTACGCCGTTATTGGCCAGGAATTGGGCCGCTTGCGCGCCGGCTCCACCATGGGCCTCAGCCGCCAGATTGGGTTTTGCCTCCCAGTTTCGGGTTTCGGTGTCAATAAAGATAAAAGCGTCACAGCGCGCAAAACGGGCGCTGAATGGGCTGTCAAATTTTCCATCTGATGAAGAAACTGCCAGTTTCATATTTTATGTGTCCTCCTTGCTAACCGAATGACACCAGAGATGACGTTGAGTCGGGGAACGGCCGTTCTATATTTTCTATACGGTTCGCCAAACTTCGCTGCCAGCTCCTCATCCTCTCGCCGGGTAAACAGGTAGACACAACCCATCCCCAACAATCCCAAGGCCACAATGAGCCAATGGGGGTTGAACAGCATCATCGCCGGATACATCAAAAACCAGCCCAGATACTGCGGATGCCGCACCACACTGTAAAGACCGCTATCAACCAGAACCGTTGTTTGCACATAGCTTTGCCCTTTAGTAACGCCACCTTTGTTCCGTAACACAGACATTGGCAAGAAAACCAGAACGATACCAGCCGCCCAAACGATCCAACCGGCATACCATAACCATCTGCTGGAGGCAGGATTGTTGAGCAAGAACATCAAGCCAAACGCTAATAGTAAAGAAGCGCTGGCAGCAAAGAATAGGATTCTTCTATGTCCCTGTTGTTTCATATTTCCTGCCTCCTGGTGGGCTCCGATTCACGCCGTTTTGATGCCCGCCACCCGCATTTTGCCGATGCGTTCCAGCAGTGCCTCGATGACGTGCTGCTGAATCAAACGGGCTATCTGGCAATCCTGGGCAAACAGCTCGCGCAAGCCCGCCGCATCGATTGCCAGCACCTCAATCTCGCCTAAACTACGTGCAGTGCAATTATGGGTATACGGTGGGGCCAGCGCTGGACAGCCGATAATTTCCCCTAACCCGATCGGCCGCAGCAGCGTCAGTTTTGCTTCATCAACCGTAAACGTTTCTTCAACCTCACCCTTAACCAGAACGAAAATCTCCTCGGCCGGCTCGCTTTCTTTAAACAAGATGGCGTCGGGCACAAAACATTCCTCACGACAAACCTGCATTACGGCTTGCATTTGGCCTTCGGTCAAGCCGCTGAATAAGGGATACTCGTGTAAAAACTTAAAGTTGTCACTCATCGCAAACCTCCATTTTTAGGTAAACCGCAGAAAATTTTCGGACAACCGTATCGCCAAAATCTGCGGTTTCCTTCAAGTAATCGGCAAGACTGCGTGAGGTTTAATTCTGATAACATCTTGCCGATTACCTAATCATGTGGATATCGTCAAAAAACAGCGATTGTTCCGAGCTTGCCGGTCATGTTTTAGTTGTAAGCGATACGCACCGCTTCATCGGTCATCGTCGGTTCGAGAAGCGGCTGCCACGCCGGGTCGGCCCAGGTTCCCAGGCGTGTGTGCATATCCAGATATTTTTGTGGGATGGGATGCGTGCCAATGACTACGTTGACGTCGTAACGCGCTTCAAGGAACTCTTTGAAGGCATGAATGTAGGGGCATGGCGGATAACCGACGACCAGCCCCGTGGCCAGGTGAATGACCTCAGCCCCATTTTTGACCATTTCATCACCGGCATACTCGATGTTGCCGCCGGGACACCCATCGCAGGTTGTGTATCCCACCAGTTCCACTTCCTGACCGGCGTAAATGCTAAAAGCGCCCTCTCGATTCTTGAGCGCCCGAAGGCATTTGCCACCAGCGCAGCGGCGGTAACGATCACAAATAACAATTCCAATTTTTGTTTTTGCACTCATTGTTGTTCCCTTATGCGATCCATACTGGCAACTGAAGATTTGCCATTTTTGAGAACCTTCCAAAAATCTATTTGGCGGATAACGGCCGTTATCACCAGCGGCGGCTCAAACAGCTTGACCAATCGTATCCCTTCAGGTTGAGGGAAGATGGACAGGCTCGCAGCTTGAATCTCCTGTTCCTGAAACCAACCAGGTTTTCAAACGGGTTCATGCTGCTGGCTTTCAGGGGTGTACCCCTTTTCGGCCGTTTCCAGCGCCATCACAATCCTGTCTGCCTCAACCTGGGCCGCCGACTGTATCAATGGTTCACCCATCAGCCACGCCATGGACAGCGCCGGCGTGTCGTGAATGACGCCTAACGGCTCGATACCTTCTTGGGACAGCCTGTCCCGCAAGAATCGTTCTGTCGATTCGTCGCGCACCTTATTCAAGATGAACAAAACGCCCTGAACTTTGGCGTCCCGGTATAACTGATAGGCCAGTTCAACCAGTTCAGGAAACGCCAGATGAGCGGTGGCCGGTAATCCGCCCGCTTTTAATTGGTCAACCATGTCACGCATGTTAATGGCCATTTGCACGGCGGCCACGGTGGGGTCAACGACGACAATTATCCAATCCAGGGTGACGATGTTTCCCCTGGCCGAGTCCTCAAAGCCAGCCTTGAAGTCCACCAGGGTGACGGGTTGTTCGTCCTCGTATCGCGGTTTGAAGTCACGGGCGATTTTGGCAATTGGCCCATCACAACCGGCTCCAGGCCCTTTATCGCCCATCTTGCCGGCAATAAATAAGCGGATGCCGTCTGGGGAACGGCCGTTATACGCTTCAGGCAGTTCATCCATCACCAAATCCGCCCCGGCCAGCGGCGTAGGATCATCTACCGGACAAGTAACGGCGCCGCCGCTGAACACCATGCCGCCAAAGTAATCGAGCAGAGGCTCTGGCGACTGTGCAATTCCCAATGCCTGTGCCAGGCCGACGTTGGTTGAATCGGCATCCAACACCGAAACTTCATAACCGGCATTTCTGAGCGATTTGGCCAACAACACGGTTACAGTGCTTTTACCGCTGCCCCCTTTGCCAAAAATACCAATCCGCTTTCCGCTAAGCTTCTTCTCTTTTAACATGGTCCGTTTTCCTTTTTGTTTCTCATTGTTTTCTTGAAAAGCGCCAAAAGATTCATCAAATCTGGCTTCGTTAGTGACGATGATGATGGCGTCGCTGGCCAGGAGCCGCAGCCAGGCTGTGAGCCTCATCCGGGTAGCGAGAGGGAGCGGCGCTCCAGAAACGGGCGCCGTACCGTTTCACCACCTGCGCCCGCCCACCGGCTTCCAACTCGGCCAGCGCCTCTTGCACCCGGTCCGGCGCCCAACGGGCCAACGTTCGTTCCAATTCTTCCTGGCGCATGGGATGGCGGGTGATGATGGCGATGATGGCGTCAACGGCCGTCTCAAACCCACTCAAATCAAACTCCCCGTCAACTGGATGGACCACAGTAGCAATATCACCCAGAATCGCCCTGGCTCGCAGCAGACCTTCTTCATCAGATGGCCGCACCCAGGTTTCGGCTGGCGGGCGGGTGGGCAGATTGATGTGCACCTCGTCGGGCTGGATGAGGTACAAGACAGCAGCGATCTCCCGCAAGGCGGTTTCGGTGTCATTGAGGCCCTGTACCAGCATGACCTCGACCCAGATTTGGCCGCTGTATTCCTGCCGAAAGGTGATCATGCCTGCCACCAGACGGTCAAAGGTTACTTCAGGGTGGGGGCGGTTGAGTTGACGGTAGAGAACGGCCGTTCCCGTATCCAAAGAAGGCATCACCACATCCGCCTGGATTAGATCGTGGCGCACCTCCGGCAAATAAAGCAGCGAGCCATTGGTAATCACGGCGATGGGCAGATCGGTCATTGACTTGACTTCCCAGATGAGCCGGCCAATACCGCTGTGCAGCGTCGGTTCGCCGGAGCCGACAAACGTCACCCAATCAATCTCGCCCGGCTGATGGCTGGCCAGCGCCGCCTTCACTTCAGCCAGAATGTCCGCGCTGGGGTAGTATTCCTGGCGCTCGTTGATCAGCGGCACCGTCCGGCCGAGCTGGCAGTAGATGCAGTTCCAGTTACACGTTTTAAGCGGGATCGTGTCAATCCCCAACGACTGCCCCAATCGCCGCGACGGTACCGGGCCATAAACGTATTTCATCTCGCCTCCATTTCTCCATACATACCATGAATGACTGTGCCGTACTCCTGCCGCAGTATGTGCATGGCCTCCGGCGCTCGTTCCTCAGGAACTTCCACCATCAACAGGGCTTCACCACGCCGCACGCCCTCGACGTAGGAATACAAGTCATGTTCCAACTCATCCAGGCCAATAATGCCGCCGAGGAATCCGCCGCCAACGACCCAGAAAAGCGTGATGAGCGCCCACATGACAACGCTCGTCTCCAGCGGACAGTTCATGAACCGGCAGTTGAAGATACCGGCGGGTATGCCATAAAGAGCGCCAACGATCAGGCCAATCGCCCCGCCCAGCACAGCTTTCTTAACCACCGCCCGGATTTTCTGGTGGCCGCCCAACTG
>JAWOGU010000297.1:0-8882 GCA_046496595.1 Chloroflexota bacterium
GCGGGCAGGTGGTCGGCGTGGCTTCGGCGGAGTATGCGTTTGAGACGCCGAAGCCGTTGTGGAGCGAACAAGACCCGGATTTATGGTGGCAGGCGACGATTCAGAGCATCAGGCAGGTGGTCCAGGAAACGGCCGTTTCCCCCGCAGATATCAAGGGTATCGGCCTCACCGGGCAAATGCATGGTCTCGTACTGCTAGACAAAGACGGTCAGGTACTGCGTCCCGCCATCCTGTGGAACGACCAGCGCACGCAGGCCCAATGCGACGAAATCCGCCGCCGCCTGGGCAAAGAAAACCTGATCCAGATCACGGGCAATGACGCCTTAACCGGCTTCACCGCGCCCAAAATCCTGTGGGTGCAGGAAGAAGAACCGCATATTTATGCCCGGGGCGCGCACATTTTGCTGCCCAAGGATTACGTGCGCTTGAAGCTGACGGGTGAGTATGCCATGGATCGGGCTGACGGCGCAGGCACTATTTTATTTGACTTGCGCGCACGCACCTGGTCGCCGGAAGTGCTGATGGCGTTGAACATTGACCCGAACTGGCTGCCGGAAACGTTTGAGGGAACGGCCGTTACCGGCACAGTCACCCCCGAAGCCGCAGCCCTCACTGGCCTGGCGGTGGGCACGCCCGTCATGGCTGGCGGTGGGGATCAGGCGGCTGGCGCGGTGGGCACCGGCGCAGTCGTCGAAGGCGTCGTGTCCCTGAGTCTCGGCACCTCCGGGGTGGTGTTTGCCGCCACGGAGTCACCGGTGATTGAGCCAAACGGCCGTTTACATGCTTTCTGCCATGCCGTACCGGGTAAATGGCACCTGATGGGCGTCATGCTCTCGGCGGCGGGCAGTTTGCGCTGGTTCCGTGATACCATCGCTCCCGGCGTGGATTTTGGCGATCTGGTGGCGGCGGCGGCCGACGTGCCTGCCGGCAGCGACGGCCTGCTCTTCCTGCCCTACCTCACCGGTGAGCGCACCCCCCACCCCGATCCGCTGGCGCGAGGCGCGTTTGTGGGACTTACGGTACGCCATGGCCTGCCCCACATGACCCGCGCCGTGCTGGAAGGCGTGACCTTTGGCCTGCGTGACAGCTTCGAGCTGATGAAAGAAGCCGGACTGGCGAACATCGACCAGGTGCGCATCTCCGGCGGCGGCGGTAAAAGTCCGCTCTGGCGGCAAATTTTGGCCGACGTGTTCAACGCCGAAATTGTCACCGTCAACACCGCCGAAGGGGCGGCGTATGGCGCGGCCTTGCTGGCAGCTACCGGCGCCGGCGCCTTCGACAGCGTGGAAGAGGCTTGCGACAGCATTATCCAAATTACAGGCCGTACCACACCCGGCCCGGACGCGGCGGCCTACGAGACGATCTATCCGCTGTACCGGAATTTGTATCCAGCGCTCAAAAGCACGTTTGACGCGCTGGCGTAGTCAGATTGGACGTATCTTCTCAATATTCTGGGGTAAACGAGGCTTGAGCTTGTCGAAGGCCGTTGGTTCGGCCAGGGCCGTTGGTTCGGCCAGGGCCGTTGGTTTCGACAGGCTCAACCAACTCCGCAGGGATTTATTGGGAAGATACGATTGGTCCAATCTCGCCATGTTAAACGGCGTTTCCCATGTGTTTCAGCAGGGCGGCTGCCAATACTGCCCTGGAAACAGGAAAAAGTAAGTTGACATGTCCATTACAACCACATTGACTTTGCTTTTTCTTTTTCTTCTTGTCGTGTATTGCCGGGCCTTCTTTACTTTCTGCCTCGGAAACAGAAATGGAAGACCGGCAGTACACCTCTTTGTTTTGCACAGGCGTGACGTTTGAAAACTGTCTCTCACGCCTCGCGAATCACGCAACATCCCCCTGTTTTTCACGTATAATCTAGTAGCCGTATCCGGCTGTCCGTAATCCGAGGTCCGCAGCCCGTTATCCGCCGGATAACCGATCACGGATAACCGATTACCAAACGCAAGTACCAGTGTCAATATCCGCTGTAGGAAACAGTTTGTTATTTCCTGCTTTTCTTTTGGAGTAAACCCATGTCTACTGTTTCTGTATCGTCTGTACGTAAGAGTTTTGGGCCGGTAACGGCCGTTCAAGATGTATCCTTCGACGTAAATCCCGGTGAAATATTTGGCCTGCTGGGGCCAAATGGCGCCGGCAAAACCACCACCATCCGCATGATGCTGGATATTTTCAAGCCAGACGCCGGTGAAATCAGCGTGTTTGGCGGCGCGATGGATGAAGCCAAAAAGCAGCGCATTGGCTATATGCCGGAAGAACGCGGCCTTTACCTGGATGAAAAACTGGACCAGACTCTGCTGTTCCTGGCACGGCTCAAAGGGCTGGACGACGCCGTCGCCAAAGAACGGCTGGAAAAGTGGCTCAAACGTCTGGATTTGCACGACCATCGTCAGAAAAAGGTGAAAGAATTGAGCAAGGGTATGCAGCAAAAAGCGCAGCTCATTGCCACCTTGCTGCACGATCCGGACTTGATTGTCATCGACGAGCCTTTTTCGGGACTGGATCCGGTGAATACCCGGCTGGTTAAGGAGATTATCGACGAACTGCGTCAGGCTAACAAAGCCGTCATTATGTCTACTCACCAGATGTATCAGGTAGAGGCGTTGTGTAACCGCATTGTGTTGATCAACAACGGCCGTTCCGTACTCTACGGGGAGGTCAGCCAGATCAAACGCAGTTTTGCCGGCAACGCCATTGAATTGGAAGGGCGGGGCGATTTCTCGCAGATTCCGGGTGTTTTGGAAGCGCGCAGCATGAATGGCGCCTGGCATCTGGCGCTGGCGCCCGGCCAAAATCCACAAGAAATCTTCCGCCATCTGGCTGCCGCCCCGGACACCACCATTGACCGCTTCGAAATCGCCGAACCCTCTCTGGATGACATCTTCATCACCGTCGTCAAAGAAGGCGTGCCGGAGGAACTGAGCCATGCGTAATTTCTGGGTGTTGGCAAAAAACGAATACTTGAAGATGATCAAGCGGCGCGGTTTTTACGTGGGCACGCTGGGTATTCCGCTCATCCTGGTCGTGGTGATGGGCGTTACCATTTTCATCGTGGGGGGCAGCGGCAACAATTTGCCGGTGGGTTATGTCGATCACAGCGGTATTCTGGCTGCCGGCTTGCTGCCAGCCGAGGCGGCGGAGGAAGAATTCACCGCCTTTATCGCCATCACGGATGAGACTGCCGCCCAAACGGCCCTGGCTCATGGCGAAATCCAGGCGTATCTGGTTTTGCCCGCCGACTATCTGGCTGAAAACCGGTTGGACTTTTACTACTGGGATGATTCTCCCGGTGAAATGATCTACGGGGACATCGCCGACTTTATTCGCGTGAATGCCGCCGCCGCGCAGCCATCTGAAATCCGCGACCGGCTGGTGGCAGGCCCCGATCTGGCCGTGCGCAGCGCCGATGGCAGCCGCGAGTTTAACAATCAGGCAATTTTCAGCTTCTTTATACCCTTTATCGCCGCCTTTTTCTTTTTGTTTGTGGTCATGGGATCCTCCGGGTATCTGCTGCAAGTGGTGACGGATGAAAAGGAAAACCGCACCGTGGAGATCATGATGACCAGCGTTAGTCCGACGCAGTTGATCGGCGGCAAGACGTTGGGGCTGCTGCTGGTGTCGCTGACACAGATACTGATTTGGATTTTAACGGCCGTTCTCGCCGTCATCGCTGCGATGACATTTATCACCGATTTCCCGTCCGTCTCCGTGCCCTGGTCGATGATTTTGATCGTCGTGCTCTTCTTTTTACCGGCGTTTGCCCTGGTAGCCGGCATGATGACTACCATTGGCAGCGCGGCGGGTGAGCTGCAACACGCCCAGCAAATTGCCGGCATCATCAATCTCTTGTTTTTGCTGCCGTTTTTTGTGATGGGCCTGTTTTTTGCCACGCCCAACAGCCCCATCCTGGTGGCCCTCACCTTTTTCCCCACCACCTCCTTTCTAACCGTGATGATGCGTTGGGGCATGAGTTCCATGCCAATCTGGCAGGTGGTGGTGAGCTGGCTGATATTGGTGGGAACGGCCGTTTTCTTCTTCTGGCTGGCAGCCAAGGTGTTCCGCCTGGGTATGCTGCGCTACGGCAAAAGCCTCTCGCTCAAAGAAACCTGGGCGGCGGTGAGGGGATGAGCAGGTGAGGAGGTGTAGAGGTGATGGGGTGAACTCGCCACTCGCTACCCGCTACTCACCACCCTGCCCCTTTGCCCCTTTGCCCCTTTGCTACTCTCCCACCCTTAACGGAGTTTAACAATGCGTAACATTTTTATTGTCATCAAACATGAATTTCGGACCATCATGCAAACGCGATCCTTTTGGATCATGACGTTTCTGTTTCCCTTGCTGATCATCGGCTTTAACATCGGCTCTCAAATTTTAGCGGCGCGCGCTTTCCCTGAAGAGGATTTGCAAAATCTGCTGGCGGACCTGAGTGGCATGGCGGCGCCGGACCCCATTGCCTACGTTGACGAAGCGGGCCTGGTGCAAGAAACGCCGCCTGACATCATGCCTGAACTGCTGGTGCGTTATCCTGACGAAGAAACGGCCCACGCCGCTCTGCTGGATGGCGAGATTGAGCAATATTTTGTCATTGCCGCCGACTACGTGGCTTCCGGCGAACTGGTCGCCGTCACACGCGAGTTTCAGCCGCTGAACGTGCCGAACGATGACCTGCTCAGCTACGTGCTGGCTTATAACCTGACGGATGGGGATTGGGAAACGGCCGTTATCCTCATCAATCCCACGCGCACCATCATCCCCCACGCCCTCGCCCCCCAAACCCAAAACGACGCCAGCAGCCCGCTCACCTTCATCGTGCCCTTTGCCACCATGTTCATCTTTTTCTTTCTCATCAGCATGAGTAGCGGCTACATGCTGCAAAGCGTCTCCAAAGAAAAAGAAAACCGCACCGTCGAAGTGCTGCTCGTCAGCCTGCGCCCGCGCGAACTGATGCTGGGCAAAGTGCTGGGTCTGAGCGGCATTGCTTTGATTCAGGTTGTGGTCTGGTTGGGCGGCGGCATGTTGGCGCTGCGGCGCGGTCAGGACATGCTTGCCGGCTTTGGCGGCGGATTCAGCCTGCCGCCGGGATTCCTCATCTGGGCGATCCTTTTTTTTGCGTTGGGCTACATCCTTTACGCCTCTCTGATGGGCGCGATTGGCGCGCTCTCGCCCAATGCCCGTGAAGCAGGCCAATACACCTTTCTCATCATTCTGCCCTTGCTGCTGCCCTTGTGGCTCAACTTTGCTTTCATCCAGGACCCCAACGGTCCCATCGCCACCGGCTTCAGCCTGTTTCCGCTGACAGCGCCCACCGCCATGATGACCCGTATCGCCGCCGGCGGCGTGCCCGTGTGGCAAATTGTACTCAGCCTCGGTGGCCTGGCTGCCACCACCTACGTGCTGGTATTGGTGTCCGCCCGTTTCTTCCAGGCCGACACCCTGCTGTCCACCCGCTCCTTCCACTGGAAGCGCCTGATCACCGAGTTTCGCGGCGGCGGCAAATGAGAACTCGTAGTCCGAGGTCCGTAAATCGTTTTCCGAAGGCAATCACCAGAGGCAGCGGTGAACGGCTTGCGGATTACCGATCCTGGGGATTGGTCTTGGATTGATACAGTGACAGGTAACATGACAAACACATGACAATCGCCACTAACGGCGGGGAATCATTCATTGTTTAATGGATGAATTGTTAATCATTGGCACGTAACAAGATTGGACCAATCTCCGAGATTGGTCCAATCTGGAAGCAAGAGGAGGTTTGACATGACATCTCTATATCAGTCTCAACCAGAGGCCGCCGACATACCCCAACAGGCCAGCGACGAAGATCGCATGAATGCTCTGATCAACACATTGAGCGCCTATATAGAGCATTTTCACGGCGGCGCCGTCAAGATGGTCTATTACGACGGTAAAATATTGCGAGTAAAAATGTCGGGTGCGTGTGAGGGCTGTAGTCTGGCTCCCGTGACGCTGCACGGCTGGGTGGAGGGCACGGTTAAGCAGTTTTTCCCTGACCTGGAAGCGGTGGAAGCGGTATAAAACTTGCCAAGACCTGACAGGTTTTCCGAAACCTGGCAGGTCTTGATGTTTTTTACAACCCTGCCTTCTTAAAAGCGGCCTGCACGATGGTTTGCGCTTCCGCCTGAATTTGCTTCAGGTGTTCGGTCCCCTTGAAACTTTCCGCGTAAATTTTATAAATGTCCTCGGTGCCGGAAGGCCGGGCGGCGAACCAGCCGTTCTCCGTGACCACTTTCAGACCGCCGATGGGGGCGTTGTTGCCGGGAGCGTTGGTGAGGATGGCGGTGATGGCTTCTCCCGCCATCGTGGCCGCTTCCACCATGTCCGGGGTGAGGCGGGTGAGCGCCTCTTTTTGGGCGGGGTCGGCGGGCGCGTCGCTGCGTTCATAGACGGGATCGCCGAAGCGGGCGGTGAGAGCCTGGTAATGCTCGCCGGGATCTTTGCCGGTAACGGCCGTTATCTCCGCCGCCAGCAAGTCCATAATGATCCCATCCTTGTCCGTGGTCCATACCGTGCCGTCCTGGCGCAGGAAGGAAGCGCCCGCGCTCTCCTCGCCGCCAAAACCGAATGAGCCGTCGATCAACCCATCCACAAAATACTTAAAACCCACCGGCACTTCCGAAAGTCGGCGTCCCAGACTGGCAGCCACCCGATCAATCATCGAACTGGACACCAGCGTTTTGCCCACGGCGGCGTCGGGGCGCCAGCCGGGGCGGTTTTGGAACAGGTAGTGGATCGCCACCGCCAGATAATGGTTGGGATTCAGCAGCCCGGCGCTTTTGGTGACGATGCCGTGCCGGTCGTAGTCCGGGTCGTTGCCAAAGGCCACGTCGAAATGGTCCTTGAGGCTGATCAGGCTGGCCATGGCGTAGGGCGAGGAGCAGTCCATGCGGATTTTGCCGTCTTTGTCCACCGTCATGAAACGGAAGGTGGGATCCACTGCCGGATTGACGATTTCCAGGTCCAGGCCATAGCGGTCGGCGATGGGTTCCCAGTAGGCCACGCCCGCGCCGCCCATCGGATCCACGCCGATTTTCAGACCCGCCTGGGCGATAGCCGCCATGTTGATGACGCTGCCTAAATCGTTGACGTAGGGCGTCACGTAGTCGAATTCATGGGTGTTTGGGGCTTTAAGCGCCCGCGCCAGCGGCATTCTGACAACTTCTTTCAGGCCGTTTTGCAGGATTTCGTTGGCGCGGTTTTGGATGGCGTCTGTGGTGCCCGTGTCGGCCGGGCCGGCGCTGGGCGGATTATATTTGAAGCCGCCATCGGAGGGGGGGTTGTGGGAGGGGGTGATGACGATACCGTCGGCGGTACCACCTCCTTTCTGCCGGTTATGGGTGAGAATGGCGTGGCTGATGACGGGGGTGGGCGTGTAGCCGAGACCAGCCTGGATGAAGATGTCTACCCCATTCCCGGCAAATACTTCAACGGCCGTTGCCAGAGCCGGTTCCGACAGCGCGTGAGTATCCATGCCCACGTACAGCGGGCCGTCAATGCCCTGCTCGCGCCGATACTCGACCACAGCCTGACAAACCGCCAGGATGTGGCTCTCCGTAAATTTGTTGTTGAGCGAACTGCCGCGATGCCCGGACGTGCCAAAAGCCACAAGCTGTGTGGCGTCGTCGAGGTCGGGGGTGTGGGTGTAGTAAGCGGATACAAGACGAGGAATGTTTTCCAGTAATTCAGGGGGCGCGGGTTTGCCGGCCAGGGGATGCACAGCCATGTTTCCTCCAAATAGGGTGACGGTCGAATTTTAAAGTCTATACAGTACCATCTCAATAATTTGGGGGAAACGAGGCCTGAGCTTGTCGAAGGCCGTTGGTTCGGCCAAGGCCGTTGGTTTCGACAGGCTCAACCAACTCCACCACGAGTTATTGAGAAGATACTCTACGCACCTATTATACTGGCAACCGGAAAATGTCGGCACATCCCGCAGCAGTTCAGGTGACAGTCACCTCCGAGGTGACTGTCACCTTGCCAACTTATCGTTATTGGCTGTCGCGCCAGGGCTGCGAATCCGGGATAAACAGGGAAGCGCCAAAATCAGCCACGCCAAACTCGGCGATTTTCTCCTGGGCAGGTACGGAGATCAGCCAATCGATGAACTGGTTAGCCTGCTCTGCCTTGATATGCGCCCCTTTGGCCGGGTTGACGGCGATGACGCCATAGGGGTTGAACAGCACGGGGTCGCCTTCCACCAAAATCTCCAGCGCCGTGCCCTCCAGGGTGCGCGCCAGATAGGTGGCCCGGTCGCTGAGGGTGTAAGCCTGCTGCTCGTCGGCCATGGTGAGGACCGCGCCCATGCCCTGCCCGGCGGAAATGTACCAGTCGCCGGCCGGTTCGATGCCGGCTGCTTCCCAAATATCAAGTTCTTTGACGTGGGTGCCTGAGTCGTCGCCGCGTGACACGAAAGCGGCGCCGCTGCCGGCGATGGCTGCCAGCGCCTGGGCCGCGTTGTCCATGCCGCTGACGCCGGCGGGATCACTGGCTGGACCGAGGATGATGAAGTCGTTGTACATCACGTCTTCACGACGGCTGCCATTGCCGGCGTCCATGAAAGCGTCTTCCTGGGCGCGGGCGTGGACCAGCAGCACGTCGGCGTTGCCGTCTACGCCTAACTGCAAAGCCTGGCCGGTGCCCACGGCGATCACGTCTACGCCGATGCCGGTTTCTTCTGTAAACAGGGGCAAAATGAAGGTGAGCAGGCCGGAGTTTTCGGTGCTGGTGGTGGTGGCCAGGATGAGATTTTCACTGATGGGAACGGCCGTTTCCTCTACCATTTCGGGTTCAGCTGTGGGTTCTTCAGTAACCGCCGTTGGTTCTACCGCTTCCGGTTCGGGAACGGCCGTTTCTTC
>JAWOGU010000379.1:0-6678 GCA_046496595.1 Chloroflexota bacterium
AAAGCAGCCATGCCGTGCAGTTCCGCGGCGACGGCGGCTCCCGGTATGAAGTCGTGACGCCCGACAGCGCCGGGGTAGCCCGCGGCACCAAATTCCAGGTCACAGTCGCGCCAGAGCAGTTTTCCCGCATTGCCGTTACTGAAGGGCTGGTAGACGTCAGCGGCAGCGGGCAAACCGTTTCCGTGTCGGCGGGTAAACTGACGACCGTGCCCGCCAATGAACCGCCTGCCGCCCCCGCCTTTGCCATCACGGGGCAGGGTGAACTGAGCGCCATGGGCGATACCTGGATCATCGCCGGGCAGGCGTTTGTGGTGAATGAAGACACGATCATCGTCGGCGCGCCCCAAATCGGGGACATCGTCTTCGTCAGCGGCTACCTGGCGGCTGATGGACAAAACGTGGCGAACCGCATTGAACTGCTGCGGCGCTCTCCGGTCAACCAGTTTATCCTGACCGGCATTGTCACCGAAATGAATGCCAACGCCTGGACTATTGCCGGTCAAACTATTGCCATCACGCCAGATACGCAGATTGGCGGCAACATTGCCCTGAATGACAAGGTGCGCGTCTCTGGCGTGATTGAGCCGGACGGCGACCTCGTCGCCGCGCAAATTGACCGCCTGCCCGCGGAGGAAGGCTACCCGTTTGCTTTTACCGGCGTGGTGCAGCAAATCGGCGACCAGACCTGGCAGATTTCCGGCGTGGTGATTACGGTGGATGGGGAAACGGCCGTTTCCCCCAACATTCAGCCCGGCGACATCGTCAGCGTACAGGGTGTGGTTCTGGCGGACCAGACCTGGCTGGCGACTTCCATTACTCTGGTAGAACCGGGAACCGCCGCCTTTACCCTCACCGGCCTGGTGCAAAACATGGCGCCCTGGCAGGTTGCCGGTATTGTTTTTGCCGTCAGCGACCAGACCCTCATCGACGACAGGACAGCAGTGGGTGATCTGGTGCGGGTCTCCGGCCGCATTTTGCCCGATGGCTCCTGGCTGGCCGACCGTATTGAACTGTTGGACGAAGATTACCTGTTGGAGATTATTTTCGTCGGGATGGTGGACGCCATCGAACCCTGGGTCGTCAACGGCCTGCCTCTAGCGACCAACAACGATACCCGTATCGACGACGATATCGCCGTGGGCGATCTGGTGCGGGTGACGGCGCGCATCCTGGCGGACGGCTCCTGGCTGGCGCTGCGTATTGATCGGTTATCAGATGATCTTGAAGAGAACTGTGTGGCGGTAACGGCCGTTGTCACCCAAATCGGCGGCGGCGTTCTGACCCTCAGCAGCGGCGTCAGCGTCACCCTGGATGGGGTGGTCGTGGAAGGCGAACTGAAAGTGGGCAGCGTGGTCATGATCCTGGCCTGTGTGGCCGAAGACGGCAGCATACAAATCCGCCAAATCATCGTGCTTTACACGCCGAGAGACGAACCACCGCCGCCCCTACCGCAGCCCACCCGGCCCGCTGACAACAATGGCGGCGACGTGACCATCTGTCACAAACCCGGCACGCCCGCCCAACAGACGATGTCGATACCACAACCGGCCCTGAACGGGCACCTGGTCCATGGCGATACATTGGGGCCGTGTCCGTAGGAGGTTTTTTAGTAACCAGTTTACAGTGAACGAACGGGAGACCTCTGAGGTTTTAACAACCTCAGAGGTCTTTTTTGTTAATCGATGTTTTTCTTAACGTCTGGCGTCAGTTCCAGGGCGGAGAGTACGCCGGGGCGGATGTGGCGGCAGGCGGTGAACAGGTCTGGCAAACGGCCGTTTTTATGGCAGCTGTCAATCAGGGCAATCAACCCCTCCAGCTTGAGGTGCGGCCGGTCCAGGCCAAAACGCCCAGGCATCAACCGTAACTCCACGCACAGCGCCAGCAGATCATACTGGCTAAACGTCTCGTTGAGACGAATGCACAACAGCGCCAGGTTTGGCCCTTCTCCCACAACCCATTCTTCCACTGGATAAACTGGCTCATATTTGCTCAAGAAGTAACTTTGCATGACTATCCTCTCCGATTGACGATTGACGATTGACGATTGACGATTGACGAATCTGATGCCGGGGAATTTCTAAACAGAACGTAACTACTAAGTCCGTTGCCTGAGCTTGTCGAAGGCAACACGGGCTTCGACAGGCTCAGCCCTCGAGAGGCTTAGTAGTCACAACGGAACGACCAAGTGGTATTATTTTAGCACTTATGTTCTATTTTATCAATGGGTTTTGGCGCGGAAAATAACAAGTCCCCGGCGCTTTGGGAAACGCCGGGGACTTATTCACGCTAAACGATGCGGCCAATGGCGCGGCCTCAGGTAAAATAAGTTTGCACCATCTGTTCAAAACGAGCGCGGGACTCGATAAGCGCTTCATTGGTGTCGCGCCCATAGCCGCCGGATTTGGGTAAACCGCCGATTTCCAAAACGGCCGTTCCGTTGAACTGAGCCGCAGCCAGACGCTGTAAAAACCAGGAGAGGTCCAGATTGCCCTGCCCTAACGGTAAATGGTGGTTCACATCCGGCCAGAGGGTATCGGAGACGTGCAGCATGGTGACGCGATCCGCCAGGGCGGAAAAGGCGGCAAAATCCGCTTCGGCCGTGTGGTTGAAATCCCAAACCAGGCCCAGGTCGGGAACGGCCGTTAACACGTCGGCGCAGCTTTCGGGGCGGTGAAACAGGGGCACGTCGGCAGAATTGTGCTCAAGGCCAAAGCAGAAATGATGGACGCGAGCCAGCGCCACTGCCTCCGCCAATTGAGACGCCAACTGCTGCTCCAAAGCGCGCAGTTGTTCATCGGCCAAATTCTCTTTGAGCACAAAATGCCAGTGGACATGGGTGCATTGCAGCGATTTGATAGCTTGCAGGTTAGCTTCCAGCACGGCCATTGGCGTGTCGCCTTCTGTAGTGCGGCCATTGGCATAGAGCGGCACGACCATTTCTAAAACGCCCGTTAAGCCTGCCCGCCGCAGCGCCATCCCCACCACTTCCAACGGATCCCCCAGGCGGTTGGTATCCAGTCCTTTGAGCATGCCGGGAAACTGAATGCAGTCAAAGCCTGCCATTTTGGCGAAGACAATTTCATCCCGCGCCGCACGCCAATTGCCGGGAAAGAAACGGCCGTTCATGCCAATGTGAATGCCGGATTCTGCCATCAAAAGTCACCTGTCCCTACGGTAAAGGCGGCGAACCCTTTTGCCCGTGACATTTTTTATACTTCTTGTCGCTGCCACACGGACAGGGTTCATTCCGCCCGATTTTTTGCTGTGGCAGATTCAGCACTTTGTCGTTAAACCAGTTGGAAACCGGATTGGCATAGGGCTGCGGGTCTGGCTTCGGCCATAAAATGCCTTGATCGCGCAGCAAATCACGTCGTGCGGCCATCATCGCGCTGCTCTTCTCCTCACGAACCGCCGAGCCATACATGCCCAGAATGTCGTAGCGAAAATCTGCCTCATCAGGCGGCGGCGCATCCGGCGCCAATGCGGCCTGATACGATTCCAGCGTACACATCATGGAGTCGATCCGGTCGTCTGCCAGCAATTCTTCTACTTGCGGACGGCTCACTTCGTCGCGCAAATCGGCCAGCGCCGCCGCCAGGTCACCCCATATTTCATGCGGCTCAACGTCTGGTTCCAGGTCCAGCGAGCCATCAGCGCGCAAGGACGGCAGCAGGGCGCGCATGGTTTGCAGGATGCCCTCTCTCGTTTGCGGATGCTGCAAGGCAATGATAGACAGGATAGCGCAGGCCAGAGAACGGCCGTAATGATATTCGCCCTGTGTATCCAGCTTGAGGACACGGGTGAAGGGGGAAACGGCCGTTGGCCCATAATGCGCCACATCAAGTTCAAACCACTCCAAATAACCCTCAAACTCATCATCCAGGCTGGCATAAAGCCGCTCAAACAGCGGCAGTGCCGCCTCTTCCCGGTAAGCAATGAGCAAACGTCCGGCATGAATGCCGCGATACCAGCGCGGGTCGTTCTCATCTTCCCAGTCGTCGGCAAAACTATGCTCAAGCATAACAAGCAGCGCCGGCGTCAAAGCTGCCTGCCGTTTGACACATTCCTCAATCAGCGTCACCGGCGGCGTGCGCCCGGCAGTTTGCAAAGAATCTAAAAGCGCTTGATCTGTTATATCGGTGTAATTCATGTTCAACTCCTTAAAAGATAGAGTGTAGAGTGTAGAGTGTAGAGAAGAATGTCCAACTATCTCTACACTCTATCTCTACCCGCGTAAACGGCGCGGCCAATGGCGCAGGTTCAGTGCGCGGCGCACGTCAATGGCGTGTTCGTGTTCATGTCCGGCCCACACCAGCATCCAGGCATAGGCGGGCATGGTACGGCCCCAGGGCGTGGGCATCATGCGCGTCAGGGCCGTTTCCGGTAGTTCGTCAAACAGGCTCGTCAAATCCTGGCGCGTGGTCGTGAAATCAGCCCAACCTTCATCCCAAGATTGGTGGACGCGGGCGGCGGCGTTTTTGTTGTTGAAGGCATCAAAATCAGGGATTTCGTAGTCAAATTCCGGCGTCTGCCCGGCGGCAAGCTGGCGCAGGCCATCCACGCCTACCCGTTCCCAATCGGTCAGATGACCGGCCAAATCTTTGATAGTCCACACGCCGCACACCGGTTTTGTGGTGCGCTCGGCCTCGGGAATCAGGTCTACCAGGGTCAGGAATTCTTTGCGGGTGGCCTGAAAGATGGCGCGTAAAACAGGCTTAGACCCGATCTGGTAGATGATTCTCGACGGCTGGCTGCTGCGCCAGAGGGCCAACTCGGCGGCATGATTCATGTCGTGCAGAAAGCGGCGGCGGAGCCAGGTGCGCGGGCGGATGCGTTCGCCATTCGGCAGGGTGAGGCGTTTGTGGAGCATGGCGTCGGGCATCCGGTTCAGGGCGGCTAAAAATCCGGCGCGTTCTTTGAGGCAGGCGGCTAAAGCCTGCTCCAGCGGCACGTGTTGAAAGCTTTGGGTCAGGGCATTGTTGTGCTGGTCCAGGTCGGCTTTGGCAAGCAGGTGGAGGTCGGCGGAACGGCCGTTACTCACCAGCGTAAAGTGTTCCGTATAAGCCGCATCCCAGGCCGCCATGTGCAGCAGGACGTCCTTAAACATCATGTCTCCTACAACGGGCACGGTGGTTAAGCTGTCTTCACTCAAACTGTGATATTGCAGCAGGAAATAAGCGCGTTCAGCGGCTAAGCGGGCCAGCGTTTCTTTGCGCCAGCCTGCACCATACCGTTCGTTTGTTGGGGGGGGCGTGGTATTCATGGCAGGAATGGTACACGAGGGAAGAGGGTTGGGCAATATGTCAGAGATTGGAGATTTTGCTGCCTTTAATCTCCCATCTCTCATCTCCAAAACGTGATGTTATTGTTTTACAAGTATTAGCCCCCACCTTAATCCTCGCCCTTTGGGGGAGGAAATTAGCTCCCTCGCCCTTTGGGAGAGGGCTGGGGAGAGGGTTTATTGCTAACTTAAAAACGAACGCTTACTAAGAGTCGGCAGCCTGCACCCGCCAGAGAGTGAAACATTCTTCGCCAAAGCCTCTCAGTTCACTCTCAAACGAGGTTACGGCGAGGGAATCTGCGTGGTCTGCGAGAAAGCGAACTACTTCCGGATCGGCGGCGGCGGTATGGGAGAGGATGACATCGCTGCCCGCTGAGAATTTTTCCAGACGGGCGGCAATGTTGACGGTGGAGCCAAAGTAGTCGAAGCGGTCGTTGAGGCTGACGCCGATACACGGCCCATGATGCAGCGCGGCTTTCAGGCGTAACGGCCGTTCTCCCACCCCCTGTTCCGCTAATGTTTTTTGCGCTGCCAGAATGGCGCGCAGTCCCGCCGCCGGTTCGCGGAACGCCGCCATCACCGCGTCGCCAATTGTCTTGACAATGGCCCCGCCCGCCGCCGCAATTTCCATTTGCAGTACGTCAAAGTGGTTCATCACCAGGCCAAAGGCGGGCGCGTCGCCGATGTCGCGGTACATCTGCGTGGACCCCACCAGGTCGGTGAAGAGAATAGTCAGACTGCCCACCACAATCTGATCGCCGGGACGCAATGCCTCTTCGGCAAACAGGTCGCGGAAGCGCTGCATCACGGTCACTTCCGCTGCTACCACGGCGTCGTCAGTCCAATCCAGCTTCTCCAGGATGAACAATTGCTCCGCCTCAGTGAGATTTTCCAATAGCAGCGCCGGTTCCGGGGCGACCTGATACGGCTCGGCAGACCAACCATCGATCTGGGCGGCCAAACGGGTCTGGGCCACGCCGTTATCAGCCACCTGCAGGACTTGTTCGCCAGGGATACTCATAGTACGCAGGCGATAACGGCTGTTACCCAACCCTGGCCTCACTTCACGGCTGTTACCCGGCGGCAAAAGCTGCTGCACGACAATGTGCGGCCCGGAGGTCGGACCGGACATGCAGTACTCGTGCTGCTCGCCCACCAGCCGCACCGCCGCATTCGGTCGAAACGTCAGCTCCACCGACTGCGAAAAATTGGCCTTGTAATCAATGCGGCAGGTATGGCAGTGCACCGTCTGGCCCACGTCGCCCAGGCTGGCAACGCTTTCGCGCGCGCTGCGGCAGCCTGGACACAACAAGTCCCACTTAAAATCCAGCAAGCCCGCCCGCGTCGCCAGCAGGCACATTTCCAGCACGTCCCGCCGGGACGCACCCCAATGATCT
>JAWOGU010000530.1:0-7863 GCA_046496595.1 Chloroflexota bacterium
CCGGAAAATTTCGACAAAGAATTTATGCGCCTATGGTTCGCCGCTCAGGGCTATCGCGGCGACGGTACACCTCCCGCCATGCCCGCCGACTTCGTCGCCCAAATCGCCGCCCGCTACATCGCCGCCTACGAAAAACTCACCGGGGAGGAATTTGTCCCTGGCGAACAACCAACAATTAAGCGAATAAGACAAAACTTAAAGATTTAACGCAAAGGGGCGAAGAATGGAAGGCGCAAAGAAGGAGAAGAAAAGAGAATTTTCGTCACGCGAAGATGAAATTAGTTATGCAATTATTGGCGCCGCCATTACTGTTCATAAAACGCTTGGAGGTCCCGGCTTACTTGAAAGTGTTTATGAAGAAGCGCTAGTTTGGGAATTGCAGAACAAAGGATTGCTGGTTGAGCGACAAATAGAGGTTCCCATCCATTACAAAGGAAATCGATTATCCTCACCATTACGCATTGATTTACTGGTGGAAAAACTGGTTATCGTCGAGAACAAAGCCGTCATCAATTACAATCCTATCTTTGAAATCCAGACTTTGACTTACCTCAGACTTATGAATCTTCGCCTGGGTCTTGTTATTAATTTCGGCGAAGAGTTTGTCAAACAGGGTGTCCATCGCGTGGTCAATGGCCTTTAAATCTTTGCACCTTTTGCCCCTTTGCATCTTTGCGTTAAGGAGATTTTTATGATTGAAAAACCGCTTATTGGCGTGATTATGGGCAGTACATCTGATTGGGAGACGATGAAATATGCGACAGAGACGTTGGCAGAGTTTGGCGTGCCGTATGAGGCGAAAGTGGTGTCTGCCCACCGGACGCCGGATATGATGGCAGAGTATGCTAAAACGGCCGTTTCCCGCAACCTCCAGGTCATCATCGCCGGGGCAGGCGGGGCTGCTCACTTACCCGGCATGGTCGCCGCCCAAGCCACAGTGCCTGTGCTGGGCGTGCCCGTGCAAAACCACGCCCTCAACGGCCTCGATTCCCTGCTCTCCATCGTGCAGATGCCCGGCGGCATTCCCGTCGGAACCCTGGCGATTGGCAAAGCGGGCGCGAAAAACGCCGCTTTACTCGCCATCGCCATTCTAGGCAACACCCACCCCGAATTCCGCGAAAAGCTGGAGCAGTTCCGCCAAGCCCAAACAGACAAAGTTCTTGGTGATACGTTACCACCGCAATAAATGTTCGTGGCTATCACATTATGATAAAAGCTGTGATTCTTTCAGAAGATAGTGATATAGGTCGTATGTTTGAATACCTGTTTCAAAAAATGGGGCATTCTGGAACACACGCTGGAACAATCGAAGAACTCATTCAACAAGCACGAGATAAAGAGGCTGATATTCTAGTTCTGGATGTTTTTCAAGGCTTAAAAGCAGAGGCTTGGGTTGCTATTTCAGAAACGTTTTCTAAACAGTTAAATCCAGTTCCAATCATTACAGCATCATGGTTCTGGAACAAAGATTTAGAAGCTCATTGCGCTCCATTGAGAATTGAAGACTCTCTTATTTATCCATGCGACATCCCAAATCGAGTGATTTCAACGCTGACTAATTTGTTTCCAAACGAATCGTTTATCGCATGGTGGAATAATAACGACACCCAAGTTTAGACGATATCAACGATAATTTTTATAAACTAAATGCAAACTATTCCTCCCCCAAACGCCACCATCGGCATCCTCGGCAGCGGACAGCTTGGCCGCATGCTCGCCATCGCCGCCCGCCAGATGGGCTACCGCGTCCACGTCCTCTCGCCGGACAGCGGCACGCCCACCGGCCAAATCGCCGATAAGGAGTTTACTGCTGCGTATGAGGATTTAGACGCGGTGCGGCAGTTCGCGCAAGGGGTTGACGTGGTGACTTATGAATTCGAGAACGTGCCGGCGGAAACGGCCGTTCTCTGCCAGCAGTTCGCCCCCCTCCGCCCCGGTCCTCACGTCCTCCACATCGCCCAAAACCGCCTCCGCGAAAAACAGTTCTTCACCGCCAATAACTTGCCCGTCGCCCCCTTCATCGCAGTCAACACACTCGACGATTTAATCACAGGCATCGAAAAAATAGGTCTGCCCGCCGTCCTCAAAACCGCCGCTTCCGGCTACGACGGCAAAGGACAGGTGTTAATTGATAATTGTCAATTGTCAATTGTCAATTGCCAATTGATCGCCGAAACCGCCTGGGAGGCGATTGGGAAACAACCGGCTATCCTTGAATCGTTTGTTGAATTTGAACGCGAGGTTTCAATGGTGGCGGCACGCGGCCTGGATGGCTCCTTCATCCACTACGGCCTCATTGAAAACAGCCACGCCAACCACATCCTAGATACATCAATCGCCCCGGCCGCCACACCAGCCGCCGTCACACAACAAGCTGAAGAAATTATGCGCTGCATTATGGAAAAACTGGACGTCGTCGGCGTTCTTTGCGTCGAATTTTTCCTGACCGCCGATAATCAGCTCCTGCTCAACGAAATGGCCCCTCGTCCCCACAACTCCGGGCATTTAACCATAGATGCCTGCGCCGCCAGCCAGTTCGAGCAGCAGCTCCGCGCCGTCTGCGGCCTGCCCCTCGGCGACCCCGGCTACCACCGCCCCGCCGCCATGGCAAACCTACTCGGTAACTTATGGTTCTCTCAACACGGACCTGTACTGAGCGCAGCCGAAGCAGACGCAATGACTCACCACTCGCCACTCGCCACTCTCCACTCGCCCAACTGGACGGCCGTTCTCACCCACCCCGCCATCAAGCTCCACCTATACGGCAAAAAGGAGGCCCGTCCCGGCCGTAAAATGGGACATCTCACCGCCCTGGCGACCACAGCAGCAGAAGCGGCAACTATTGTTCGGGAGGCAAGAGAAAAACTGATGCGTGATACGTGATGCGTGAAAACCTCACGCATCACGTATCACACATCAACTTTTTAAGGAAAGGATTTATGCAAAACATCGACTTTTTTGAAGACGACAAACCCCACGACGAATGCGGCGTCGTCGGTGTATTCGCTCCAGGGCGTGAAGTCGCCCGGCTCGCCTTTTTTGGCCTGTATTCCCTGCAACATCGCGGGCAAGAAAGCGCTGGCATCGCCACCAGCGACGGCCGCATCGCCCACATCCACAAAGGCATGGGCCTCGTCGCCCAGGTCTTCAACGAGGAAAACCTGCGGCCGTTAACAGGCCACCTCGCCATCGGCCAAAACCGCTACTCCACCACCGGTTCCTCCAACCTGCGCAACGCCCAGCCCTACCTCATCGAAACCATCTACGGACCGCTGGGCGTGGCCCACAACGGCAACCTCACCAACGCCCTTTCCCTGCGCAAAATGCTCCTGGAACGCGGCGTCGGTCTTTCATCCTCCTCCGACAGCGAAGTCATCACCCAAATGCTCGCCGCCCCCGCCGACGTCTACGCTATCGCCGAAGAAAACGGCGCAGAAAGCGACCGCTGGGTAGCCCGCCTGCGCAGCTTGATGCAAATCGCTCAGGGTGCCTATTCCCTCACCATCCTCACCCGCCACGCCATCTACGCCGTGCGCGATCCCCTGGGACTACGGCCGTTATGCCTGGGCAAGCTCGACAGCGGTGGTCATATCGTGGCCTCAGAATCGTGCGCGCTCCACACCATCGGCGCTACCTACTTGCGCGACGTGGAACCGGGCGAAATTGTGCGCCTGGATGGCAGCGGCCTGACTTCGTTCACCGGCGTCGCCCAGGAAAAACGCGCCCTGTGCATCTTTGAATACGTCTACTTCGCCCGCCCCGATTCCCACTTCCACGGACAGGTCGTCCACCAGGTGCGGCAGCAAATGGGGCGTGTCCTGGCCCAGGAAGCCCCCGCAGAGGCCGACATCGTCGTCGGCGTGCCCGACTCCGCCACCCCCCACTCCATCGGCTACAGCCTGGAGTCCGGCATCCCCTACTCCGAAGGACTGACCAAAAACCGCTACATTGGCCGTACCTTTATCCAGCCTGACGATCAACTGCGCGAAGTCGGCGTCTCCCTCAAATACAACCCGCTCACCAGCAACCTGGAAGGTAAACGCGTCGTGCTCATCGACGACTCCATCGTGCGCGGCAACACCGCCGGCCCCCTCATCCAGCTCATTCGTGACGGCGGCGCAACGGAAGTTCACGTGCGCGTCGCCTCGCCGCCCGTGCGTCACCCCTGCTTCATGGGCGTCGATATGGCTACCTACAAACAGCTCATCGCCCACAAAATGGACGTAGAAGGCATCCGCCAGCGCATCGGCGCCGACAGCCTCGCCTATCTCAGCACCGAAGGCATGGAAAAAGCCGTCGCTCAGGCCACCGGCAAAATCAACGGTCACTGCAACGCCTGCTTCTCCGGCAAATACCCCATCGACATCCCCGATTGGCTCTTCGAGGAAGATCGAGACAAGGTGATGTTTGAAGACATGTGGGGCTGAGTAATGGTAATTTGCGAATGGTGAATGGTTAACTGCAAATGCAGTGGTGTACAATCCTCTCTATGAGAAACCTGTTTGTTTTTTATGTATCTTCTCAATATTCTGGGGAAACGAGGTCTGAGCCTGTCGAAGACCGTTGGTTTCGACAGGCTCAACCAACTCCGCCGCACTTTTTTGAGAAGATATCCCCTTATTTCCAAAACTGCTGTAGTTCCAGGAGGAAACAATGGACCGCACCCGCGTAATCTTTATCACCATTATCGCAGCCGCCCTGGTGCTGGCCTGCGGTATTTTTAGCGTGCAGTTTCTGTCACAACAACTGGCTGGAGACAACAGCACGCCGGATCAGGCTGAAGCCACCGCCCTGCCGCGAAACAGCGTCCTGGTGACGCTCGCCAGCTCCAATACTAAGGAAAACTGGCTGGATCAGGTCGTGGCCCAGTTCAACAGCGAAAACCATACCACGGCCGATGGCAGCGCCATCATCGTGGAAGTAAGCCATGTCACTTCCGGCGGCTCCATGAACAGCATTTTGGACGGCCGTTCTCAACCCACAGCCTGGAGTCCCGGCGACCAATCCTGGGTGGAGCAGGCCAACGATACCTGGCAGCTTCGTAACAACAAACCGCTCACCAGCGAAACCTGCCAGCCCACCATTTACGCGCCGCTCGGTTTTGCCATGTGGCAGCCTATGGCCGAAACGCTGGGCTGGCCCAATACCCCCATCGGCTGGGACACGATCGTCGATCTGGCGGCGGATCCCGAAGGTTGGGCCAGTTATGGCCGCCCGGAATGGGACGAATTCCGTTTTGGACACACCCACCCGGCTTACGCCAACTCCGGCCTGCTTTCCATGACCAGTTTTGTTTATGGCATTGCCGGGCAAAACCTCACCGCCGCCGACATCTACAGCGAAGAAGTGCAAACCGCCATGCGTGACCTGCAAGGAAACACCGCCAAATACGGCCGTGAAGCGCCTGCCCTGCTGGAATTGATGGCCCAGGAAGGTCCCAGCTATCTCCACGCCGCCGCCGTACCCGAAGCCGACACCGTGCGCTTCAACGTGGAGCGCAGCAGTGAATTGGCTTTCCCCCTGGCCTTCATCTTCCCCTCCGGCGGTACAATTTGGGCCGACCATCCCTACTGCATCCTGGACAATGCCGACTGGGTGACGCCGGAACAGGCCGAAGCCGCCGCCGTTTTCCGCGACTACCTGCTTGCCAAACCGCAGCAAGAACTGGCGATTGAAAATTATCTGCGGCCGTTAGACAGCGCCATCGCCATGCACGCCCCCCTGGATCTGGCAAACGGCACGGATCCCAAAGCCAGCCCGCAAACCATCCCGGCGCTGCCCAGTCCCACCACCGAAATCAGCAGCGCCATCATCGACATCTTCCAACTCAACAAACGGAAGGCGACTGTCATGCTGGTGCTGGACGTGTCGGGCAGCATGGAAGGGGACAAAATCAAGACGGCTCGTGAGGCGACGGTTGAGTTTTTGAGCCGCCTGGATCCCAACGATGAAGTGGGCGTCATGATTTTCAGCGATGCGCCAACCATCCTGTCTGCGCCGACGCGCACCGGCGATGTGGCCGAAGGACTTAACCAACGCATATCCGGCCTGGTAGCGAATGGCAACACAGCCATGTATGAAGCCGTGTGTGACGCCGTCAAAGCCATCACCGTGCTGCAAGATGAAGACACAGCCAATGGTGAATCGCGTCTGTACGGCATTGTGCTGCTGTCTGATGGCGAAGATACGGTGGGGCGTGTGACGGAGAACCAGATGTTTGCCACCTGTCTTCCCGCCAATGCGGAAGCGGATGGCATCAAGATTTTCCCCATCGCCTTCGGTACGGAAGCAGACACCGACGTGCTGGCGCGCATGGCAAGCGTCAGCGGCGGCAGTATGTTCACCGCCGATCCCACGTCGATCAGCAATGTCTACATTTCAATTTCAGCAGAGCAATAAGGAAGATTTATGGAAAAACTATCAGTCCTGGTGATCGGTTCCGGCGGGCGTGAACATGCCATGGCCTGGAAACTGGCGCAGTCTCCGCTGGTGAACGAGGTGCTGATAGCGCCGGGCAATGGGGGCACGGCGTTGGTGGGCAGGAATGTGCCCATTGGACCGGAGGATGTGGCGGCGTTGGTGGCATTTGCGCAGGAAAACGGGATTGGCTTAACGGCCGTTGGTCCCGAAGTTCCTCTCGCTATGGGTGTGGTAGACGCTTTCCAGGCAGCCGGGCTGACTGTTTTCGGCCCAACCCAGGCCGCCGCCCAACTGGAAGCGTCGAAGGCGTTTGCCAAGGATTTCATGCAGGAGTTTGGCATCCCAACGGCCGTTTCCCAAACCTTCAACAATTTCGACCAGGCAGTCAGAGCGCTTCGCGAAGCGCCCCTGCAAGACGGGATCGTCATAAAGGCCAGCGGTCTGGCGGCCGGCAAAGGCGTCGTCGTTTGCGACACGCTGGACGAAGCCGAAACCGCCCTGCGTGAAATTATGCTGGACAAAGCGTTTGGCGCATCCGGCGATCTGGTGCTGCTGGAAGAGCGGCTGAACGGTCCGGAAGTCTCATTGCTCGCTTTTTGTGATGGTAAAACGGCCGTTCCCATGTTACCCGCCCGCGACCACAAACGCGCCTATGACCACGACGAAGGCCCCAACACCGGCGGCATGGGCGTCTACGCGCCGCCGCCAGATGTGGATGACAATTTGATCCAACAAATCATGGACAACGTTATTCAGCCTACAGTAAACGGCATGGCCCAACGCGGTACGCCCTACGTCGGCGTGCTGTACGCCGGTATCATGCTCACCGCTGATGGCCCCAAAGTGCTGGAATTTAACTGCCGCTTCGGCGACCCCGAAACGCAGGTTATCCTGCCCATGCTGCGCAGCGATCTGGCCGAAATCATGCTGGCCTGTGTGCAAGGCCGCCTGACCGCCGATCTGGTGCAAGTATTCCCTGGTTCCGCCGTCACTGTCGTCATGGCCTCGCCCGGTTATCCAGGCAGCTACCCCCAGGGATTACCCATCAGCGACCTGGACGCAGTGCCCGGCGATGTGACTGTTTTTCATGCCGGTACCAGCCCACAAAATGGGCAAATTGTGACCAGTGGCGGCCGTGTTTTGTGCGTGACGGCACTGGGAGATGATCTGGAAACGGCCGTTTCCCGCGCCTATGCCGGTGTGCAAAAAATCCACTTCGACGGCGCCCACTACCGCACCGACATCGGCCGCCAAAATCATTTTTTTTAACGCAATGACGCAAAGGAGGTCTCTCTTTTTTCTCCGCGTCTCCGCGTTCTCCGCGGTTTTCTTAAAGACTACCAGACTAAAGGACTACTCGACTAATGACTAAAAGCGCCAATCAACGGGCAATTCGCGATAATATTGCTCCGCGTATCGAATGTAACCCTCGGTTGTTGCGAG
>JAWOGU010000545.1:0-4692 GCA_046496595.1 Chloroflexota bacterium
GGGGCGCGGGTGCTAGGCGGCATTACGATTGGCGAAGGGGCTGTGATTGGGGCGAATGCGGTGGTGATTAAGGATGTGCCGCCCCGGGCAACGGCCGTTGGCATTCCAGCTAAGATCATTCATGTGAGCGGAGAAAAAAGCCAAAAGTTTAGCCCATAGTTTTGTCTGATTGCCTGATATGTTAAATGTCACTTTTTTGATGGAACAGCAGGTAGGACACCGCACATTCTATATAAACTTGCTGAGGATTTTATTTATTGGCGGCGATTTTGAACGTAAGGGCGGAGGCCATCTCTTAAAGGCTTTCCAATTGCTGACAAAAGGCGCGGCTGAACTGGTTGTGGTGACGCGCTCTCCCATAATGGGCGCGGAGGATATATTGGTTTACAACAATATGCGGCCGAATTCGCCAGAATTGATTGCCTTGTGCCAATCTTGTGTTGTGTTTGTGCTGCCCACGCAGGCCGAAGCTTTTGGCATTGCGGCGCTGGAAGCCAGCGCCATGGGGCTGCCTGTGATTACGACGAGAGTGGGGGGAGTGCCAGAGGTGGTAGTGGATGGAGAAACCGGATATTTCTTCCAGTTGGGAGATTATGAAACATTGCGTGAATTGATTCACCGAATGTTGGTGGATCGGGCTTTACAACAAAGATTAGGAAGGCAGGCGCGTGAACGGGCTGAGTTGTTGTTTAATGCTCAGACCAATGCCAGAAAAATTGCCGATGTTTTATGTGCGACAGCAGGTCAGGGGAGATGATGAGGAAAATTGGGGCGTTGATTTGTTTAAGTATGGTTGTTTTTGTAGTGGGCTGCACGATGGGGTCTGTGGAAGAGGCGGCGGTGATTCCTGATTTGCCGACCCCTACCACGCATCCCCTTTTTCAAAATGAGGCGGCTGCGGCGCAGTCACCCACGCCAGATCCCGGATTAACCCCATCTCCAACGGCCGTTTTCACTGAGGTTTTGTCGGGTCCAGGGGCGTTTCCTGACAAAGAAGGCTATTTACAAGCGCTAACGGGGCTTACCTATTCGGATTTGATAACCAAGACTGTCTATGATGATGCCTTAGATGTGAATTGGGAATTGCTGCCAGAAGAGGGCATGGATGTTGATTTGGAGAGTATGGCGCATGTGCGTAACGGCCGTTATGCTATTGCCATGACACCCCTGGATACCTGGCAGCGCTTATACTTTGCTGTCCGCCAAGACGCCGCCGTATCCTTTCCCGCCAATGACGTGCTGGCGATTAGCTTTTGGCTCAATGGCGGCAGCGACTACATCGAACTGCACGATCTCGCCTTTACGGTTGTGGGCAGTAACGACTATCCCTATTGGGTAGAAGGGGATAGATCGGCCTATTATGATGATGAGTTTCCTTTTTCAGAAACAGCTTTATACCACCTGGACCTGAACGGTTCTATTCCGCCGAATACCTGGGTGCAGGTAGAAGTCTATATTCATGAGCTAATCTACGATCCGGATTATCGTTTCATAACCGGGTTTTACCTGAAAAATGCGGATGATTTTTTTAATACGGTTTATGTGGATGATATAAACATCATCACCTTACCCCTTGCTGATGGGGATGAACCAGCGCCGGTAAATGACGTAGAAGCAGCCGAGACGACCACGCCCCCCGAGATCACAGTAACTGTAACGCCTACCGCCACAGTTGCCATCACCCCAACCACCCCAATCAGCCAGGAAACAGCCTGTGTCGTCAGCCCGCCGGATGGGTGGGAGCGTTATACTATTCAGGCTGGAGATGTGCTCTCTAATATTTCGCTGGAGCGGAATGTGGCAGTTGACAGGGTGGCGAGCGTGAACTGCCTGGGTTCAGATGCCGTGCTCAGCATCAATAGAAGCATCTGGCTGCCGGCCCTTGTCCCTTCAGAAAACGCGGCGGAAACGCCAGCCCCAACAAATTAGCCAACTCCATAATGTTTTTGAAATCTTCTTGGTTTTGGGATCCCAGGTGAATACTTTGTATAAATTAGGTTTTGTAATCGAACAGGTTTTGGGCCACATAACCCACGGGCAGAATTTAAAGCGCGTGGTGGCTCAAGATCAGGACGTGGAAGCGCACTGGATTTTGCCATCCTGGCAGACGCAGGGACTGGCGGGCAAGATCCCTGTCTATAAAAGCAACTGGACGGTACATGCCGGTTTGCAGGCCCGTTCCTCCATTGCCAAACTTCAACGGCAGGTGGCGCTGGATGGGTTGTTTTTCCACACGCAGGTACCGTCGATTTTGGCGCAAAAATGGGTGCGGCGCTTCCCGACTGTGATCTCGTTGGACGCCACGCCCTTACAGTATGATCGGCTGGGCGATTTTTATGACCACGAAACCGGTCCATCCTGGCTGGAAACAAAGAAATGGCAGATGAATGTCGATTCCTTTCAAGCGGCGCGGCATTTGGTGACGTGGTCTGAGTGGGCGAAACAGGGGTTAATTGACGAATATGAGGTAGCGCCTGAGAAGATTTCGGTGATTCCTCCCGGTGTGATTACCCAGGATTGGCAACGGCCGTTTCCCCCCTCTTTTTCCGCCGCTCAAGCCCCTTGCCAGATTTTGTTTGTGGGCGGCCAGTTCGCCAGAAAGGGCGGGCCTGTACTACTGGAAGCGTTCCGCCGTCTGCGTTATCGGCTGGCAAGTGAAGGATGGGGAGAAACGGCCGTTTCCCTCCATCTCGTCACCCAGGACCAACTCCCTGCCGAACCGGGCGTCGTCATCTATAACCACATGAAACCCAACAGTCCGGAGCTGAAAAACCTGTTTCATACCAGCCACATCTTTTGCCTGCCCACCTACGGCGACTGTTTGCCGATGGTGCTGTCTGAGGCCGGCGCCTCCTGGCTGCCCCTGGTGTCTACCAGCGTGGCAGCCATCCCGGAAATCGTGCGTGAAGCCCATTCCGGTTTGCTCGTGCCGCCAGGCGACGCCGAAAGCCTGGAAAACGCCTTGTATCAACTGGCAACCCAGCCTGAAATGCGCCGCCAGCTAGGCGAAAATGCGCAAAAGCTGGTGGTCAGCCGCTACGACGCCGCCCAAAACGCCGGAGAACTGCTGACCTTACTCAAAGAAGTAACCCAAAAGGCAAACTAAACGATGAATGACGTCCTTTTAACCGTATCCGGCACCATCGACCCCGCAGTCAAAGAGAAAACCGCCCAAGGCTTGCGCCCCGTCGCCGATTACATCGCCATGTCGGAGGCGTTTAACGCCGATTTGATCGACTTTGCCCAGGCCAAAGAAGCCGGCGGCCTGCCAGGGCGGCTGATTGGCAAAATTGCCGGGAACAAAGCCATGCTGGCCTGGGCCTGTTTCAGCCTGCGCAAAAAATACCGACTTATTTTCACCGATGGCGAGCAAATCGGCATTCCCCTGGCGCTTTTATTGAAATGGTTCGGCGGCAAAAAACGGCCGCGGCATTTGATGATCGTCCACATTCTGTCTGTGGGCAAAAAGATGCGCTTTTTTGACTGGTTTGGCGTGCAGAGCGCCATCGACACATTCTTCGTCTATTCAACGTGGCAAAAGAAATTTATTGAAACGCGCTGGCAGATACCGCCTGAACGGGTCGTCTTTACCCCGTTTATGGTGGATGATGACTTTTTCCGACCAGGGGCAGAAACGGGAGTCATGACGCGCACAGAGCTGGGATTATCGGAAGACCCGGTGATTTGCGCGGTGGGTTTGGAATTCCGCGATTACCCGACGCTGCTGGAGGCGGTAAAAGGCTTAAATGTGCAGGTGATGGTAGCGGCGGGCAGTCCCTGGTCCAAACGCTCTGATACGACGCAGGACCAGGAGATTCCGGCCAACGTCATCGTGAGGCGTTTCAGCCAACTGGAACTGCGTGACGTGTATGCCTTGAGCGATTTTGTGGTGATGCCGCTGTTCAACGTGGAGTTTCAGGCAGGCGTGACGGCGATTTTGGAAGGGATGGCGATGGGCAAGGCGGTCATCTGTTCGCGTACGCCAGGCCAAACGGATATTCTGATCGACCAGGTGAATGGCCTTTACGCGCCGCCGGAAGACCCGGAGGCGCTGCGGGAGGCTATCCAATCTCTGTTGCAAAATCGTGATATGGCGCGCAAGATGGGGGAAAACGGCCGTCAACGAATTGAAGATGAAATCGGTCTGAAACATTACGTGGAGCGGCTAAACGCCTATGTCTCACCCCCTCTTAAGGATTGAGGACATCGTCTGCCGTGTAAGGCTTTATGTAAGATAATAACTCTAAGATCGGCAATATGTTGAAACAATGGTTACCTTGTATTAAATTAGCGGGTTGAAAACAGGAATGAAACGGTTAGTATCGTAGTTCAAATAGTAATCTGTATTGTAAAATTAAATCAAAAGACTCCCACTCCAACTCCCACTAACTCAACGTCCTCATAGTTCCTAAGAACCCAGGAGGCGAATATTCCCAGAAATATGCTCTGGTTATAAGTTTGTATTGCAGAAGCATATGGTTTATTCCGCCATGTCTACAAAATAGCAGGCAAGATTGACTGCACTGAAAAAACCACAGATTTCGCAGATGGCGCAGATTTTTCTCTCGAGTAACTTTGCGTCTTTGCGCCTTTGCGTGAGCTTTTTTCGGCAGAGTCAAGATTAATGCCAGATAAAAAGTAGTAAGCGATTTTTAGACTGGTACAATTCAACCCATCAATCTGACGTCATTT
>JAWOGU010000604.1:0-6377 GCA_046496595.1 Chloroflexota bacterium
GGTTGTCGGGCTGTGCAGGTTTCCCGGCCATGCCGGATCAGGTTCAGGTGCATGGCGTAGTAAGTATCGGGCCTGGTACCATTTTCCAATAGATTGTGGGCTTTGTCAGCCGTGACTTTAGGCCCAATCATGCCCAGGCGCTGCGTGATGCGGTGAACGTGGGTGTCTACCGGGAAAGCAGGCCGGTCGAAGGCGAAGAGCATGATGATAGCGGCCGTTTTCGGTCCGACGCCGTTGATGTTAACCAGCCACGCTTTGGCTTCGTCTAGAGACAAAGCGCCTAAAAAATCTAATGAGAGTGCGCCGCGCTGCTCAACAATGGTGCGCAGGGCTGCCTGGATACGCGGTCCTTTCTGGTTGGCTAAACCGGCCGGACGAATGGTTTCGACAATGTCCGCTTCCGGCGCATTCATGACGCTTTCCCAATCCGCATACCGTTCTTTGAGGGCGTAGAAGCCTTTATCCCGGTTGGTGTCGGAGGTGGATTGGGAGAGGATGGTGCTGACAAGCTCGTCTACGGGTGGCAGATGCTGCCGCCAGGTGGGTTCGCCATATTTGTCTTTTAGCCGGTTGTAAACGATGTCGTACTGCTCTGATAAGTTCATTGCTGCTCCGTGCTTCATTGTAGTGGGCAATGGGATTATAACACGCATAGAAGACGTGAAAATTTTTAGGTGTTAGCTGTTGGCTGTTAGCTGTTAGCTGTTGGCTTACAGCTTATAGCTTACGGCTTACAGCTTTTTATTTCTTCCGGGCGTTGATGCGTTCCTGGAGGCTGGTGAGAACGGCCGTTCTCTCTTCATCGTTCAGCCCAATCAGGTCAAAGACGGCGGCGTCCAGAGCCTGACGGTCGGGATGGTGGAGGTCGTCTTCGGTGGTGGGGAACGGCCGTTGCGCCAGGGTTGTGAAGAGTTGGGCGAGATGGGCGGTTTGCTGCGGGGTAAGGGCGCGCGGGTCGGGCAGGGGGATGCGGCCCAGTTCGTAGGCCGCCAGCCAGAGTACCCCTGCGCCAAAGTTGACGCGGCCGTGGAGTTCACATTGCAGGGCGAACCAGGCGCTGTTGAGCAGGGCGGCGGCGGTTTCCGGCTGAATGCCGGGCGGCAGTTGAATCTGGTAAAGCTGCTGGTCAACGGGCAGGGATTCGGCCAGCAGCGGGGCCATGTGCCGCCGCCAGATGCCTTTGGGCAGGATGAGGCGGGCGAGCGGCTGCATGGGCAGGCTGTACCACGGCTGGCGGTTGGCGCAGGTGGACCGCTGGTTTATGCCTTCGGTTTCGGCCCAGGCCAGGTAAGCGGCGGCGCCTGTTCCCGTCAGGGTGGCGTCTGGCGGAATCCAGAGCAGTTCATGTTTGCAGTCGGCAGTGGTGAGAGTGAGGCGGTTGAGGCCGCGCAGGGATTTGAGCAGCGGGCGGCGGAACTGCGGTTCGATTTGCCAGTGGGCGCTGGTTTTGGCGTCGAGATAGAAAAAGTCGTTGGCGCCGGTGGTGAAGCCGCGCTGCACAGTCGCCCAATCATGGAGCGGGCGCAAGCTGCTTTGCAGGCGGCTCTGGCCGACGACGTCCGGGGCGCGCAGCATGAGTCCCCAGCGAGCGGCAGGGCGCATATCACTTTGGGCGCTCACGCGGATGGCGGCGTCGTCGGCGGTGCGGCTGGCGCCGGGCAGCAGGCGGGTGACAAGGCGTTCAACGGCTTGCTGGCGGCGGTAGTCAGAAAGAGGGAAGGGGATGAGGGCGGCTAACGGCCGTTTCAGACGCACCAGGCGCACCAGATTGGCGGCGCGGCGGTTGGGTCCGCTGCATTTTTCCAGGACGATGAGGCAGGTGTTGATTTTGGCGCTGCTGAACCAGTGTTCAACGTCTGATTCGATGATGGCCAGGATTTTGTAATGGTCGAGTAAATATTGTTTGAGCCGCTCGCCGTAGGCCACGTCCAGCCAGGCATTGGGCACGACAAAACCAAAGCGGCCACCCTCGCGCAGAAAGTTTGTGCCGTGGAGGAAGAAGTAGGCGTGCAGACCGGAACGCCCACCCAGGCTGTCCCACAGCGGCGCGGGCATGAGCAGTTTTTTGTCGGTGGCGGGCAGGCCGTCGGCGGCGGACAGGCTGTCGAACAGGGCCAACTGCTGCCCGGCGTCGTCGTGGAGCTGGCCGAGCCATTCGGCGCGGGTGTAGGGCGGATTGCCGATGATGGCGTCGAACGGCCGTTTACCATCCGGCGTGGTGGTGAAGAAGTTCTGGTTGGTGATGTGGGCCTGGGGGAGAGCGGTTTGGGCGGAAACGGCCGTTTGCGGGTCCAGTTCAATGCCCCACAGCGCATCCTCCGGGATGTCGCCGCGCCGGTCTGTGAGCCAGTCCAGCCATTGGGCGGCGCGGCTTAAAAACGCTCCTTCGCCGCAGCTGGGGTCCAACAGCCTGTCCGTGGGCCGGCGCAGGCAAAAACCAAGCAGCAAATCCGCCACGTCCGGCGGCGTTTCAAACTGACCAAAGGTGTGTTGTTTATCCGGCATGGGTCTTTTCCCTTCCCGCTAGAACGCACTATAATGACGAGGGTATTGTAGCATGTAAGCTGTTAGCTGTAAGCTGTAAGCTGTTAGCTCTCATCCTTCATCCTTCAACTATGTCTTCTCTTTCTCGCAACAAATTCCTGCAAACACTGCCTGAGGTGGTGGTGGCGCAGCTGCCGCCGCTGCTGCAAGGCATACAGGTGCGCCAGCCCTGGCAGTGGTTGGTACAGTTCCACTATGGCGAACCACGTTTGCATTATGAGGTATCGAAGGCGATACGCGGCGGCGGTTGGGAGCTGGGTTTTCACTGCGAAGCGAGCGACAAGCAGTTGAACCGGCTGTTGCTGCATGGCTTTCGCCGCCACCTGTTTGAAATCAAGGATACGCTGGGCAGTTCCATCGAGGCGGAAATGTGGGATCGAGGCTGGACGAAGATTTACGAGGTTGTGCCGGAGGAGGATCTGACGACGGCATACCAGGCAAAAATTGGCGGGCGATTGGCGGAGATTATTGTTTGCCTGCATCCCATTTACGTGGAACTGCGGAACAGCGCGGCCCAGGTGTATCGTTAGGCCTTTATTAAGCAAATAACACTTGACATTCTTTGGGCGTGGTGGCATATTTGATACCATGAGAGTTGTTTTGGATACAAATATTTTGGTAGCGGCATCGCGTTCACGTCTGGGGGCATCTTATCAGATTTTGAAGCTGATACCTGATACGCGATTTCAGATTTGCCTTTCGTTACCTTTGTATCTTGAATATTTAGATGTTTTAACCAGACCCAAACATTTGTTGATTGGCTTAACTGAAAAACAAGTTTTAGGGGCGGTTCGTTATCTGGTATCTCAGGCACATTTGCAAGAAATCTATTTTCATTGGCGGCCGTTTTTACCTGATAGCAAAGATGATATGGTTCTTGAACTGGCTGCTTCTGCCAGAGCTACCAGAACTATCACCTTCAATTTGAGAGATTTTCGAGGGAGTGAGGCGTTTGGCGTCAAGGCCGTTACACCCCGTGATTTCCTCATTGAAATTGGAGAAATCTAATGACCACTTTAACGATTCGTTTACCAGAAAGCTTGCACAAAGAAATTAAACTTCTGGCAAAGGCCGAAGGTGTTTCTATTAATCAGTTTTTGACATTAGCTGCCGCAGAAAAAATTAGTGCATTGCGTACGGTGGACTATTTGCGCGAAGAAGCGGAAAAAGGCAGCAGAGCAGATTTCGAAGCGTTTCTGGCAGCTGTTCCAGGCGCCCTGCCGGTTGAAGAAGATCAATTGAATTAGCGCGGTAGTGAGATTATCTTTTTGTTGACTCGTAGAGGTTTTGCAGGGCAACGGCCGTTAAAAATCCCTGCGCCGCCCCGGTTTCCCCAATCTTGTAAGAAGCAAATACCACCGCCTGCCGCAGCGCCAGATAGGGGTCATTGGTCCGGCTGAAGACGTGGACGAAGCTGGAAAACAAAGCATCGCCGGCGCCGATGGTGTTGACGATGGGGCGGGTGGTGACGGCTGGCACACGTTCCATAAAATGGCCGTCCTTCACCGCCAGCAGCGCGCCCTCGCCGCCCAGTCCTATAACGACAATGGGCGTGCCGTACCGGTTTTGCAGGCGCCGCGCCCATTCTTCCGGCGAGCAGGGCAGTTTTTCATTGCTCATAAAGAGGATGCAGGCCGCCGCCATGAAATCCCGGTTGTAATCGTCTTCCAGATTGGAGATGGTATGCACGTCTGTGGCAATGGGTTTGGCGGCGGCCTGGGCGGCTGCCAGAAACGGGCGGCTGAAGTTGATGTTGCATAACACGGCCAGATCGCAGACTGGCAGCGCCTCAGTGAAGCGGTGCAGCGGATATTCAAATTCCTGGATGTTTTTCAGGTCAACGTGAATTTGCCGCCGCCCGGAAGGCTCATAAACAATCACGGATTGGGCAGTTTGGTCGAGTAGAGGTAGGACATTGCGGGCTGGGATGGCGTCTTGGGCCAGCGCCGTTTGCACGACGCCGCCCAGCAGGTCTTTGCCGCTGAGAGAGAAGAACGATACCTGGTCGCCCAGGGTGGTGAGCGCCCTGGCGACGTTGTAGCCCACGCCGGAGACGGTGCTGTTTACACCCCAAAATGGATAGCGCACCGGCTCATAGGTGAGCGGAAAGCTGTCGACTTTGAGGGTGGTTTCGATGTTGATCAGGCCGGATACCAGAATGTTGCTCATGGGTGATGCTCCTGAAAGAATGTGGGGGTATGATAGCATGAAGCGAGAACGAGAGTGTAGAGATAGAGTGGAGAGATAGAGATGGAGTGGAGAGATAGTTGGGCATTCTTCTCTACACTCTACACTCTATCTTTTTGAAGGAGGTTGTGATGAAGATTGCGCCGTTTTCGATTGAGGAATTTTTTGCGGTGTATGAGTTTACGACGCCATATGTGTTGTGCGCTTCTGACTGTGAGAGTATGACGGTGGGAGAACTGCTGGCGCTGGCGGGCAGGGACATGGCCGCTCTGGACGGGCTGCGTTTGGGTTATACGGAGTCGCAGGGGCAGCCGGAACTGCGGGCGCAGATTGCGGCGCTGTATGCGGGTATTACGGCGGCGGAGGTGGTGTCGCTGTCTGCGCCGGAGGAAGGCATTTATATTGCCATGCGCGCCTTGCTGGAACCGGGCGATCACGTGGTGGTACTGACGCCGGCTTATGAGTCGCTGCTGAATCTGGCGGAGCATGTGAGCGGCAACGTGGATAAATGGGAGGTGGAGGCGGGAAACGGCCGTTGGCAGATTAATTTGTCTCGCCTGGAGTCACTGGTGACGGATAAGACGCGCCTGATCGTAGTCAATTTCCCGCACAATCCCACCGGCTTTTTGCCCACACCGGAAGAGTTTCAGGCGATTATCGAGATTGCGCGGCGGCGCGGAATCTGGCTGTTTTGCGATGAAATGTACAGGGGGTTGGAGGGAAACGGCCGTTCTCCCTTACCTTCCGCCGTGACCCAATATGAACGCGCCATCATCCTGTCCGGGTTGTCTAAAGCCCATGGCCTGCCCGGCCTGCGTTCCGGCTGGCTGATTGTGCGCGACGAGGCGGTGCGGCGGGAGCTGATTAACTGGAAGTTCTATACCACCATCTGCTCAGCCGCGCCCAGCGAATTCCTGGCGCAGGCGGCGCTGCAAGTCCACGAGCAGTTGACGGCGCGCAGCCGGAAAATCATTCACGATAACTTGCAGCTTGCGGAGGCGTTTTTTGCGCGCCGGCCTGATTTATTTGTCTGGCGGTGGCCGGCAGCCGGTTCTGTGGCGTTGGTAGGCTTGCATGTGCCTTCGGCTGAAGCCTACTGCCGGCGGTTGGCCCGAGAGTCTGGTGTTTTGCTGCTGCCCAGCACCCGTCTGGGATATGGCGACGGGCATGTGCGCATGGGGTTTGGCCGTTTAAATTTCAGGGAATGTCTGGCTCAACTTGAGCTTTCGTTATAGTTTTTGGTAAAAAAACGCTGCTGATAATTCCCTTGTCCTATAGCGGTCAACAAGGGTGTCAGTTATTATATTCTCCATGTCCACAACCAACTCTCACTGCCGGGTGATTGGTTCTTTCAAATACATCAATGAACTGATTATCTGGCTCAACGACCACAACATTGACACATCATTATGGGGAGAGGGTAACGCCAAGAGTGTCATTCATCTCTGGGATGAAATTGCTTCTGGCGAGATTGTTCTTCTGGAGAATCCACCGCGCCGTATTGTGCAGGTGGTGCAGGTTGTCATTCGGCGGGAACGGCAGGTGCTGTTGGAAGCGGAGCAGATCATGGAAAATGGCAGCCGCCGATTCCGAAATCAGCCGCCGTCTGAGAAATTTAGACCGGGTGAATCGTATCTGGAGGCGGC
>JAWOGU010000623.1:0-7513 GCA_046496595.1 Chloroflexota bacterium
GCGGGCAGGAGACGCTGAAAGCGCCCCATCTCCAGGCGATTGCCCAGGGTGACGATGATGTCGCGGGCTGCCTTGTTGAGGGGTTTTTGCGGACAGGCTGGCAGGCGATCCAGGGGTTGGCGCACGAACAGGCAGTATTCGTTGACCGGTTCAGCGCTGACGCCTTGTGAAACGAGAACGGCCGTTAACAACTCTCCCCACAGCGTGCCCCAAAAGTGAAACAGAAAGCCGCCCGTCTCATGTGGCAAGACGGGCATTTTGTTAGCCGGGATGTTTAACGCGCGCGCTACAGTCTGCGCCACCATGAAAGGGATGGCGGCAGACACCTTGCGAAAGCGCAAAATGTCGTCTACAGGAGCGCCCGGCGCAGGCGACAGGCCAAAGCGGAACCGTTCCACCCAGGTTACTTTCATGGGCTGGCCGCCGAATAACACGACCATACCCGGTGGATAGCTGCGATCCGTGTAGGCGATGGTTTGGCCGGTGTGGGCGTTAACGGCCGTTACACCCAACACATCCGCGCCCATATTCGTGTAGATTTCATGTTGGTCTATCAACTCTTGCAGTTTCTCGTCCGGCTTCCACTCGCCGGGGCGGCCCGGTTGCAGGTAGCCCGTGAGCGCCAACTGGGCCACAATTTTGCGGATGGTTTCGCTCGATGCTTCCGGCGGCGCAATCCGGCGCAAGTCGGCCAGGAGGATGCCGCCGGTGGGACTTTGCTTGATCAGGCTGAATATTTGCTGCACCAAAACGGAAGGGCGGAAAGAATAGGTAGTGACATCTTCAACTTGATTGGGTGGCAAGTTGCAAGTTGCAGGTTGCAGGTTTTCACTACTTGCCACTTGCCACGCGCCACTTGCCAATCCCAAAAACGCTTCAAACCGCGCCCATTCGCCCGGCGATTTAGGCATACACAATACCTGCGTCTGGCTGGTACGCCGACCACCGCGGCCAATGCGCTGGCTGAACGAGTTGAGGTTAGGCGGCGCGCCCAACAGCACCACCTCATCTACGGAGCCGATGTCTATCCCCAGTTCCAGAGTGGAAGTGCAAACGCAAACGGCTGTGGCGGAGGCGGCAAATCGTTCTTCTACTTCGCGGCGCACAGCGGCGTCCAGGTTACTGTAGTGGACGAAGATGTCGGCGTGGAAGGCGAGCTGCTGGCGCAGGAAAACGGCCGTTTCCTCCACCTCATCCCGCGAATTACAAAAGACCAGCGATTTGAAAGCAGTGCGCTGTTCCAGGGATGCCGCCAGTTCGGTCAGGTCGTATAACGGCCGTATTTCGGCTTCAATGTCACGCCCGCCCGGAACCTGCACCAGCACGCTGTCGTGTAAGTAGCGCGCCATTACACCCGCAGGGTGTGGCACAGTGGCCGATAAGGCCACGCGCTGCGCCGGAGGGATCTCGGGCCGCTTGTACTGGCGGATGCGCTCGATGCGCGGCAGCAGGCAGCGCAGGTGGTCGCCGCGCGGCGTATTGTCGAACAGGTGAATCTCGTCCAGGACGATGGCCTGCACGTCTAAAAACAGTTTGGGCGCGCGGGTGAGCAGGGAATCGGTGGATTCGGGGGTGGTGAGCAGAATGGCGGGCATCTGCTGTGACAGGGTGACGTCGCTCGTTTTCATGCCGAGGGTAACGGCCGTTTGCGCCAAAACAGGCTGCAAGCGTTCGTACAAGTCACGCACTAAGGCGCGGGTGGGGCAAATGTAGAGCATTTGCAAACCGGAGCTTGGAGATTGAAGCGTCGGCCAGAGGCGTTCCAGCAGAGGCGCGATGACGGCTTCGGTTTTGCCGGAAGCGGTGGCGGCGACGACGAGCGTGTCGAGACCATCCAGGATGGGCGGGATGGCCTGCTGCTGCACGGGGGTAAAACGGCCGTGGCGGGCAAAAAACAGGGGCCAGGTGCGGGGAATTCGTTCTTTGACCCCTTCTTGAGTCAGCATCACGAATTACCGCACCTGGGCGCGGAGTTCGTCGAGCAGGGTGGCGACGTCGTAGTCGGGGTGGAGGTAGAGCAGGTCGTAGAGTTCCACGGCTAAACGAACGACGCTGCGCATGGATAAACGGCCGTTTCTCACCCCCATTGCCAGATGTTCAGCCGCGCCGCGCCGGATTTGCGTCTGGCGGTCGCCCGGTTCGTACTGGTAAGCCTGGGCGTGGTAGGCGAGAATGCGCTGCAAAAACTGGCCCACTTCCTGGGGTTCGGCGTCCGGATCCAGGTTGAAAATTTCGTCGGCGGCCAGCCACTCGTCTAAAGGCAGGCGGTTGTCGCTGCGGGTGATGGTGAAGAGGAAAAAGAGCGACTGTCCCTGATCATAGGCCATGGGATAGTCGCACCAGCGGTGTTGGGGAAACTGGTCTGCGTGAATTTTATCCTGCTGGCTGCGCTGGGCGGCGTAGATCATGGCCTGGAAGAAGAGGCTGGCTTTAGGGCGTTGATAGGGGCGCAGCAAGGAATAGCTTTCGGCTTCGTCAACCAGCAGGCAGAGACCGCTGTAATTACCCAGACGCGCCAGGGCGGAAACGGCCGTGAACAAATAAGCGATTTGCCGCGCATTGTGCCCGACTTTGTAAATGGATGGGAATTTGACGCCGCGCGGCATGGCTTTGTTCATCAGGGTGACACGCCGGCCGCCCATCAACCAGTTTTGCCACGCCTGCCGCCGCCTGGATGAGGGGGTGTTGGCGATGGCTTGCAGCGCGATAACCAGGGGATCCCGTTCTGCCGGGGAGTGCGCTTGTAGTTGGGAGAGGGTGTGGGGCTGAACGGCCGTTTTCTCCAGCAGCGGTCCTAACCCTCGTTCATCCGTATCCGGGTAGTGCAGGTGGCGCATAGCCTCCCGGTAGATGGCAAAGGGCTGGTGTGGCGGCAGTTCGGACAGGTCCAGACTGACGGCGGCGACCAGAAAATTGCGGTTTAATGCTTCTTGCGTGGTCAGCTCAACCAGGTGGCTTTTGCCGTAGCCATATTCACCCACGACCGCCCGCACAGCCCCGCCCTGTTGATGCGCCTGGTTTAAACCGCGAATCAGGCTTTCTCGCTCGGCCTGCAAATCAATGGTTAATTCCGGCACGTGGTGGGCCGGGGCAATGCCGACGCGCAGTGATTCGATCAACTGCCGGGCGTCAAGCTGGTTTGGCGGCATGGGCGCCGGTTGGAAGGGAACGGCGTAGATCGGCTGTGTTTCGGCCAGAGGCAGACCAACCCCGTTAAATTCGCTGGCCGGCCGCCGAAAGCGCAGCCCGTTTTCAAACCTCACCAGCCATTCTAAGCCGTTGCGGTAAACGGCCGTTATCTGCCCTGGCCCAAATTGTGGATGTTCAACTTGTTGTCCAATCATAAGAAATTATGAAGGATGAAGGATAAACAAGATCCCTTCATCCTTCATCCTTTAATACGGCGGTGTTTCTCCGCCGGAAAGTTCATCGATTTGGCCGCGCAGGATGGCCTGGGCTTCGGCTTCGGTGATGGTGTGTTCTTCGCCATAATGTTGGCGCGATAGTTCCACCACGAAGGATTTGACAAACAGGCGGCGGTGGCTGATGTCCAGGAACACGTCCCGCGCCACGTTTGCCATGATGACGGCGTTGGCGCGTTGTACCGTATGGTCTAGCTGTATGTCAAAAGCGGCTTCGTAGATGGGAATCAGCTTTTCGCCAATTGCCAGCATCAAATCATCTTCGTCCAGATCGAGCCTGTCCAGGCTGATCAGCGGGCTGAAGTGGTTCATCTGGCTGAATTGGCCCGGAGCGCGCACGCGCTGCTGTAGGGCCGGGTATTTGGGCACGATGTCGTTGATGAACTGCGGCGGCACGGCATAAACAAACATGGCGCCCGGCAAATCTTCACGGGTGCGGTCAATCACTTCGCGCAGGGTGTCGGTCGCCATCCTTTCCGCCTTGCCGCCGACAGAGGCCATGCGGTCAACCTCGTCAAAGAGCAGGACCAGGCCGCTGTAACTCAAGGTTCGGATGATCTGGCAGAGGGAGCGCAGCATACGGAAGGCGTTGGGTTTGTTGATTTTGCCGGTGACGCCGATTTCGCGCAAGATTTTGGTGTCTTCGGGACTGGTCGTTTCGCCCATGAGCCAGCGGGTGAGGGAGTCGAGCCGGTCTTCATTGTGACGGATGAGGGCATCAAAATAAGCGAGAACGGCCGTTTGGTAAGCCGGGCTGTCGATGGACGTCGCTTCCAGGGTGTCAATCAGGCCGCGATACAACGGGTTCGCCAGCGTTTCCAGGCTTAACGGGCCGCCAACAATGCGCAGCAGCGTGCCTTCCAGGAAGCGCGTCAAACCCGTCTCATCACTGAAGCTTTCGTCGCTTTCATGCCAGATGATGTGTTGGGCCACGGCTTCGTACACCTTCTTCTGATCGTTATAGGGCGTTTCCACCGGGCTGAGGTCCACTTTGGCGACGACGAAATTCCGCGCCCAGGCCACGTCGCGCAGGCAGTAAAGGAAGTGGGACTTGCCACTGCCATAGTCGCCGATGACCATTTTGTAGGCCGCGCCGCCGTCCTGCAGATAGGTTGAGAGATAAAACTTATCCAACGCATCCAGCAGCGACTGGTTGCCCACGTTAAAATATTGCACACCGCGTACCGGCGGCGTGCCATAGCTGCCCAAAATTTCGATGATGTGCCGGGCCAGAGGCCGGGAGATTTCATCGTTCATTGTTCATTGTTCATCCTTCAGCAAAGGTGATTTCGCTGTAATATTGGCCGGAAACGGCCGTTTCCGGCAGCCACAAAGAGCGGCTGGTCTGTTCCGTCTGATTTTTAGTCGCCACGCCCAGGTTGAAGGGGGCATCCCCTTGCACCTGCGCCAAAACCAGGTCACGCACAAACAATTCCCGTTCATAATCCTTAAAGGTGCTGCGCGATGGCTGGTTCCAGAAGCGGGCGTTTTGCCGGTTGAGGATAAGCTGGCTGTATACCTCGATGATGTTGATCCGACCCCCGCTCGGCCGCTGCTTCCGCTTGTCCACACAATCTTGCCATGCCTTTTGCAGTTCCGGCAGGAATGCTTCTTCCAGTTTGCGCGCAGTAATGCGCTTCGCCTGCTGATCATACGCTTTAAGAATGCCGGTGAGCGAGAGAGGAATGGGTTTGGTCAGCGGTTCTTTGCCGTAGAGCCACTGCCCTTTACGCGAGGCCATCTCAATTTTGAAGGTGAGATCACCCACGGCGAGAACCGGCGGACGGCCTTCGACCGTTTCGCCGCGTTTTTCAAATTCTTCGCGCAAATCTTTGGCGAAAGCAAAGGCCAGGTCGTCCAGAGCCGCCTGGGTGGCAGCAGCAAAGGAAGAAACGGCGGCGTCCAGCGTTTCACTTTCTACGTCGGCGGCGGCAGTTTCCAGTTTGGTCAGCGCTTTGTGCATGGGCAAGGCGTCTGCTTTCTCTTCACCGGCCAGGCGAACGGCCGTTTTCAAACTGCTCATGGTGGCGCTTAAGGCTTTAAACTGCGGCGTCAATTCTGCCTGGGCCGCCAGTAATTTTGCTAATACGTCTTCCATCGTCACTTCCTCCGGGTAAATAGGGATTTATTCACGAATTTTAGAGGGGATTGCCATCCGGTGCAAAATGTAACGGCTTTCTACTCTGTCGAAAAAGCACTCAAGTGCTGCACCTGCTTACCCTGCGTCACATTTTGGCGTGACAAAGTGTTGTACAATTAAGAACAGCGTAAGTGACGTTTGCAGAAAATTCTCTGCATCTTTTTCTTCACCAGGAGGTGAGCTATGGATTGCCCGCATTGTCGTGCCGCTGTTGCGGAAACGGCAATCTCCTGTTCTGCGTGTGGCTTTAGCGGAAACGGCCGTTCCCTACAGCACTGGTCTAACCTGACTTTTTTATTGGCGGAAATGAGCCATTGGCAAATCCCCAGCCTCTATTTGTCCCCCCTGGCCCAAAACTACAGCCAACAGCTCAAAACCCTTGAAATTGAACTGGGGCTGCGCCAGCCGCCGCCCGACGCCGCCGAGGCCCATGACCTGCGCGTACGGGTCAGCCGTTTGCAAACTGTCCAGCAAGCCTGGGTCCGTTGGATGAACCAGGGCTGGGTAGCATCAGACCTGGCGCAAGAAAAACAAGCTCAGACAGCCAGGGAAATGCAGGCGATTGATCAACGATTGGAAGACGCGCCCTTTGGCACACTGTCTACAACCGGTCCCAAATACACCCTACGCCGCCTGGATGAACAGAAACATATTCTGGAATTAGCCCAGGCTTTATATTTTGCCGGTCAGCTAAGTGAGGCAGGCTGGACCCGGATTGCGGCGGAACAGCAAGCCCTGATCGAAACGCTGGAAATCGAAGCCGGTCTGCGCCGCGCCCCCGCCGTCGGAACCCTGGACCTGGGTGACGAGGCTGAAATCGATTCAGCAGAAGAAGTTATCAAGCAGAAACGGTGGCAGCGGCCGTCCTTAACCTGGGATCAGGTGTGGGACAGTTTACTCTCCGAGCGCACGCTGCAAGCGCTGTTGTTTTTAGGCGTCATTCTGCTATTGGCTTCCGGCGTGTCCTGGGTGGTGTGGAATTGGGACACCTTCCCACCGCTGGCGCAGATTGCCTTTTTGGGCAGCATGACGACTTCCTTTTTTGTCCTGGGCTGGTATGTGCGCACCCGCATGAAACTGGAAGGCTCGGGCATTGCCTTAACGGCCGTTGCCGCCCTCCTGATTCCCCTTGATTTTTACGCCTACTACATCTCCGGCGGTTTTCCGGCGGACAGTTGGCCCACCGTCTGGCTGGTGACTTCGGTGGTGTGCCTGGGCGTCTACCTGCTGGCGGCGGCGCTGCTGCAAGCCGCCTTTTTTGGCTATCTGGTGGCGCTGGCGCTGGGCAGTCTGACCCTGGCGGGGCTGAACCTGCTGGGCGTACCGGTTGAATGGTGGTTAACGGCCGTTACCACCGTCACATTTGGGTTGGCGGCCGCCGGTGAAGGGCTGCCGCGCCGCACACGCTGGCAGTTTTTGGCCGCGCCGTTCGGCCACATCGCCCTGGCTGTGGCCGTGCCTGCGATGCTGGTGGGGGCGGCCTGGTCTGTGCTGGTGGGCGGCAGTTCATTTGCATTTTATCTCTCCCTGGCGGCAAGCTGGTGGCTGGGCGGCCTGACCCTGCTGGTGATGACCCGCCGCCTCCGTTTACAAACGCTGGTGTGGGCCACTGCTCTCACCTTCCCCATCGCCCTCTGGCTGACGATGCGCCCCTTGTTTGCCGTGTGGCAGGTGGCTGTCGCCTGGTTTGGCCTGGGCTGGCTGCTGTTGGCCCCCTTTTACTTTGCCACCGCCGCCGTGCTGCACCGTCAGAACGATGATGAATTTTCTAAAGCAGCCGGGCGAACGGCCGTTATGGTGGCATCGCTGTTGGTAGTCTTGGCTGCTTTGTGGTCCTGGCTGGACCCGCTGGCGGCGGCCTGCGTCTACCTGCTGCTGGCGCTGGGCGCGGGGGCGGCGGCCTGGCTCAGCCAGAAGCGGCGGCTGTTGTGGCTCATGAGCGTCTCGCTGG
>JAWOGU010000656.1:0-7156 GCA_046496595.1 Chloroflexota bacterium
TCGATGTTGACTTTGGTCTGTCATTTTAAGAAGGTGATGCATCGCGCCTGGTCGTATTTCCAAAGCCGACTTGCCTACACGATGGCTCTGTTCAATACACTGGTTCAATGGAATGGTATTCAGGTTGATGAAGATGGGTGTGTCCATTTTTCCATCGCCGAGTTCAGCCTATGAACTAGCACCAAAGGTTATTAGCAGTTGGATCAAGTTAAGGCGCTGGGGCAAATCCAGTTCGCCCACCATGCCGGTGTCTATAAAGGTTACATCGCCTGTTTCCAGGTTGACGAGCAGATTGCCCGGATGGGGGTCGGCGTGGAAAAAGCCGTCAATCATCAACTGCTTGACCAGCGCACGCAGGGTATTGTTTGCCAGAGCTTGACGATCTACGCCCGCCGCGTCTATGGCCTCCAGATCGCTGATTTTGACGCCGTGAATAAATTCCATCGTCAGTACACGGCTGGTAGAATAGGCGCCGTAGATGCGGGGGATGTGGACGCCGGGACAACCGACCATGTTTTTTTCCAGACGGAAGGCGTTATAGGCTTCGCCGGAATAGTTAAGTTCACGGATGGCGTTGGCGCCGAACTGTTGCACCATGCCGGGCAAGTCTACAGCACGCAGGGCTTGACTGCGGCGAGAAATGACTTGCGCGGCATTGATCATGATGCCTACGTCAGCCTTCATCTGGGTGTGAATGTTGGGGCGCTGCACTTTGACCACCACCCGCGTGCCATCATGCAGTGTCGCGTGGTGGACCTGAGCGGTGGAAGCGGCGGCGAACGGCGTCGGCTCGAAGGTGGCGAAAAGCTGTTCGGGCGGCGCTTTAAGTTCCTGAATTATGATGCTGCGCACCTGGGCGGCGGGAAAGTCCGGCACGTCGCTTTGCAGTTTCGCCAGTTCTGTTTCCCATTCCGGGGGAATAATGGACGCCTGGCTGGAGAGAATTTGCCCGACTTTGACGTAAGTTGGCCCCAGTTCCTCAATCATCAGGCGCACTCTGGTAGGTAGTGGGGGAATATCCAGATGATCAGGCAGGTTCCACACCCAGCGCTGCATTTTCCGCCGCATCGCACCGACGATGCCAAACCGGGTAAAGAGCATGTCGAGGCCGTAACGCAGCATGACGTTGTATACCTGTTGCAAACGCAGGTTTTCGCGGATGGCGTCTATGGTTGATGTCTGTTCCATGTCTATTTTCCGTCCTCTCCATCCAGGGCAGTTGATACAGCCGTTTTGCCTTCTTGGGCGCCGAATGCCAATGGTTCGGTCGCGGTATCCATCATCATCGCTCTGGCGACAGCCAGCTCACGGCCGGCTCCGCTCTTTTGCGCCTCAATGCGTGAGAGTTCGGCCTGCACACGGTAGAACTGGCGGTCTTTAACCCGCTGCCGGATTTCCGGGTACTTGTCAGACACAATGGGTGGGGTGAGGCCAAGGAAGTTATCCAAAAAGGCGCTGGTCAGGCCCAACACTGCGCCAGCGACGATAGCCCATAACAGGCTGTCAACGCCAAACTGATTGGGCAGAAGCCAGGAGAGCAAGTACAACAGCGTGGCGTTGATCAGAATCAGTACCAGGCCGCCGGTGATGAAGATAAAGCGCAGGGTGAGGAACTGGATGATGGGCTTGATGAGCGTATTGAGCAAACCGAGGGTGACAGCCATGAGCAGCCACGAACCCAGTCCGCGATCCACAAAAAAGACTTTGGGAGTTACCAGCACCGTGATGAGCAGCGCCAGCATGTTGACCACCAAACGCATCAGTAACATGCGCCAGTTAAAGTTTTTGAGTAGGACGGTTGTATGGTTCATGTCATTACATGGTTGTGGGCGAGGAAGTAATGGGCAAACGGCCGTTCTTCACCGCCTTCTTAAACTGCTTCCAATCCTTCTCATTCTGCGCCGCATATCTGAACGCAAACGCCAGCAGCGCCTGATCAAGCGTATCCGTATTGCCCAGGTAGCCGGCAATTTGCACCGCGTCGCCGCTGCGGGCGTGGGCGCGGGCCAGCACTGCGCCACACAGCCCGGCATACCGTTTCAAGTACGGCGCGGGGATTTTCTCCAGGTCGGCCGACCCTTTCATGTCATACAACTGCCGGACGAAATAGGTTTCCTCTCCTATCTGCCCCTGGCCAAGAAAAATATCCGTGGTGGCTTGCATCAGTTTTTGCCCCGTCACCACCCGCAGACCCGGATGATCATATTCACTGTGTCCTAGATATGGCTCCAACAGCGATGGCCGCGCCTGTTTGACCTGCAAAAACAGCGGATCACCATCATCAATGCCCAACCAGAGTGAAATGAAACAGCGCGTGCCCACACTGCCCACCCCCACCACCTTGTGGGCCACATCCACAAAACGATAACGGGATAACAGTCGTTTGCGGCTGTCTTCCAGTGATTCATAATAGGCGGTAAACAATTCGCGGATTGCTTCACGCACCCCTTCTTCCTTTTTATCCAGACGGTAAAGGAGCGGCGGGTTGTGAACGATGCGCCGTTCGCCATCCACCACTTCGGTCAATTTGTCAAATGCCTTCAGGCGGGTTTTACCTTGCACCCGGGCCAACTGGGTTTCGGCCGTTTTCAGGTGCTTTTTCTTGACCATTTCCAGGAACACGTCGGCCTCGATCCGGCTGTACCAGGTGTCCAGGTAGCTGCGGTAGGCAAGTTCGTTTATCTTTTCCCGGTAGATTCGCAGCAACTCCAAGACTGCCTTGCGGGCATCCTTTTCCGAGAGGTTGGCGTTTTGGGCGGCGATGACGATGGAGGCGACAGCGCGTTTGACGTCCCACTCGAAGGGGCCGGGCAGGGTTTCGTCGAAGTCGTTCAGGTCGAAGACAAGATGTCGTTCCGGGGAGGCGTACATGCCAAAGTTACTGATGTGGCAGTCGCCGCACAACTGGGCGTTGATGTTGCTGGCCGGGGTTTGGGCCAGGTCGTAGCTCATGACGGCCGGTGCGCCACGATAAAAAGTGAATGGGGTAGCCCGCATCCGCTCGTGGCGGATGGGCACAAGGGATGGGACACGGCCGTTATTGGAAGCCTCAATCAACCCCACCATATCCCGCTCTTGGGGCGGGTTCCATTCAGCATGGGCGGCGAGGGGAACGGCCGTTTGCTGGCTCTGCCCCATCTCATACCGTTCCGCCACCGAAAAACCGGCCACAACCGGTAAACGAGACACACGTTCGTCTGTCATTCTCAATCCTCCTCTACTATCTGCAGCGCTTCACCCAGCGCCCGCAGCAATTTACGCTCATTGGCGCTCAATGTACCGCCGCCAATGCCCAAAAACTCCGCATCGGCCACCGCGTCAGCCGCCACGCGGCCGATTCCCAACACAAACTGCTTATACCCTTCCCGCTCGTCAAAGGGAGATTTCTCAGCCAGAATCGCCGCAAGCTGTTGGCACATCCGGTAGATGTCCTGATAAATCATTTGCTCCGTCTCCCCTTTCTCGCGGCTGTACGGCTGAATCCGTTCGGCGGCCGCGCTGGCGGCAACATCCGGCAAGGCCGATTGCACCAGCGCATTGTGGGGCAGTGTCGCCGCCACCTGTGTGGGCGCTTCCGCCAACGCCGCCAACTCCTTCTTCGCCGCCTTGCGTCCCCCCTTGTCCTCTGCCAGAATAACCGCCAGACCTACCGCCCACGGCAGTCCGGTGATCAATCGCCACTCTTCGGCTGTGTAATCGCTCTTTGTCGTCATCTTGTTTGCTCCATTTAGGCAGTGGCAAACTGCGCCAGCTTGCCCTTAAACTGACTCATATACAGGTCATAGTAGAAACCTTTCTGAGCCAACAGATCTTCGTGCGTCCCGCGTTCGATAATCTCGCCCTTGTTGATCACCAAAATCTGGTCGGAATCCTGAATAGTGCTTAGCCGATGGGCGACCACGAAGCTGGTCTTGCCTTCCATTAGCTTCTTCAACCCTTCCTGAATCAGCTTTTCGGTGCGCGTATCCACGTTGCTGGTCGCTTCATCGAGCATCAAAATCTTCGGCTGGGCGACCATCGCCCGCGCAATGGTGAGCATTTGCCGCTGTCCCTGACTGAGGTTCGCGCCGCGTTCGGTCAGCATGGTGTCGTACCCCTGCGGCAGCTGCATGATGAAGTCGTGGGCGTTGGCCTGCTTGGCAGCGGCGATGCACTCCTCTGGCGTGGCCCCTTCGCGGGCATATATCAGGTTGTTCATGACCGTATCGGAGAAGAGGAACGCTTCTTGTAACACCTGCCCCACACTGCGCCGCAGGCTCTCCTGACTGTAGTCGGCGATGTTGACCCCATCCAGTTCGATGAGGCCGGAGTCAATGTCGTAGTAGCGGGTGAGGATGTTCATGATGGTGCTTTTGCCCGCGCCGGTTGGTCCGACCAGGCCGATCTTTTGTCCCGGCTGGGCGACGAAGGTGTTGTGGCGCAAAATTTTGCGCCCCGCCACGTAGCTGAAATCCACGTCGGTGACGGCTACCAGACCGCTGACGTTGGTTAACTGGCGCGCGCCCGGTTTGTCTTGCACCGTCGGCTTCTCATCCATGATGGCGAACACGCGCTGCGCCCCGGCCGCCGCTTGCAAGACGGTGTTGTAAATCTGGCTCAACTGCTGTACCGGCCCTTGCAACATTTCCGAATAGTTGAGGAAGGTGACGACGATGCCGATCTCCAATGAACCCTGAATGGCGAGAATGGCCCCCACCAAGGCAATGAAGGCGAGTTGGGTGCTTTGCACCACATTGACCAGCGGCCCGGTGACCAGACCGGCGAGCGAGGCTTGCGCTCCCAAGTCGCGGGCGATGATGCTCAGGTCTTCCATGGTGTCGCCGGCCTGTTCCTGCTGGCGGTAGGTGATCAGCGTTTTGGCCCCAACGAGGGTCTCCTCCATGAAACCGTTGGTTTCGCTGAGCTGCTCTTGCAGTTTGGCGAAGCCCGGCCCGGCCACGCGCCCCAGCAGGGCGGCGACGCCTAACATGAAGGGGAGAAAGACGATGGTGGTGATGGTGAGGGGGATGCTGAGGAAGATCATGAAGAGGATGACGAAAACGAGGGTGGTAACGGCCGTTATCGCCTGACTCAGCCCGCGCGAGAAAAAGTTACCAATCACCTCCATGTCGTTGGTCACACTGCTCATCAATTCGCCAATCGGCTGGCGGTCAAAGAAGTTCAGCGAGAGGGTCTGGATGTGGTCGAACAACTCTTTACGCAGGTTGTTCAACCCTTCTTCTGCCAGAGAGGACATGATGCGGTTGCGAATCCAGCCCGTCACCCACATAATGGCCGCTGCAATGCCCATCCAGAGCAGAATGCGCAGCAAATCGGCCATATCCCCTTTGCCGCCAATGACGCTGACCGCTTCCCCCATCAGGTAAGGCAGCAGCGCGGCCAGCAGAACGGAAACGAAGACCATGACCATCGCCAGTGTGAAGCGACCCCGGCTGGCAATGATGTAGCCCATCAGCCGCCGGAGCAATTTGCCGGTGGCGAGTTTGGCTTGGGGTGGGTTTTGGGCGGCCGCGCGGGGGTCTTTGGCGGCCTGGCTTTTAGTTGTTTGGGTTGCGCTCATTTGATCACCTCGTAACGGCCGTTCTCCCGCTCATCTCCATCCTCATGCAGTTCCGGCACCATACCCAACTGCGAGAGGCAGATTTCCCGATAAAGCGGGCTGCTTTTCACCAGATCGTTGTGCTTACCCATAGCCACCTGCCGGCCGCCATCCAGCAGCACAATTTTGTCGGCCGTCAGCACCGTGCTGATGCGCTGGGCCACATATAACTTGGTCGTCTGGCTGATCATCTCCTGCACCGCACCCTGCACGTAGGCTTCGGTCGCCAGGTCCAGAGCGCTGGTGCTGTCGTCCAGAATCAGAATTCTCGGCTCGGCGGCCAGGGCGCGAGCGATAGAAAGGCGCTGGCGCTGCCCGCCGGAGAAGTTGGCCCCGCGCCGCGCCACCGGCGCGTCATACTGCTCCGGGATATTGCGCACAAAGCTGTCGGCGTCAGACGCCTCGGCCGCCGCCAACATCTCATCATCGTCGCCGCCCCGCTTGCCCATCAAGATATTGCCGCGGACCGTGCCGGTGAAGAGAACCGCCTCTTGCAAGGCCACGGCGACAATTTTGTGCAGCTGCTTTTGCGGAATGTCGCGCACGTCCACCCCGTCAATCAGCACCCGCCCTTCGGTTACGTCATAAAAGCGGGGGATAAGATTGACCAACGAGGATTTCCCGGAGCCAGTCGCCCCCAGAAAGCCCACAGTTTCGCCCGGTTCAATGGTCAGGTTGATGCCCTGGAGCGCCTGTCCCATCGGTTGGCCGTTTTTGTCGCGGTAGCCAAAGGAGGCGTTTTCAAAGACCACCTGCCCTTTCACGCTGGCCGGATCGAGGCGGCGGGCGTCAGATTTGTCTTGCACTTCGGGCGTGTCTTTTAGCACTTCGATAATGCGCCCCAACGACGCTTCGCCCGCCTCCATGAAGGGCAGAATAAAGGCCAGCATCGTGATCGGCACCAGGGCGGCGGCCAAAAGTTGGCTGAATACCACCACATCACCCAGAGCGAGGGTCTGCGTCACCATCACTTCCCGCCCCATCACAAAATAAACCACCATCACACTAACGTAGATCAGCGATTGGGCGGTGGGCAGAAAGATGGCAATGCGGTAGGCGGGGGCCAACGCCGCCTCTTTCAGGTCGTCGCTGACTTTGCCGAAGCGTTGGATTTCGTGCTTTTCGCGCACAAACGCCTTGACCACGCGCACGCCGGAGAGGTTTTCTTGCAGACTGTTGTTGACCACATCCAGCGCTTTTTGACGGGTCATAAACAGCTTTTGGATGTTATACAGCAGGCTGAAGAGGACGACGGAGACAACGACCATGATCCCCACAAGCAAGGGCAATTGCTTCGGGGCGAGATAGGCGCCGATGACAAGTACCATGAGAATGGTGAAAGGGGCTTGCAGGAGGTTCATCACGCCAAACAAGACGGCGCTTTTGACGTTGTTGATGTCAGCCGTCAGGCGCACGAGCAGGTCGCCGGTGCGGAAGCGATCCAGATTGCCAAAGGAGAAGGTCTGGATTTTGCGAAAGGTGTTGACGCGCAGGAAGTTGGCGGTGCCTTCAGCAAAGAGGACGGCGTAGAGGGCGTTGGCGATGCTGAAGACGGTC
>JAWOGU010000671.1:0-4515 GCA_046496595.1 Chloroflexota bacterium
CCTCAAACGACAGGCCCAACGCGCCCAAAACTACGAGCAAATCGCCCATGACCTGCACCACCTGCTGCGCATCTGGTATGGTTACCAGTGGGAACAAGCCAAACTCGACATGCGCCTGGCGCGGGAACGCGCGCAGGTCACCGAAAAAGTGTGGCAGGAAGCGCGGCAGGAATATCTGGTGCAGCAGGGCAAAATCGACGTCATCCGCCGTCGCCTCAACGACTTGCAAGAGAAAACGGCCGTTACCCGCCAACAGCGTGAAGACATCCGCGAACAACTGGAAAAAGCCAGGCGTCAGGTCGCCATCCTCAACGAACGGCAGGCGTCGCTCCAGCGCCAGTTCGCCGACATCGAACAAGACCAGCCCGAAATCGAAAAGCAGCACGCCGCCGCCCAAACGCAGCTCGCCGAAGCCACCGCTGAACTGGAAGGCGCCCAGGCCGGCCTGAACCAAAACCAGGCCGAACTGCGCCAGTTCAACACCACCTTCCACAGCCAGCAAACCGAAATCACGCGCTGGCAAAAGACGCTCAGCCAGCTTGAGCTGGACCAGCGCGCCGCCCAAAACAAACTGGCGCAGGCCGAAGGCCAGCTCAGCCAACTGCAAGAACGCCTCAAAGAACAAAATCAGCCCGCCGGCCCCAGCCAGCCGGACGAGACCGTGCAGTTGGAGAAACAAAGCCAAAAATTAACGGCCGTTCTCCAATCCGCCCACAACAAAACGGACGAACTCAACCAGCAGCGCAGCGCCGCCCAGGACCAGCGCCAGAGTCTCCTCCGCGACCTGAAAAACCTGCGCCGCGAAGTCAGCGACGAACAGGCAGCCCTCAACAAACGCCGCCAGGAACTGGCCCGTCTGGAAACCCGCGCCGACATGCTCGACCAGATGCGCCAGAAAGAGAGCCGGGTCGGCGGCGGCGCCCGCAGCCTGGGCCAGTTTGCCAGCCTTATCACCATTCCCGCCGCGCACGAAACGGCCGTCGCCGCCGCCCTGGCCCACCGCCTGACCACCGTCATCCTGCCCGACCAGGCCAACCTGTGGCAGCTTTTGCAAGACAACCCGGAACAGGCGTTAACGGCCGTTGCCCTGGACACTTTGCAGCCTGCTGCCAAACCCACCCTGCCCGCCCACAAAGCCGTCATCGGCTGGGCCAATGAACTGGTCAGCGGCAATCCCGTCGTCAAACCGCTCATCGACGCCCTGCTGGGCGCCATCCTCCTGGTAACGGACGCCCACAGCGCCTACCAGCTTGCCCAAACCTTGCCCGCCGGATACGCCGCCGTCACGCCGGCCGGCTTCATCGCCCACGCCGGCGGCCTGGTGGAACAAAACGGCCGTTCCACGCCCCACAACGCCCTCGCCCGCGAAACAGAATGGCGCGAGACGAAAGCGGAAAGCGACAAACAAAAAGAAGCGCTCGACGCCCACGAAAGCCGTCTGGCCGAAAAACAAGCCCTCATCGACCAGAAACAAAAGGAAAGCGACCGCCTGCAAGACGAAGAACGCCGCTTCGCCCGCCTGCAAAACGAAAGCAGCCAGCGCGTCGCCCAGGCCCAACGCGACCTGGATCGGCTGGAACAGCAGCAAACCTACCTGAAACGGCAGGCGGAAACGAAACAGCAGGAAGTTGAACGGCTGCAAGCCCGCATCCAAAACCTGACGGCAGAAATTGGTATCCAACAGGAAACGGCCGTTACCCTATCCCAGGAACACAACGCCGCCCGCGCCGCCCTGGACGCCCTGCCCGTGGCCGAAGCGCAGCAGCAAAAACAGGCCATCCAGCAGCAAATCAGCGCCGCCAGCACCATCGTCGCCGGACGGCAGGCCGTGGTGGACAGCCGCCGCGCCACCTTACAGCAGGTGGAACGCCAGCGCCAGCGCCTGCAAGACCGCCTGGCCGACCTGCGCCGCCAGCAGCAGGCCAACCAGCTCACCGATGAAGAAATCACTCTGCAAGCCCTGCAAACAGAGGCCGTTCGCCTGGACGAAACGCTCCAGCCGCTGCAAGATGAACTGAGCAAAAACCGGCGGCAGATAGCGCAAGTCGAAGAAGAAACGGCCGTTATCAACAAACTGACCCACGAGCGCGAAACCCACTACACCCAGGCGAAGATCACGCTCAGCCAGACGGAAACGGCCGTTCACGGCCTGCAAGACCGCATTAAAGCCGACCTCGGCCTGGTGGCTCTCAGCTATGACGAAGATCAGACCGGCGCCAATCCCCTGCCCATCGGCGAAGTCGTGCAGCAGCTTCCCATCGTCACTGAACTGCCCGACGACATCGAAAGCGCCATCCAAAACTACCGCGGTCAGATGCAGCGCATGGGCGCCATCAACCCTGACGCGCCCCAGGAATACGAAGAAGTCGCCGAACGTCACGACTTCCTCAGCCAACAGGTCGAAGACCTCACCCTGACAGACGCCCAACTACGCGAAGTAATCGCCGAACTGGACACCCTTACTTCCCGCGCTTTTGCCGACACCGTGGACAAGGTCAACCAGGTCTTCGGCGATACCTTCACCCAGCTTTTTGGCGGCGGTGCGGCCCGCCTGCTGCTCACCGATCCCGACGACCTGACCATCAGCGGCGTCGACATCATCGCCCGCCTGCCCAACCGCCGCGAACAGGGGCTGGGTCTGCTCTCCGGCGGTGAACGCTCACTCACTGCCGCCGCCCTCATCTTTTCACTGCTCAAAGTGTCGCCCACGCCATTCTGCATCATGGACGAGGTGGACGCCGCCCTGGACGAAGCCAACATCAACCGCTTCCGCGAACTGCTGCGCGAATTGAGCCTGAAAACGCAGTTCATCATCATCACCCACAACCGGGGCACGGTGCAGGCGGCGCAAACCATCTACGGCATCAGCATGGGCGACGACAGCGCCAGCCAGATGATTTCCATCAAACCGGAAGAGTACGTGAAGCAGGAAAAACTGGTGTAGGCCAACAGGATCAAAAAAGCGCCCTCAAAAATTGAAGGCGCTCATGATTGACCGGGGAAGATTGCCCAATCGTTTTAGATTGGTCCAATCTGAAAACGATTTAATAGCTGACACTAACGGCCGTTTCCAACGATTTATCATTCATCTTCTTCAGGCGATCCAGGTGAATCTCCAACGTGGCGTAACTCCCCTCAGGTTTGCGGGTCATTTCATAGGGTAGTTTTTTTATCACGCTGATTATCCCCCTATTGTCGTTCATCACGTCAGCCACCAGTTTTTGGATGCCGTTGTGCCGCGCTTCTTCAGCCAACAATGACAATAGTTCCGTGCCAATGCCCTTACCCTGCATATCATCCCGAATGGAAACGGCCGTTTCCGCCCGCCCATCACCCAGGCAAACATACCGGGCCGCCCCCACCGGCACGTTCTTGCGCTCGGGCAGGTCAACAAAGCAGATTAATCCGCATTGCTTGCCACAATCCATTTTGGCAATCGCCTCTGCCTCATGCCAGATTCGCCCTGCATGGAAATGATCGGCCGTTTGATGAAAACGTTGGTAACGGCTGTTAGAACTCATGTGCTCAAAGATGTCCACCAGATACACAGCATCATCGCCACGCAGGTGACGCACCCCCATTAACAGCCCATCTTTTGTATAAAACGTATACCGCATCTCTTCAAAATTCATCGTCATTTTCTCGTGTCCACATTTTAATATACGGCTGTCACCCTTGGCATGGGACACCTACTCCCAAAGTAACAGGCAGCCAGGAACGATATTCTGTTGCGCTCTTCAATGACGGCTCCCCAACCGTTTTGTAACGCACTGCGTCATAAGCATATCATAGAACGATAATTAAATCAATAGGGTTCAGCGAGGTTCATTATGTTAATTTTTGTGAACACACTAAACCATACTCACCGGATCGTAACAACCAACATGCAAACAATAAATAGGATATTGCCCCTAATCATGCCCCGATCGGACCTGGACAAGTTTATAATATAAATGAGTCATGAACAGCCTCAAAACGGCCGTTTTCCACTCTGCAACCTTTACGAACACACTGCGTATATGGTAATGTGTTAACGATAAAATTAATGGCGTCAGGAGAGACACCATCCAGATTGGAGACAAATCAATACCCAGAAAAAACCGTCTGGTAGCAGCCGCACGGTCCGCACTGAGAAAAACTCCAATCCCCAATCCCTCATCTCAAAAAGGAAGGTACCATGAGTCCTAAGAAAAAAGACAAGTATGTAGAACTGCGCGAATCACTGGAAATCCTGCCCCACATCAGCCCCGGACAGGTAGACATGTGGATCGATTTACAAAAATCCATCGACAGTATCCGTGATTACCTCATCCGCGCCGTGCCTGAAGCACAATTTAGCATCGATGAAGCGCAAAAAATCCTGGCCCAGCGCACCTACACCCTGGTTTTCTTTGGTGGTACCGGAGTGGGCAAAAGCACCCTGATCAACGCCCTGTTAGGCCGTAACTTACTGCCGTCTGGCGCGGTAACGGCCGTTACCGGCACCATCGTCTACATCGAGCAGGCCAAAGAAGG
>JAWOGU010000675.1:0-11330 GCA_046496595.1 Chloroflexota bacterium
TTGTCAGCGGCGACAACGGCCGTTATCAGCGTCGCCACATCCGGCGCATTGTCGCTGGCCCGCCAATTCTGCACCAACACCCACCACACCCCGGCAGCCGGGCGGGTCACCTGGCAATACTCGACCGCGTACGGCGATGTGCTATGGCAGACCAGCGTCTGCGCCGAGGGGATGTCGCCCTGGCCGACGTACAGGTCGAGGTCGGGGGCGAGGGAAACGGCCGTTTCCGCCACCAGTCGCAATGCTCCTGTGGGCACAGTCACGGTGATGAAGAGGGTCGCCCCATCATTTAAATTGTCGAACGGGTCGTCGGGCGTGGGGTCTTCCAGCAGGTCGGCCGATGTCACGTCGCCGATGGTCAGCCCGGCCGGGGTGAGGGCGAGATCGGAAATGTGCCGGGCGATGACCGGCACGGCCACGCTGCCGGATTTGAGGTGGCTGGTTTCCAGCACCCGCTCCGCCAAAATAGCGTTGGTAGGTTGGAGGGCAATGGGGAAATGGGCCAGAGGGATGTCGGGATTGTCCGCTTGCAGGGCAAAGCCGACAAAATGCCACGCGCCATCCGGGGCGAATTGTTCCACATTGGCGGCAATGGTGATGGTCTGGCTTTGTCCAGGAGCCAATTCAAATTGGGCTGGGGTGATGGACAGGTCAATGCCCGCGATTTCGGTGACAACGGCCGTCCACGTCACCGTATAGGGCAATGTACTGCGCACCGTGCGCTGCCAACTGCACTCGGCCAGGCATTGGCTGTTAGCCAGCGACGCAATATTCAAAGAAGCGGAGTCGCCGCCCGCCGCCGGGTTGGCCGCCAGATAATCGCCCATTTGTTCATCCAACACCAACCCGGCGCGGCTGGCGACAAATAAATCGAGCCGCCCCGCGCCCATGTCAAACGCATCGGCCGGGGTGAGGCCGTCGTGCTTCAGGTGGTTGGGGTTGGACGTGGTCATCAGCGCCGATTCCATTTCGGCGGGCGACCAATCGGGGTGCAGGGCTGCAAGCAAAGCGGCCGCCCCGGCCACATGCGGGCTGGACATGGAGGTGCCGGAGATAGCTTGAAACAACTCGCCGGTAGGCGCGCCATCGGCAAAGGGGGTTTGCCCGGCCAAAATTTGCACGCCCGGCCCGGTGATGCTGGGCTTGAGGTAGTTGCTGCCGCCATGCTGGATGGGGCCGCGGGAGCTAAAGGCGGCCATCTGGTCTACGGGAACGCGGGGGTCGGGGGCTAAAACGGCCGTGCTGCTGGTGAAAGAGACGCCAACCGGGGAATGGTCGGCAATGTGTTGGCGTAAAAGCTGGCCTGCTGCCACGTCCACATGGACAGCGGGCAAGGGATAGCGGTCGGTGGCCAAATCGCCCGCTTCGGCGTTCGCCAGAATGAGGCCGCCTGCGCCGCCCGCCTTGACGTTGTGCCCCTTGTCCACGCGGGCATTGATGCCCCGCTCGCACAAGACGACTTCATTGGCGGCAAAGGTTCCGGGGGCAAAGGGATTGAGGCAGAGACGGCCGTTTTGCCCCAACGTGTCGGTGTAATCAGCGGCGTCCACCAGCACAAAATTGGTGACGCCGCCGGTGAGGGTAGCGCCATACAGCGGCACAGTCGTAGAAATGGCGGGCGTGACGGTGATGTCGCTGAGGTATTGGCGGTTGCTGGTGCTGGCCGCTACCGTCGTCACCCAGGGGGCGTCGCCGGGTGAGGCGACGGTGCTGGCCCCCGGGCCGCTGTTCCCGGCGGAGACGGCGGCGAACACCCCTGCGGCGCGGGCGTTCAAAAAGGCCAACGCCGTTAGCTCTTGCCAGGGGTCGCGGCTGGGGCCGCCAATGGAGTAGTTGATCACATCCACGCCATCGGCGACGGCGCGGTCAATGGCCGCCACCAGGTCAGAAGTCAGGCCGCCGTAGGGGCCGAGCGCTTTGTAGGCGGAGACGTGGGCGCGGGGGGCAATGCCGGAGACGGTTCCGCGTGGGATGCCCAGCAGGCTGGCGGGCACATTTTCGTTACCGGCGGCCGTGCCCGCAGTGTGGGTGCCGTGGCCGTTGTCGTCGCGGGCGGAGTGGAAATCGCCGTTGTAGTAGCCCACGGCGGCGACGTAGGCTTCCAGAAAGAATTGAGCGCCGATCAGTTTGTTGTTGCAGAAGTAGAAGTTTTGGCCATCGGCAGGGGGTTGGCATAAGCCGCCCCAATAGGCCGGCGGCGGCAGGTAGCTGCCGTTGTCGGTGAAGGAGGGGTGTTCCGGCCAGATGCCGGTGTCAATGACGCCGACGATGATGCCATCCCCTTTGGTTCCGGGCAGGCCGCCGGTGGCGCTGCCGTCCCATAGGGCGGTGGCGCCAATGAAGGCGGGGGTGGCGTCGGTGGTAGGGAAGTGCCATTCGTCGCGGATAACGGCCGTTACGCCGGGTAATTTGGCGGCGGCTTCGGCTTCGGTTTCGCTTAGTTCAACCGTGACGCCGTTGAGGACGACGGTGTGGTGGTAGAGGGGGGTGAGGGAACGGCCGTAAGTGGCGCCGAGGGTGTGCAGGAAGTCGTTTTGCACGGCCGTCAGGTGAGCGCGGTAGGTTCGGCCGTCGGCGCTGTTGACATTCAGCCGTTCTGCGCCGGTAGCGCTGGGGCTGGTAGCCGCCAGTCCCAACGCACCACCGCTATAGCTCGCCAGCGGCGCGCCAGATAGGAGGATGATGTAGGTGTTGGGCTGGGGCAAATCCCGCGCTGCTTGTTTGGTGGGGTTTCCGCTGGCGGCGGGCAAGATGTCGTCGGGAGCAGTGGGAAGGGGTTCCCACGTGGGGTTGGTTTCGGTAGCCGCTAAAGCTATCGAAATCATGCCCATTGCTGCCAGGAGTATCATGAAAATGAGCCATAGACGTTTTTGCATAGGGTTTCCTACTGATTCTTCTCTTCTATTTTTCAAGGGTGCTGGAGCTGGCGGTAGTCGCTGCGGCGGGGGAATTCAATTGGTTTTGCAGGGCTTTGAGTAAATTTTCCGGGCTGGTAAAGCCATAGCGTTCATTGGTGCGGGGAATTTCCAGCACAAAACGGGAAGCATTGCCTTCCGGCGCTTCCCCATCATCCCAACAACGCACAATAAATACGCGGTAAGCGTGGTCTGCTGCTGTCACCTGTTCACCTTTGTTTACCTTCATGCAGTACAATAGCAAACAGACGCCGATGGAACGCCGGTGAAACGCCGATAGAAAACTGGTATCCGTAATTATGAGCAATTTGTCATTACATCTGCTTGGGCAGCCTCAGATCGTCTACAACCAGAGCAACATCACCCACGATCTGCCCACAAAAGCTCAGGCCATTCTCTTTTACCTGGCCGTGACCGGTCAGCCGCAGACCCGTTTGTGGCTGGCCTCTTTGTTGTGGCCGGATGTGGAAGAGAGCCGGGCGCTGAAAAATTTGCGCGATATTTTGCCTGTGCTGCGCCAGCAGTTCCCCGAATATTTGCTGATTACGCGCCAGACGTTGGCGTTTGACCGGGAGCAGCCCTATTTTTTGGATGTGGAGCAGTTTCAGCAGCAGTTGCAGTTGGCCGCTCTCAGCGATGAGCAGCGGTATGAAACGCTGAATTTGTATCGGGGAGAGTTTTTGGCGGGCTTTTATGCGCCGCAGGCCGAGCCGTTTGCGGAGTGGCAGATGTTGTGGCGGGAGCGGCTGCATGAGCTGGCGCTGACGCACATGGATGGGCTGGTGGAGCAGGCAGCGCAGCGGTCGGAGAAGTGGAGTATGGGGCTGGAGCTGACGCAGCGGCTGCTGGAATTGGAGCCGTGGCGGGAGTCGGCGCACCGGCAGCGGATGTTGTTGTTGGCCTATATGGGGCAGCGGGAAACGGCCGTTGCCCAATACGCCCTCTGCCGCCAGACCCTTGCCGACGAGTTTGGCATCGCCCCAACCAGCCAGACCGAGGCGCTGTATGCCCAGATTGTGGCCGGGGAAGTTGGCCCGGCGGCGCAGCCTGCTGCACCCGCCGTACTGCGCCGCCAACCGCCCTTGCCGCGTCCGCTGACCCCCTTTTTTGGCCGACAAGAGGAGTTAACGGCCGTTACCACCCATCTGCGCAGCCACACCTATCCGCTGGTGACCATCATGGGCGAAGGGGGGATCGGCAAAACCCGGCTGGCAATTGCCGCCGCGCAAAAAGTGGCCGCCGATTTTGCTGACGGGGTCTGGTTTATCTCCCTGGAAAACCTGCCCTATGCCCCCGACGCGCAGATGGCCGCCGAGCAGTTGGTGGGGGCCATAACAGATGTATTGGGAACGGCCGTTGCCTACCCCCACCAGGCCAACCTGGTCCAGATGATTGGCGAGCGGCACATGCTGCTGGTGCTGGACAACATGGAACACCTCCTGGCGGGGAAAAAGCTGCTGCTCGACCTGCTGACCAACTGCCCACATCTCTCTTTGCTGATCACCTCGCGGGAGCGGCTGAATGTGCAGGCGGAGAGAGTGGTGCGCCTGCATGGGCTGCCCGTGCCAGACGAAACGCAGCCGATCCAGATGCCCAACCTGATTACCATGAGCAGCGTGCAGCTTTTCACCGAGCGGGCCAGCCGCATTGCGCCGGGCTTTATTCTGGACGACCACAATCTGGCCGACGTGGTGCGGATTTGCCAGTTGGTAGAGGGCCTGCCGCTGGCGATTGAAATGGCGGCGGCGCTGACGGCGTACCAATCTTGCGCGGCCATTCGGGCGGCGCTGACGGCCAGTTACAAAGCGCTGGCGGCATTGGGGCAAGAGGATTTGCCGTCGCGCCAGCAAAGTTTGCAGGCGGTTTTTGATTATTCCTGGGATCGGCTGTCGCCGGAAGAGGGGGTGGCGTTGGCGCACTGTTCGCTGTTTCAGGGTGGCTTTACGGCGGCGGCGGCCCTGGCTGTAGCCCATGCGCCGCTGGCGCGGCTGCTGGCGCTTACGCAAAAGTCGCTGCTGCGGGCGATGGGCAACGGCCGTTTCGACATGCACGAACTCATCCGCCATTTTGCCGCCGCCAAGCTGCCCACCCAGCCCATAGACAGCCATGCGGCGCAAACCGGCCATGCCCGCTACTACGCCCACTTCATCCGGCAGCGAGCAAACCAACTGGAGAATGAAACGGCCGTTTTGCGCGAAATCCAGGCCGAGATAAGCAACATTCGCGCGGCGTGGCAATGGGCTACCGCCGCCAGCCAGCTAGAGATAGTGCGCCAGGCGCTCCCCGGATTGACCAACTTCTACCGCCTCACCGGCGCTTTCCGTGAAGCCCATACCCTGTTCGGCCACACCCTGCGCCAGTTGGAAGCCTTGCCGCCCACGGCCGAGGTTCGGCTGCTGCTGGGGCAGCTATCGGCCGCCCAGTCCTACTTTGTGCAGCGGGTGGTGAACCTGAATGAAGCGGCGCCGTTGGCGCAAACGGCCGTTGCCATTGGCGAAGAACTCCACAACGCCCCATTGCAAGTGACCGGCCATGTGCGTCTGGCGGCTATCCGCTTTGGCGAAGGGCAGATTGGCGAAAGTGAAAAGCACAGCCAGTTGGCGTTGGCCCTGGCCCGCCAGCACGACATTTTGCCCCTGGAGCAGGCGCAATCGCTGCGCTACCTGGGGCAGATTGCCACCATGCACGGCGATTATGCCGCTGCCCGCAGCTACTACCAGGCGTCGTTGACGCTGGCGCAGCAAATTGGCAGCCGTCCGCAAGAAGGGCGTTTGCTGAAGGATTTGGGCATTATTGAATGGCGGCATGGCGCATACGGCCGTTCCACTGACTATTTGCAGGCCGGTCTGGCCACTGTGCGCGCCACCGGCGACCGCCCCACCGAGGCGGAGATTTTGAAGAATTTGGGCATTGTAGCCTGGTTTGTGGGGGAGTATGAGCAGGCGGCGGGCTATTATGAGCAAAGCCAGGCCATTTACCAGGATATGGGCGACCAGGCGGGGGCCAGCGACACGCTGAATAATTTGGGCCTGCTGGCCTGGGGACAGGGGCGGTATGAACAATCGGCCGCCTATTACCAGCAAAGTTTGCGCATCAAGGAGCAAATTGGCGACCGGCTGCAAATGGGGATTATTATGGGCAATCTGGGCATCATGTCGCGCACCCGGGGGCAGTACGAGCAGGCGCGGCAGTGGCATCTGCAAAGTCTGGCGATTGTCGAGGAAGTGGGAGACGAGTTGGGCAAGGGGCGCACGTTGAATAATTTGGGGTTGGTGGCGGCTAATGTGGGGCAGTATGAGCCGGCGTTGGCCTATTACGGGCAAAGTCTGGCGATTCGCCGGGAGTTAAACGACCAGGAGGGGCAAGGCAAGACGCTGAGCAATTTGGGCGCAGCGGCCTATATGCAGGGGCAATATGCGCAAGCGGTCGCCCATCACGAACAGAGCTTGCAAATCGCGCAGCGCATTGGCGACCGGATTGGCGAGGCGGTGGCGCTGACGGGGTTGGGGCTGGCGCTGCTGGGTGAGGGGGAGTTGGCGGGGGCGGAGGCGGTGTTGGAAACGGCCGTTGCCCTGCGGCGGCGCCTGAACAATGCCAACCTGCTCATGGAGTCGATGACATCGTTAGCGGCGCTTACCCTGGCTCAGGGCGCGCCGGACCGGGCGCTGAGGCTGCTGGAAGAAGTGTTGGCTTATCTGGCCGATGGGGGCAGCTTTGCCGGAACGGAGTATGGCTTTCTCAACTACTGGCACTGCGTCCAGATTTTAGCCGCCAATGGGGATGAGCGACGAGATGCACTTTTGCAAACGGCCGTTGCCCAACTGCAAACCCACCTGGCCCACATTCAGAGCCAGGAGCTGCAACACACTTTTTGTCACAGCGTTCCCTGGCATCAGGCGTTATTGAACCAGATGCGTTTCAAGAATCAGTAGCGGTATCGTTCTAACCAGTTTTCATGCGCGTAGCACACCGTCACGCATAAAAATGGACGAATTACTGCGCTGAATCGTTTTATTCTGGTCCCCATGAGCAATTTCACAACTGCGCGTTCCACCGAAATGGCCCGCTTCCTGGGCAACCTGCGTGACCTGGTGCTGCGCGAAACAGCCGCCCAGCAGCAACTTCCGCCGGTACTGACGACACGGCTGACAGGCGGGGCGCTGCGCGATTCTGTTTTTGACCATCTGGTGGATAACAATTATGACAAGAGGTTGATAGAGAGCTACCGGCTGAGTGAGGTGTTGATCCAATGGCCGAGCCAGCACTTTTACGACGGGTTGCCAACGGCCGTTCTCCACCCCACACCTCGCCACTATTACTAATTTAACTGTAGGTTTATGCTGATTCGTTGTGTAATGAATCGTTATAACAAATAGTTGGCCCGCTCACTATCCATCTGAGGTTGGTAAAATGTCAATAGAAATTAAGGAACATTCATTCAATACCGGCACTGTTACGCTCAACTATGCTGAAGGTCCGGCTTCCGGGCCGCCCCTTGTGTTACTCCACGGCGGGTCGACCCGTTGGCAAAACTTTGAGTCAATTATGCCTGATTTGGCTGCAGATTGGCATCTGTACGCGCCGGAATTTCGCGGACATGGCAAATCGGGGCGGGTAGCGGGTGGTTATCGCTTGCAAGATTATGCAGATGATACCAACACCTTCCTCCGAAAACAGGTGTCCGAACCGGCTGTTATCTTCGGTCACTCGTTGGGGGGGATGGTGGCTCTGCTCGTGGCCGCCCAATGCCCAGAGAAAGTACGCGCCGTGGTGATAGGCGATTCGCCACTAACGGCTGAACCGTTGCTCGCCCATCTCAACCACACCAGAGACGGTCTAATTACTTGGCGTGACTTGGCCGGTGGTGCATACTCGGTAGAGGAGATAACCGAGGCATTGGAAAATGAATGGCTGGCCCAAAATCTGTACCAAAACGATCCAGATATGCTCACCATCTTAATTGATGAACCTGAAAGAGCGGCTGCCGGATATGATATGGCGGTGGTATTACCGTCAATTCGCTGCCCGGTGCTTTTACTGCAAGCCGATCCTCAAGCTGGTGGAGTCCTGACCGATGCTGAGGTGGAGCAAGGATTGCCGTTGCTCTCACAACCCACACACGTATTGCTTGAGGGTATTGGTCATATGTTGCACAACGAGCAGAAAGAACCAGTGCTACAAGCGATAACTGATTTTCTCACATCGCTTTGAACTAACTGAATCGTCGGACAAACTAGGTATTTCCCCCACCGACGGGCTAACAATGGTTTGAAGCTGACGCCCAATCTTGACTTTTCGCAAAGTTGGTTTGGCTGTGAAGTTGTCGTAAATTGTCGCATACTGCGCTAACCCAGCGCAGCTTAAACCAGGTCGTTAGTGGCAAAACGGCCGTTCCCCACCCCAAACCTCGCCCCTATTTTTAATCCCCCAACCCGTCTAAAATGACTAACCATGACATGGATAGACGGTTAGCTGCCCCAGTTAGCGCGGCTCTCAGATGCTGAGAAAGCGCTAACGCTTCCCATTTTATGAGAACCCAGGCGTCGCGAATGAAAACGGCTGTTTGCACAGCGCTACAATCTCCTCAAACCACACAGAGAGCAAGCTCATGGAAAACCTGAAAACCAAACTGGCAGTCCTGCCCAGCCACATGGTGGGCAGCAGCCGATACCTTTCCTACCAGGCGGTTACCGATACGGTGGCTGCTTTTTTATTCCCGCACTCCTCCACCGACCAGATGGACGCCGCCGCCTACCAGCGCGTTCTGGAAACGGCCGATACCCTTTGCCGCCAATTGGGCTACCAGGAAGTGGTGAAGCTGACGCCGCCAGATGTGGATTTTTCTGCCATGGGATTGTACTGGTCCGCCGCCCCTCAAGCGGATACAGACCCAGCCCCCATTGTCATCCATGCCGGTCCCGGTCCGGTGGAGATGCTGGCCGATGGGCTGCTGCTGGACGCGCGTCTCAGCCATCCTTCGACATTGCTCTGGACACGACTGGGCCTGGACGAAGTGACGCGCCAGCACTTCAAAATCCCGGTGACAGCTTCCGACGGCGTCATAGACCTCATGCAGCGGGCTGTGGCCTCAGATTGGCCCAACGATTTTAAGGGTTTGTGGCACGATATTTTAGGCATGTGCATTGCCGCCGGCGAAGATGTCAGTCCAACCAGGCGGCAGTTCACGGTCATCATCCGCGGCGTCGGCCAGCGCCGCTACTGGCGATTTATGGCCGAAGTACAGTCAGACAACAGCGGCGCACCCTTCCTTTATATCTGCCTGATCACGGAAGCGCAGCAGCCGCAGACGGGGCTGTTTCCCCTGGGACAAATCGTGATGACCCCCGGCGTGGCGGCGCTGGGGATTGACGTGACGGCATACATCGCCCGCCATGAGTCTGGGGATTGGGGCGGCCTGGATAATTTTGATAAACGGCAGAACGAAACGGCCGTTAAAGAAGGTCTGCGCATTCTGTCGGCCTATGACGTGCCTACCGGCGACGGCGAGAGGGCGCGCCTGTGGGTGATAACCGAGGCCGACCGCAGCGTGACGACGGCGCTTTTACCAGAGGAATATTGATTAACCACGCCTGCCATGCCTTCAGCCAGGTTGGCACAGTTGGCACAGTTGGCTCAATCCAACAGGTTGCCCAACCCAACAGGTTGGGACCAACCTGGCAGCGGCGGGCGCTAACGCTCAGGATTTGGCGACTTTCAGTTCACGTAACTTTGACGAACTTGACGAATCTGACAACCAAACTTGACGAACTTGACCACCTGACTTGACCAACTTGCCCAGCTTGAGGATTCAATTTGAGCAAATCAACCACCCTAAAAGGAGCTTTCCCCATGCCGACAATTGCCATTCAACAACTCAAAGCCCACCCGGCGCAAATGAGAACCACCTATGACCTGGAGACGCTGGCCGGGCTAACCTTGCAAGTGTATGAACGGGGTCTAGACCAGTGGCAGCCGATTGCCGCCACGCCGCATCCCGGACTGAACGGAGCTGAAGGCGGAGATGGATATCATATCGTCAGCGGCCACCGCCGCCACATGGCCCAACTGCTGGCCTTTGCCCTGCGGGATTGGGCCAAAGAACATCCGGATACCGAGATTACCATCGATGTCGGCCGCACCATGCTCACTACCCTGGTAGAATCCCTCGGTTCGCTGGAGGCGCTCATCGCCTCGCTGTTGGGCAAATATGGAGCTGAAGAAATCCCGTTTGTCCTGTTCGAGGGCAGCCAGAAGGCGCAGATACTCGCCTTGCAGGCGGCCAATTACGGCAGCGACCAGCCGGATATGTTGGGCGTGGCCCACAGCTTTCGTCAGGCGCTCCTGGCGGGAGCGACGCCGGAAGAGATCGCCCGCAACTGCGGCCAGCACCTCCACTTTGTACGCAACCACCTGGCCCTGGCCGACATCCCGCCCGACCTGGCGCAGCGTGTCGCCGCTGGGGATCTGCCGCTGAGCGTGGCCACGGCCGTTGCCGATTTACCCGAACCGAAAAAGACAGGCCTGTCCATCTTCATCCTGGCAAACGATAAACTGACGGCGAGGGACATCAAGGAGTGCGCCGCCGTCCTCAAGAAGTGGCCGGGCCTACAGCTGCCCTTGATGAGCAAACACCAGTCGCAGCGCAACATCGCCCGCGCCCTGGTGGCGTTGTGGGGGCAGGCGGTGGCCGCCTTTCCCGAAGACGCCTACGCGGCGGCCTCGATGTTCATCTTCCGGGGCGTGCATGACGAGCCGTGGGCGGCCCAAGAGAAATTGACGCTGTGGTTCCAGGCTCTGGGCGGAGACACCTATTTCACCAACGGCAGCATCCACTGGGCCGCCATCGTGCAGTATCTGGTCCCCGAAGTCAGCTGCGAAACCTGCCCCATCAAGCAGCTGCCCCAGGAGCAGCTGCGTTCCGACCTTTCCGGCGGCCAGGGCGGGCCGCTGGGCATGCCCTGCCGGGTAGCTGAAGACGGCCCCCGCTGTATCCACGGCTTGGCGGCCAACGACCCGGTTGACGTGCGCGTGCCCTGGGATTGGAGCGAGCATCCCGGCGTGGTCAAGGACGGCGCGGATTACCGGGTCAAGTCTTATGAAGCCCTGCTGGCGGCCTGGCAAGCCCAACAGGCTAAAGAGCTGGCCGAAGACGAAGAAAGCGAAAGGCAGCAGGCCGAAGCAGAAAAGGCGAAAGGCGAAAGGCAGCAGGCGGAATCTGCGCTGGCAGGAGTAGTCATACCGAAAGGTGAGAGCGCGGCGTTAGGACAGGGCGGGGCGATGGGCGCCGCAACGGCGATGGGCGCCGCACCGGCGACGGCTGACAACCAAGAGGCCGCCGCCAGCGCCAAACCGGCTCCGGACGCCCCCATTGTAAAGCAGCGCGCACTCATCGCTCAGTACATGCAGCGCCACGAG
>JAWOGU010000046.1:0-3255 GCA_046496595.1 Chloroflexota bacterium
CCTGGCCTTGCCTTTTCAACCGCAAGCCGTCAGCCTCAACCTGACGCATCTGACCAGTCTGGGCATGATGGGGCGCTATGGCCTGTATGAAGCGCTCGATTTTTCTCCTATCCGGCTGGAATTGGGGCAAACGTCCGCTATTGTGTGCTCTTACATGGCTCACCATCAAGGCATGATTCTGCTCTCGCTGGTTAATTATCTGCACAATGACCTGATGGTGGCCCGTTTTCATGCTGATCCGCACATTCAAAGTGTGGAACTGCTGCTGCAAGAACAGGTACCAGTACAGTTAACTGACGAGCGCCCGCCGCAGCCCGAAGAGGGTGAAGGCGGGATGATGCAAACGGCCGTTACCTATCCCCCCTGGCTCGTCCCCACCGACACTCCCATGCCATTGGTGCATTATTTGTCAAACGGCCGTTTCCACACCCTCATCACCAACGCCGGCAGCGGCTACAGCCGCCGCGAAGACGTGGCCCTCACTCGCTGGCGGCCCGACAGTACCCTGGACAATTGGGGGCAGTGGCTCTACATACAAGACCTGGAAAGCGGCGGCCTCTGGTCGGCCGGTTTGCAGCCCACAGCGGCCCGCCCCGATGCCCAGGAACTGCTTTTCCATCCCCACATGGTCGAATTTCGACGCTACGATCACGACATTGCCCTGCAAATGACCGTCACTATTGCCCCCGAAGACGATGTGGAAATTCGCTATATCAACCTGACCAACGACAGCGACAAACCGCGCCGCCTGCGCCTCACCAGTTACGCCGAAGTCGTCCTGGGGCCAGCCGCTGCTGACCAACGCCATCCCGCCTTTGCCAATCTCTTCATCGAAAGCGAATACTTACCCGACCACCATGCCCTGCTCTTCCGCCGCCGTCCCCGCTCATCAGACGATGAACCCCTCTTTTTGCTGCACATGCTGGTCTCTGATACAAGCCTTGATGCAGGGGCTGGCCTTGTGCCTGCCCTGGGGCAACCACAAGGGCTGCCCCTACATGATCAAGGTCACGAAAGCGACCGGGCCAAATTCCTGGGGCGCGGCCGTACCAGCCGCCACCCCATCGCCCTCGCCGACGGCCTCAGCCAGACCACCGGCGCCACCCTCGACCCCGTCATGGCCCTCAGCCAGACCGTCACCGTCGCCCCGCGCACGGCCATTCGCCTGGCCTTCATCACCCTGGCGACCCCCTCGCGCCGCCAGGCAGTAGAATGGGCCGGACGCTACCAACAGTGGTTGATGTTGGAGCGCACCTTTGCCCACGCCCGCAATCTGGCCGAACAAGAACTGCGCCAACTCGATTTGACGGCTCCCCAGTTAGAGCAAATGCAGCGCGTCCTGTCCCTGCTGCTCTATTCCCATCCCGCCATGCGGGCCGACGCCGCCACCTTGATCGCCAACAACAAGGGTCAGCCAGGCTTGTGGGCTTTTGGCATTTCCGGCGATTATCCCATTTTGCTCATCCAGCTTCAGAAGGAAACGGATGGGGAACTCCTGTTGGAACTGCTGCGCGCCCACACCTATTGGCGGCGGCGTGATTTGAAAATTGATTTGGTTATTCTCAACCAGCAAGAGTCGAATTATGGGCAGGAGATGCAGGGTTTTATCTACCACCTCATCCAGCGCAGCCACAGCGAGCATTGGCTGAATCAGCGCGGCGGCCTTTTTGTGCTGCGCGAAGATCAAATGGGACTGGCTGACCGGATTCTGCTGAAAACAACTGCCCGCGTGCTGCTGGATGGCTCTCAGGGAACCCTGGCGCAGCAGTTGGCCCATTTACTCAGCCAACCCGTTCCTCTGCCCGTCTTGGCAGCCAGTCCCAAAACGGCCGTTCTCTCCCCAGCCACGCCGCCTCTGCCCCGCCCCACCGACTGGCAGTTCGACAATGGCCTGGGCGGTTTCAGCGCTGACGGCAAAGAGTACCAGATTTACCTGCGGCCCGGTGAAACAACCCCCGCTCCCTGGATCAACGTCATTGCCAATGAAACTGTCGGCTTTCTAGTCTCCGAAACGGGCGGCGGTTACACCTGGGCAGTGAACAGCGGCGAAAACCGGCTCACCGCCTGGCGCAACGACCCGGTCAGTGACGTGCCAGCGGAACTGCTGTATTTGCGTGACGAAGAAACAGCCGAACTCTGGTCGCCCCTGCCCCAACCCACGCCAGCCGCCGCCCCCTATCTGGTGCGGCATGGGGCTGGTTACACCACTTTCCAACACCACAGCCACGGCCTTAAACAGCAAACGAGCCTCTTTGTCAGCCCCACTGACCCCATCAAGCTGATACAAGTGCGGCTAGAAAATAGTTGTGAACAGCCGCGCCGCCTGACCTTAACCCTGTGCGCCGAATGGGTGCTGGGCGCCAACCGCGAAATGTCCCAGTCCACGATCATTCCCAGTTATGACCCGGAACGATTTGCCTTGCTGGCCCGCAACCCCTACAACGCCGAATTTGGCGAGCGCGTCGCCTTTGTGGCTGCATCCAAACAACCGCATGGCTTCACCACCGACCGGACCGAGTTTTTCGGCCGATTGGGCAGCCACAAGCACCCGGCTGCCCTGGCGCGAATTGGCCTGAGCAGCCAGGTGACGGCCGGTTCAGATAGCTGTGCCGCCATCCAAATCCATTTCGACCTGCCGCCTGGAGCCAGCGAAGAGGTTACTTTCTTCTTGGGACAGGGAGCGGATCAGGCCGAAACCCTGTCCCTTATTCAACAGGTCCAGCAGCCAGGATGGGTAACGGCCGTTTATGAATCCGTGCATACGTTGTGGGATGAACTGTTGGGCGCGGTCACGGTAGACACACCCGATCCGGCCATGAACCTCCTGCTTAATCGCTGGCTGCTGTACCAGACAGTGTCCTGCCGCCTGTGGGGGCGTTCCGCCCTCTACCAATCCAGCGGCGCTTATGGCTTCCGCGACCAGTTGCAGGACGTGATGGCCCTGCTCCATACCCGGCCTGATCTGGTGCGTGAACATATTTTGCGCGCCGCCCACCATCAATTTGAAGCAGGCGACGTGCTGCACTGGTGGCATCCACCCTCCAGGCGCGGCGTACCCACCCGCATCAGCGACGATTTGCTCTGGCTGCCCTACGTCACCGCCCACTACGTCACCACCACCGGCGATGAAACGATTTTGCAAGAAACTGTGCCCTTTCTGAGGGGCGATCCCCTCAATCCAGATGAAGAGGAACGGTATGGCTGGTATGAGACCACGGCCGAACGCTATACGCTGTTGGATCACTGCCACCGGGC
>JAWOGU010000177.1:0-6298 GCA_046496595.1 Chloroflexota bacterium
AAGCGCCTGTGCTGAGCTTTGCCGAAGCGCCTGTGCTGAGCGCCGCCGAAGCGCCTACCAGCCGCCGCGTCGCTTCGGCATACGCCAGCCGGTGGCAGCGCTCGTTGAGTTCGTGCCCGCTGTGCCCGGCCACCCACTGCACCGTCACCGCATGCGCCGCCGCCGCTGTCCGCACTTGCTGCACCAGATCCTGGTTGGCCTTGATCTGTCCGCCGTTTCGGCTGCGCTCCGTGCAGGCTCGCAAAATGGTGACCACGTACTGGCTGTCGGTGACCACCGTGACCGCGCACGGTCGTTTGAGCGCCTGCAAGCCCATCAAAACGGCCGTCAGCTCCATCCGGTTGTTGGTGGTCCAGTCGTCGCCGCCCACCAGGACTTTTTCCCGACCACCAGTCTGCATCACGGCACAGCAGCCGCCTGGTCCGGGATTGCCCCGGCAGCTGCCGTCACTAAATAAAGTGACTGCTGTCATCGTCATCATGTTTACCTCCGGTTAGATTGGTTTTGCCGGACCGGCCCTGTGCCAGCCCTTTCTCGCCAACCTACAGCCGTAGGCTGTTTGGCGTGAGATGGCCCAAGATGCTGCAACAAAGGCAACGCCTTATTCGCATAGTATTTAATTTGGGAGAACATCAGACGCGAGAAAGCACGGAGAATAGGGCGGGTGGGTATCACCGTTTAGCCGACGCTTGTGCTTTATGTCGGCAGTGGGTAACGCTGACCAGAGCAGAGAGAAAAAGGAAGAACGGCCGTTGAGCGGGGATAGTTTGTTGAGAAGGTACAGGAAGGGGAGAAATCGTGCAGGCGGCGCCGAAGAAATTCCAACCCCTTGTGTTTTGCTTTTTTTGGGCTAATATACGTATAAAGTATAATACTGGAGACGTATTTTTATGTCCTTGTTCAAAACCTTCAAAGGCAGGTTGCGCGAACTCCGCTTACTCGACGACCTGTGGGCCGCGCCTGAAGCCACCCTGCTCATCCTTTACGGCCGTCGCCGCGTCGGCAAAACCCGCCTGATCACCCAATGGGTGCAGCAGCGAGAGCAGCGAGCGCTCTACTGGGTGGCCGAGCCATCCTCCAGCCTGGACCAATTACGTTCCTTTTCCCAGGCCGTTTACAACTTCGCCAATCCGCAAGCCCCGGCGCCGCCCGATTTCACCTACACCACCTGGCAGCAGGCATGGCAGCAGGTGGCCAATCTGGCCCAAACCGAGCGGCTGGCGCTGTTTGTGGATGAGTTCACCTATGTGCTGGAAATTGACCCCGCGGCGGCCGGCGTATTGCAAAACATGTGGGACCACGTTCTCAAGCAGAGCAACCTTTTCCTGACGCTTTGCGGCTCCCATCTGGGCATGATGCAGCGCCACATGCTGTCCTATCAGGCGCCATTGTACGGCCGCGCCACCCGGCAGCTCCACCTGCAACCCATCCCCTTTGGCTATACCCAGGAGTTCTTCCCCGCGTACCAGGCCGATGAGCGGGTGGCAATCTACGCTATGTTGGGCGGCATCCCGGCCTATTGGGAACGGATCAATCCAGAGCAGAGCATCTCCGAGAACATACGCCAGCAGTTGTTGACCCCGGACAACCTGATGCAGGCCGAGCCGCGCCTGCTGCTGCAAGATTTCATCCAGGAGCCGCACAATTACGTCAGTATTCTAAGGGCCATTGCCCGCGGCGACCGCACCCAAAAAGAGATTGGCGCGCGCACCGGATTGGCGCAAGGCCATGTCTCCAAATATCTCAGCGTCTTGCGCGACGCCGGTTTCATTGAACGGCGCGTACCGGTAACGGCCACTGAAAGCTCCCGGCTCGGCCGCTATCATATCGCAGACCCGTATCTGCGTTTCTACTATCGCTTTCTGGCGACGCGGCAGGCGCAGTTGGCGCTGGGCGAGGCAGACCTGGCGTTGGCGGAGATAAAGCGGCATCTGCTGGACTTCATTGCCACCCATACCTGGGAAGAGCTGTGCCGCGAGTGGACGCTGCGGGCCGGCGCGCGTGGGGTCTTGGGGGAAGCGCTCGTAGACCAGGTGGGCAGCGCCTGGACGCGACAGGCGCAGGTGGACGTGGTCGGGGTGAACACGATGGAAAAGACGCTGGTGCTGGGGGAATGCAAATGGCAAACCACAGCGGCAGGACGGGAGGCGCTGACGAACCTGGTCGGCAAGACCGGGCAGATTGTCCCGCTGGCGGGGCAGTGGCGGGTATTGTACCTGGGGTTTTCCCGGATGGGCTGGAGTGAAGCGGCGCACGCCTTTGCTGCGGAAACTGACGCATGGGCGGCGCCGGCAGCGGCCAACTGGCAGCCCATTGGCATGAGGCTGCTGGACTTGGCGGGGGTAGATGATGATTTGCATCGTTGGGCGCACGCGGGGTAAACGGCCGTTTAATACGAGTAAATGGATCAAGAAAGCGAGGAGGGCTGAAAACGACCGTTTTCAGCCCCCCTGGTCTTGTTATGAGGCCTTGATGACCCGAAAATTGTGGCACACAGGGGTTCCTAATATCCTCATCGAGGTCTTTGCCACCAGTGCGGGAGTCATCTTGACCGGCAACCACATTGTTAATCGGGATTATGTTTCACCAATCCGAATAACGGCTTCCTTGCCTGATGCTGCTCAATTTACTACATTTCTCTTGTAATGGCGGTTTGTTCCTGTCCGGGGGAATGAGTCCGCTGCGTCATTGGTCATTGTTAAAATGCTTTTTTTGACCCGACGATGTATTGATGTATGACAAATAACTACTTGATCACGCCTTTTCAACCGGAAACTGAATCTCGGCTGTAAAGTCTCCTTTTTCCGGAGAACCGTAGTATAGCTCCCGAGGCGCACCAACTATGCGATAACCGTGCTCTTCGATCCATTGACCAAGGGCATTGTAGGCCGGCGTTAATCCATCTACCTTTTGATAGAAATCATCGGCAACGATTGTGGTCACTACTTGCGGTACTGCTTCCATTTGATGAACTACAATCGGTCTGACCGGTCCAGGAACTTTATCGATCCCTATTCCAGGGATGGCGAAGGCGCATTCTGTGTCGATATTCTCCCTGGTATAACTTTCGTTATGATAAATCGTCATCGGAGTGCCAATGGGCAATCCGATGGCTGTCATCCAACCAGCGATTGTATTGAACATCTCGCTACAACGTTGAGGCATTTGCTCAATCGCTGGTATTATTTCGCGGATCGCAGCGACCGTAAGCACATCTACCGATTTCAGGGTTACTTCGTATGCAGGCATATTTTCCTCCAAGGTGAGATTATTCAAGCGAGCCAGGATTCGTTCCCGGCGCAGTTCGGCTGTCTGTATGGTGCTTTCAGCTAACACCAACTGCGCTTTCAACATCCCGCGCAACTCATCTGTGGTAAGTTCTTCCCGGAGTATGCGCGCAATCTCCTCCAGTGAAAAACCAACTTCTTTGAGCGCAATGATGCGGTTGAGTGACTGTAGCTGCTTTGCAGTGTAGTAACGATAACCTGTGAAGGGATCCACTTTCGCAGGTTTGAGCAAACCTAATGCATCATAATGACGCAGCGTATCTATCGTCACACATCCTATGCGGGAAAACTCGCCTATCCGAAACATGCCTGTATCTTAGCGCCTCGGGTAACCCCAGAGTCAAGGGGGAATTTTAGCAAACCGTGATTACACAATGTTGTACTGTTTTTGTCTCAGGCGGCGCGCCGATAATGGGTAGTACGCCCCTGTCCCTGTCGCTCGATGAGGCCCAACGCCATCAGTTTGTTGAAATCCAGGGTGCGGGTGGCTTTGGCCCGGTCGGTTAGCGCGGCATACGCTTTGTCGGTGATAAAGCCATGCGCATCAATGTGATTCAGGATCAGCCTGTGGTGTGGTTGCAGGCTGTTGTCTGGCGTAGCCTGATGCCGTTCCAACTCTTTTTCCACGCGATGCAGTTCGTCTAAAATGCCCTCGGCAAAGTATTCTAGCCAGCCGGTGAAATCCACTTCAGCCACAATTTCGTAATAATTGCCGAAGACCCCCACTTGTTGAAAGTAACGGCTGACGTTCTGATTATAATAATTTTCGAAGCTGAACAGGTTGAAGGTGTCCAGTCCCAGCCCGGCCAACAGTAACCTAGTCGCCAGCCGTGTGCTACGGCTGTTCCCGTCTACAAATGGGTGAATGATAACCAACTGCTTGTGGAACAACCCCGCTAAAATCATGGCATCCATGGCTGCCCGGTTTGCGGACACGAAATCCAGGAGTGCCCCCACCAAGTCAGGCACATCCCCATGGTCAGGCGGCAAATAGATCGGTTCTCGTGTGCGCGGATTGTGGATGATGACCGGCTCACGCCGAAACTGACCGCATTGGTGCGACGGCAATAAGCCGTCCATCACCTGCCTGTGAATATCAAGCAGCAAGGAGCTGGTTAACGGCCGTTCCCATTCCCCCCGCAGCGCGACCAATGCCTGATTATAGTTCAGCACCTCCCGTTCACTCTGGCGCGCCGTATTGGGTTGGTTTTTGAGCAGTCGCTTCACCTCCGTCAGCGGTAACGGGTTGCCCTCAATGCTGGTGGAGGCATACGTAGAAACCGCTTCTGCCTCAGCCTGAAACTGCGCCAGCACCATCTCCGGCCAGGTGCGTTTGTTTAGCTCATAGATCAGGAGCGTAATCTGCTTGATACGGTTGAGCAGTAAAGGAGAAACCTGGTAGCGTGGCTGAAACATATCCTTGTCCATCGCCTAATTATAGCCTAAAATTAGGCGATTTCGCCATTTCTTACTTAAAGTAACGGTTTCTGCTCCTGCCTCGCCCCTGAATTGGCCCTCTAACTCATTTGAAACACACCCTTTGCCAAATCGCCCACCACTGGTGACGAACAAAAACACCGGGGTCCAGCAGGTAATTCAAATTTCGCCGCTGTCTGGCGGCGTATTAAAGCGGCAGGCTGACGGTAAAGAGGGAGCCTCCGCCGGGTTCGCTTTCGGCCCACACACGGCCGTTATGGGCCTCTACCACCCCTTTCACAATCGCCAAACCCAGGCCGGAGCCGCCGGTGTCGCGCGCCCGTGAGGGATCGGCGCGGTAGAAACGGTCGAAAACGTAAGGTAAATGCTCTGGCGCGATGCCGGCGCCCGTGTCGTGCACGCTGACAAGCAGTTTGCCTCCCGCCTGCCAGGCGGTGACGGTCAATTGCCCGCCGGGGTCACTATATTTGATGGCGTTGCCGAGCAGGTTGCGCAACACCTGCCCCATGCGCCGGGCATCTAGTTCAATGAGGGGTAAATTGTCCGGCAGGTGGTTTGTCAATGTCAGATCGCGGGCGACGAGTTGGGGATTAACGGCCGTTACTGCCCCCATGACCAGTTCAACCAACGAGACCGGCTGCACATCCAAATGAAGCTGCCCCGCTTCCGCCAGTGACAGTTCTTGCAGGTCGGCAATCAATTTATCCAACAACATCACCTCGTCATGCAGGGAGTTGATCACGTCTGGGGTGGGTTCCAGCAGGCCATCTTGTACAGCTTCCAGGTGGCCGCGTACGGCCGTAAGCGGCGTCAGCAATTCGTGCGCCACGTCGGCGGCCAAATGCCGGCGCAGTTCCTCCTGATGCGCCAGATCCGCCGCCATCTGGTTAAACGACTGCCCCAATTCGGCCAGTTCATCCTTGCCTTGCACCGCCACACGAACGTTCAGATCACCCTTTCCCATTTGCCGGGTGGCCGTGGTGAGTGTCTGCACGGGGCGCAAAATGCGGCGGGCCGTGACCCAACTGAGCAGCACGGCAACCAGCAGCGAGGCGCCCATCGCCACCACAAAGGCACGATTGACGAGTTGGACGAAGGCATTCTGGCTGGCAGACGTGTCCACCAACACATCGGGCAGCGAGACAACGATGTAAGCCAACTCTTGGGGTGTGGTGACTGACAGGGAGATGGCCGCGCCGCTCGCCAGGGGGGATTCATCATTGAGCGACAAATCCGACGCGAGCCATTGACTGCTAATGCCCACATCGGCGCTGCTGGTCATGGGTATCTTTGCTTCTACCAGTTGGTTGTTTCCCGGCGTGAGAAAGAAATGGACAGTGCTGGCTTCTCCATTGGGCGCATCTTGTTTGAGAGCCAGACCATCAGGAGGTAGGGAAACGGCCGTTACCCTCTGCCCCACTTGCGCCACATCAGAAGCGGACACAATCACCCCTGCCGTATCGTACACATAGGCCCTAATGCCATACGCCTGGGCAACTTTAGCCGTCAGGCTATCCATTTCCACCAACGAGCCGGACAGAATGGGCGCTTCAAACAGTTGCGCCGTCTGGTTC
>JAWOGU010000296.1:0-11495 GCA_046496595.1 Chloroflexota bacterium
TAACTCAGCCCCAAAACGTAACAACCGATCTTTATGGGTCAGAACCAGCCGCTTCATTTTCCGGCTCATGATCAGCTCTAGCAGTTGGTTCAGACCCTGCTTACGGTAATTCATACCTGAGCCTAAATCTCGAATGACTTCACAGCGCCATCCTTTGGCGGCACAGTAGGCTTCGAGCAGCGCTTGTTGTCTGTTCAGGTCTTCTTGTTGGTCATGGGAGGAAACACGTGCATAACAGACAGTCGGTTGACCTTCGTTGTTGATGCCAGCCAGTTTATTGATATCGTAATAGCGGGTGCCTGTTTTGGATCGCCGTTTGGGCAGCAACTCGCCCGTCTCTTCCCATTTTCTGAGAGTTTGCGGCGTCACTCCCAGCATGGCTGATGCTTCTCCTATCTTTACCAGTCTTTTTTCCATAGTAATATATACTAACATATAATAATAGATAAGTCAATACTGTTACGAACCCATTCGGCAATAAACATGCCCAAAAATGTATCGCTCATCTGTATCCATATCTATTGAGAAAAGCACACCTGTATTGTATGATTTTAGTTCTCGCCATACTCACCAACCCCTACCGCTCAGAGTGAGGCCGAGGAAATCCAGACATTGGTCCATGCTCAAGGGTAGGCTTGCCTCCTCATTGCCGCCACCATGCCACGACCACGCGAGATATCATCTGGCAAGTTAAGATTGGGCTGGGCAGCCTCGTCATATCACTTGATTTAACGGAAGAGGACAAGAGCTTATTCAGGAGTAAATCAGGCAGACCGGCGCCACGGTTTGTGCTGCTGGCTATATGGTCAGAAACGGCCGTTCACAGCCAAATACAAATACGGAAATGTGTAACAGTGAGGAAAATAAAATAAGGAGTTTTCCGAATGCAAGAATTAGATTTTACAATTGAATTCAACGATGACGATTTGCTCAGCGACCAGTTAGAACAGGATTTGTTTCTGGACGCCGACAGGCAACTGCGCCAACTAGCCGGCGAACAAAACGATCTGCGCGGCGCCGCGATCAACATTCGCGCTGCCACTCAGGCGGAAACCAACCCGCTCTATGAAATCACCATAGTCGTCTATGCGCAGCCAACCAACATTGCCGCCACTGTAAAAGATCATGACCCTATTACCGGCCTCAAGAATGCCCTCAGCGCCATTGAGCGCCAGGTACGGGAAAAACGGGACAAGCTCGGCAAACCCTGGCAGCAGCCAGGGAACGCCTAAACAGAAGGAGACCTTTTATGGACATGATAACCCTGAACGAATTCAAAAATCTCTCAGCCAGACAACCTGATTGGTGCGTCTCGCTTTACATGCCCGCACACCGGCACGGTCGAGACAATGAACAAGACCCGATCCGCCTTAAAAATTTATTGCGCGAGGCGGAAGAACGACTGAAGAGCAAAGGCATGCGCTCGCCGGACGTGCGGCAAATGCTGGAACCGGCCCAGCGCCTCTTGCAGGATTCAGGCTTTTGGCGACACCAGAGCGATGGTCTGGCGTTGTTTATTTCCTCCGAAGCGTACCACACCTATCGCCTGCCCCTGCCGTTTACAGACCTGGTGGTCATCTCTGACCGCTTTCATCTTAAACCGCTGCTGCCCTTTTTCGCCAGTGACGGCCACTTTTACATCCTGGCGCTCAGCCAAAACGAGGTCAGGCTGCTGGAAGGTACACGGCACACTGTAGATGAGATTGAGGTGGAGAATCTGCCCAAAAGCATAGCCGAAGCGCTCCAGCATGAACGTTTTGAGCAAGCGCTGCAATTTCATACCGGTTCGGCTGGCAGCGGCGGCAAACGCCCGGCCATATTTCACGGGCATGACGTCAGCGACGAAGACAAGGGCCGGATTTTACGTTGGTTCCACAAACTAGACGACGAACTATCCACTCTGCTCGCCAATGAGAAATCACCCCTGGTGTTGGCCGGCGTAGACTATTTGCTGCCGCTTTACCGGGAAGCCAATGCCTATCCCCATCTACTGGAAAAAGGCATTGAAGGCAATCCGGAGGAACTAAAACCCGAAACGCTGCATGAACGTGCCTGGCCACTGGTGGAACCCGTCTTCGCCCAGGCTCGCACAGAAGCGACCGCCCGTTATGGTCAATTGATCAGCAATGGACAAGCCACCACCGATGTGCAAGAAGCTGTTTTAGCCGCCCATCACGGCCGTATAAATGAACTGTTTGTAGCCGTTGGCATCCAGATATGGGGCGTCTACGACCCAGCAGCAAACACCGTCAACATACACGAAAAAGCTGAACCCGGCGACGAGGATCTGCTTGATCTGGCCGCTGTGCAAACTGTGCTAAACAGCGGCGCCGTGTATGCTGTCTCACGGGAGCATGTGCCTGAGCAGGCTTTGCTGGCGGCCTTGTTCCGTTATTAAAGAACCGTAACTGAACTTCATTTTTCTGTAATGGTCACGAATTAGTTGAACCACAAGGCACAAAGAATTAAAGCTGAAAACTTCGCGCCCTTCACGTCTTTGCGCTGAATAATTGGTTCTTCAGGATTTCAGGGGGTTGACGCCATATGTAGGGGCGGTTTGCGAACCGCCCCTAGGCCAGGTGCTGGCTATCCCACGGATTCCCAAAGAGCCAAAATTTTTTAGCAACCCATGACTGATGTATATGCAATCACCTAATTCAAACCACCATCATCAGTGGTTCCTCTTCTCAATTATCGATATACTGTTAAGCATGACGAAACGGCAAGAAGCGCTTTCTGCGCCAAACATAGGTACAGTCATCACAGTGCGCGGCAGCGTCATAGACGCGCAATTCCCCCAACGACTCCCTAATCTCTACCAACGGCTGAGCGCCGCCGGACCCAATGGACCCATCATCGTGGAAGTGGTGGCGCACCTGGATAAGCAGCGGGTGCGCGGTGTGGCTCTGACACCTACCCAAGGTTTGGCCAGGGGCGACGCGGTGTTGGATGAGGAACGGCCGTTACAAGTGCCGGTCGGTCAGCGCATTTTGGGCCGGGTCTTCAACGTCTTCGGCGAAACCCTGGATAAACTCGAACCGCTCAGCGGCGGCGAGTGGCGCTCCATCCACCAGCCCACCGTCCCCCTGCATCAGCGCGTTGTCAAATCCGAGATTTTCCAAACCGGCATCAAAGCCATCGACGTGTTGGCGCCGCTGGAACGCGGCGGCCGCGCCGGACTGTTTGGCGGCGCCGGCGTGGGCAAAACTGTGCTCATCACCGAACTGATCCACAACGTCGTCGGCCAGTATGAGGGCGTCAGCCTCTTCTGCGGCATTGGCGAACGCAGCCGCGAAGCCGAAGAGCTGTACCGGGAAATGAAAGAAGCGGGCGTGCTGCAAAACACCGTCATGATCTTCGGCCAGATGAACGAGCCGCCCGGCGCCCGTTTCCGCGTGGGCCACGCCGCCCTGACGATGGCCGAATATTTCCGCGACGACGCCCAGCAGGACGTGCTGCTGCTCATCGACAATATCTTCCGCTTCATCCAGGCCGGTTCCGAAGTGTCTGGCCTGATGGGGCAAATCCCCTCCCGAGTGGGCTACCAACCCACCCTGGCCACCGAACTGGCCGAACTGCAAGAACGCATCTGTAACACCGCCACCGGCGCCATCACCTCCGTGCAGGCCGTTTACGTGCCCGCCGACGACTTCACCGACCCGGCGGCTATCCACACCTTTGGCTACCTCACCGCCACCATTGTCCTTTCGCGCAAACGGGCCAGCGAAGGGCTGTACCCGGCCATAGAACCCCTGCAATCCGGTTCCAAAATGCTCACGCCGCGCATCGTCGGCCAGCGTCATTACCACATTGCTCAAGAAATCCGGCGTACTCTGGCGAGCTATGAGGAGCTAAAGGATATCATCGCCATGCTGGGTCTGGAAGAGTTGTCGCCGGAGGATCGGCGTGTCGTGGCGCGGGCGCGGCGGTTGGAGCGCTTCCTGACGCAGCCCTTTTTCACCACGGAGCAGTTCACCAGCATGAGCGGCAAACTGGTCCCCTTAGAAGAGGCGCTGTCTGGCTGCGAGCGCATCCTCAATGATGAATTCGCCGATTTCCCGGAGCGGGCGCTGTATATGATTGGTCCCATCAGCGAAGCGGAGGCAAAACGATGAGCCTGACAAATCAACGCAGAGAGACGGGGCCGCGATGTTGTTGAAGGTGCTGCTGCCGAAGCAGGTGTTGGTGGAGGAGCAGGTACGCAAGGTGATCGCCGAGGGGCAAAATGGCTCTTTTTGCCTGCTGCCGCGTCATGTGGATTTTGTTTCGGCGTTGGTTCCGGGACTATTAGTGTATGAAACGGCCGTTGGCGTTGAAGCCTATCTGGCTGTGGACGAAGGGATTCTGGTGAAGTGCGGCGCAGAGGTATTGGTATCCACGCGGCACGCGGCGCAAGGGGCAAATCTGGGTGAGCTTCAGATGTTGATCCGCCAGCAGTTTACCGTACTCGACGAGCGGGAAAAGCAGACGCGCTCGGCGCTGGCTAAGATCGAGGCGGATTTTGTGCGCCGTTTTATGGAGTTGTAGGGATGATGGATGAGGAAGATGGGGGAAACGGCCGTTCCCCCCACAAAGATCTCGAACGACGCATCGCCCGCAAGGAACAGCGCAAACTGTGGGCGCGCCGCCATCAAAAAGAGCGCGTCTGGTTTGGTCTAGGCATGTTCGGCATTGTGGGCTGGTCTGTTACCATCCCCACCTTGATGGGTCTGGCCTTAGGCCTATGGATTGACGCCACCTGGCCCAGCCGCTTCTCCTGGACGCTGATGCTGCTGACAGGCGGCATCCTGCTCGGCTGCTGGAACGCCTGGTACTGGATCAGCCAGGAACAGACCCGCATCGAACAAGACCTGGAAGAACTGCCACCGGAAGACACAGACGAATAGGCTACGGTTTGATCCAACAAGGCTTTGTATGTTATTATGTACATGTTGATGTTCATGAACATAGGCATAAGAAGCGCCATAAGTCTTGATGACCGGAGATAAAAAGTGAAAACTGCATCTGTAAGCGAAACCAGACAAAACCTCAGTCCATTACTGAACTGGATAAAAGAAACCAACAAGGATGTCGTCATTCAAAACAGGGGAGAAGCAGAAGCCGTTATTATTCCTATCTCAGATTATGAGCTGCTGCGCGAAGCCAGAGAAAACAGACGAAGACGAGAAGCCATTGCAGAACTGATGATAATTGCCGCAGAGGTTGGCAAACAGAATGAAGGTTTGTCGGCAGCGGAAACGGCCGTTATCGCTGACGAAATCACAAGGGAAGCGCTGGGCAACCTGATCACGCAGGGCAAAGTGAAATTCCAGGATTAAGAAATGCGTGTCCTGGCAGATACCAACCTCTTCATCGCTTATTTGCTCAATCCTTCTGAACAGCACTTCATCACTTTGCTTCTGGAAGCTGTTTCTGAGGGAAAAGTTACACTGCTGATGCCGGAAGCCCTTCTGTCGGAAATTAGCCTGACTGTGCAGCGCAAACCCCACCTGTTACAGCGCATTCCAGCTTCACGATTAACGCAATTTTTGACAATTCTGCAATCTATTTGCGAAGAAATACCTATGATCAGAGAATCAATTCCGGCCGTCACCAGAGATCCAAAAGATGATTATTTGTTGGCCTATGCCTTTGTGGGGCAGGCTGAATATTTGATAACCGGCGACAAAGACCTGCTAGAATTGCCCGCAATACCGCAACTGGTTATTACCACTTCGGCGCAGTTCCGGGAAATATTGCGCAGCTTATCATGAACAGCATTCAACTTCTTTTCAGCTTTTTGGTGGGGGTACTCATCGGCGTGCTCTACTTCAGCGGTCTGTGGTACACGGTGCGCCAACTGCCCACCAGCCGCCGCCCGGCGCTACTGCTCATCGGCAGTTACGTCCTGCGGTTGGCGCTTCTCGTTGGCGCCGTCTACCTATTGGCCGGCAGCCATTGGAGCTATCTGCTCAGCGCCCTGGCAGGCGTTTTGCTGGCCCGCACTCTGCTCATCCGCCGCTGGGGACCGGGAACAGTGAACAGTAGACAGTGAACAGTAGACAGTGAACAGAGACAGTGGACAGTGGGCTGATGACGGGTGGGTAAGCAATCGCCAATCGGAAATCGGAAATCGGAAATGATCTTATGGAAATAAGTCCTGACAACATTATTTACTGGTCGTATGGCCCAATCAAATTAAACGCCACCATTCTTTTTACCTGGCTGATCATGATCCTGTTGGTGGGGATCTCCTGGCTGGTAACGCGCAATCTGTCCAGCAGTGAACGTCTTTCGTCGGGGCAGAACATGTTGGAAGTGCTGGTTCAGGCGCTTTATAATCAGATTGAAGAAATCGGCCAACAGCGCCCGGAACGCTATCTGCCCTTCATCGGCACACTCTTTATTTTCATTGCCAGCGCCAACCTGCTGACGATTGTGCCCGGCTACCAGCCTCCCACCGGCTCGCTTTCCACAACGGCCGCTCTGGCGACGTGCGTCTTTGTGGCTGTGCCCCTCTTCGGCATTGCCCAGCTTGGCCTGCGCACCTATCTGAAACAGTATACCCAGCCCACACCAGTCATGCTGCCCTTCAACATCATCGGCGAATTGTCGCGCACGCTGGCTCTGGCGGTGCGCCTCTTTGGCAACGTGATGAGCGGCGCCATGATTGTGGCGGTGCTGATTTCTATCGTGCCGCTCTTTTTTCCCATTATCATGCAGGTGTTGGGGCTGGTCACCGGCCTGATTCAGGCGTATATTTTTGCCGTGCTGGCAATGGTCTACATCGCCTCCGCCACTCAGGCACAGGGGAAAGAACGGCCGTTACCCGAAGACACAAATGCGTAATCAGTGAAACCCAAACAAAGGAGTCAACTATGGATAACCTCGGCTGGATCGCCTTCATTTCAATTGCTACCGCCGGACTGACAATCGCCATCGGTTCATTGGGGCCGGCCTTAGGGCAGGGGCGCGCCGTGGCCCAGGCCCTCAGTTCCATCGCCCAACAGCCCGACGAAGCCAACACCATCACCCGCACCCTCTTCGTTGGTCTGGCGATGATCGAGTCTACGGCCATTTACTGTTTCGTCATTGCCATCATCCTGCTCTTCGTCAATCCCTTTTGGGACTACGCCACGGCGCTGGTCGGAGGTTAGCAGTGCTGATTGATTGGTTTACTTTCATTGCCCAGATCATCAACTTTTTGATTTTGGTGCTGCTGCTGCGCCGCTTTCTCTATGGGCCGATTATGAACGCCATGGCTGAACGGGAACGCAAAATTGCCGACCGGCTGACCCAGGCTGAAGAACAGCGCACCGCCGCCGCCACCGAAATCGAAGCCTATCGCCAGAAAAACGTGAACTTCGAGCAGGAACGAGAACAGTTGATACGTGACGCCCAAACAGAAGTCGCAGATCGGCGGAAAGCCTGGCTGCAAGAAGCCCGCACGGAAGTCAACGATATGCGCACCTACTGGCAAAAAGCCCTGGCAGAGGAAAAAGAATCTTTTCTGCAAATGGTGCGTCAGCAGGCCGGACAGCAAACATACCAGGTTATCCGCCGGGCGCTGACCGACCTGGCAGACGCCGACCTCGAAGCGCAGATTGTGCAAGTTTTTCTGGCGCGGTTGGCGGCGCTGCCCGATGCCGATATCCGGGCGATTCGTGAAGCGCTGCAAGCCGACAGGGCCGCGCTGACGCTAAACAGCGGCTTTGAGCTTGACACCACGCAGCGGCAGACTCTGCGTAATGCCATCTTGAGCCAGTTTGGCGCCGGGCAGGCTATCCAGGTGCGCATGAACCCTGAGCTGATCTGCGGTTTGGAATTGGCGGCGCCGGGGCATAAAGTGGCCTGGAGTTTAGCCAGCTACCTGGACGAATTAGAGGAAGCATTGATGGCGGCTTTGGTGAATATTTCAGTGGAAACGGCCGTTGAATCCGTTGAGACCGTTGAGACCGTTGAGACCGTTGAGGAACCCCTGGATGGCTAATGGCATACTGCACACCCTGCTAGATGAAGCCTTTACTGCCTTTGCCCAGGCTCAGGAACAGGCGCAGCCGAGGCTGCATGTGTGGGAGATCGGCCATGTTAGTTATGTGGGGCATGGTATTGCCCGCGTACAAGGGCTGCATCAGGTGCAATCCGAAGAGTTGATTCGCTTTCCGGGCGGGCTGACAGGCATGGCGTTTAACCTGGATGAAGGGGAAGTGGGCGTGATTTTGTTGGGCGACAGCCAGCACTTGAGCGCCGGAGATGAGGTGCGGCGGCTGTATCGGGTGCTGGACGTGCCGGTAGGGGAGGGGTTGTTGGGGCGGGTGCTGGATCCCACAGGACGGCCGTTAGACGACCGCGGTCCCATCCCTTCCATTGAACGCTGGCCGGTGGAACGGCCGGTAACGCCCATTATGGACCGCGCCCCGGTCACAGTGCCGCTGCAAACGGGATTGAAGGCGGTTGACGCCCTTATTCCCATAGGGCGCGGCCAGCGGGAATTGATTTTAGGCGACAGGCAGACAGGGAAAACGGCCGTTGCCCTGGACACCATCCTCAACCAGGCAGATAAAAACGTGTTGTGCGTTTACTGCGCCATCGGCCAGCGCAGTTCAGCCGTGGCCGGCGTTATCGCCGATTTGCGTGAACGCGGCGCCATGGAATACACCGTCGTCGTCGTCGCCGCGGGTGAAGACCCGCCCGGCCTGGAATTTATCGCCCCCTACGCCGCCACCACCATTGCCGAATACTTAATGGAACAGGGCCACGACGTGCTGATTGTCTACGACGATCTGACGCGCCACGCCTGGGCTTACCGCGAGTTGTCTCTGCTGCTGCGCCGCCCACCCGGCCGTGAAGCGTTCCCTGGCGATATTTTTTACCTGCACTCGCGCCTGCTGGAACGTTCCACGCGGCTGCGCCCGGAATTGGGCGGGGGCTCACTAACGGCGCTGCCCATTGTGGAAACAGAGGCGCAAAACGTCTCCGCCTATATTCCCACCAACATCATCTCCATCACCGACGGTCAGATTTACCTCTCGCCCGACCTGTACCAAAAGGGAATTTTGCCGGCCGTCGACGTAGGACGCTCCGTCTCGCGGGTCGGCGGCAAAACGCAGCTCCCGGCTTACCGCGCCGTCGCCGGGGATTTGCGCCTCTCTTATACACAGTTTGAGGAGCTGGAAAACTTTGCCCGCTTTGGCACGCGCCTGGATGATGCGACGCAGCAGGCGATTGAGCGCGGCCGCCGCGTGCGCCAGGTGCTGAAGCAGCTGCAATTTGAACCGTTGGCGGTGGCGGAGCAGATTGCCGTGCTGCTGGCGGTAACGGCTGGTTTGTTTGACGAGTTGCCATTGGACCAGATCGATCCGATGAGCAAGTTGGTGCAGCAAGAGGTGGTACGTTTGGAAACGGCCGTTTGCCGCCGCATCGAACGAGGTGAAAAACTCAGCGACGCAGACCGCGAAACCATCCTCAAGCGCATTAGGACAGTGATTAGTTCATAGCGGGGAGTTGGTTGGTTAATATGTTTGCCAATCAACAAACCATCAAACCACTAAAAGGAACCCACACCCATGCCCCACTCCCCCTACGCCCTCACAAACCCGCTCACCCGGCTGTTGGATAAATCGCGCCACGAATTCACCCGCGAAGACCTCATCCACATCATCGAGCGAAACCAGTTAGAACGCATCACCTTCCATTACACCGGCATAGACAGCAAGCTCAAAGAGCTAAAAATTCCCATTGCCAACCGCGCCCAGGCGGAGCGCATCCTGGCCGATGGCGAACGGGTTGATGGCTCCTCCCTCTTTCGCGGTCTGGTAGATGTCTCCGTCTCCGACCTCTACGTCGTGCCGGTCTACAAAACCGCCTTCCTCAACCCCTTCGATGCCGGCAGCCTCGATTTCGTCTGCCGCTACCTCACCCATGAGGGCGAACTGGCCCCCTATACCCTCGACAACATTCTGCTCAAAGCGTACCGCCGCTTTCAGGAGCAAACCGGGTTCGATTTACACGCCATGGGCGAACTGGAATTTTTCTTGCTCAGCAACCCGGCCCATAACATTTACGCCGCTGCCAAACAGCGCGGCTACCACACCGCCTCCCCCTTCAACAAAACCGGCGACATCATCAACGAGATGGTCAACCACATCACCCAGATCACCGGCGCGGTGAAATACGCCCACAGCGAAGTGGGCAATCTCCACGAGGTACGCAGCGACCTGGAAGAGATCGCCGGGAAACGGGCCGATCAGCTTGAAATCGAATTTTTACCCACACCGATTGACGAGGCGGGCGACAATCTGGTATTGGCCCGCTGGTTGATTCGCAACGTGGCCTATCGGCACGGGTGCGTGGCCACCTTTACGCCCAAACTAGAGGAGGGCATCGCCGGGAATGGACTGCATGTGCATATGGAACTGCTGAAAAACGGCCGTAACGCCATGCGCGACAAAGGCCAACTCTCCCCTGAAGCGCTGCAAATGATCGGCGGTCTCAGCCAATACGCAGGAACTCTCACCGCCTTCGGCAACACCGTCTCCTCCGCCTATCTGCGGCTGGTCCCCAACCAGGAAGCGCCCACTCGCGTCTGCTGGAGCGAATCGAACCGCAGCGCCATGATCCGTGTACCCCTGGGTTGGGCCAATACCAGCAACCTGGCCAAACAAGTCAACCCGCAGCAAACCACCAACTTTGTAGAAGAGTCCGGACGGCAAACGGTGGAACTGCGCAGCCCGGATGGCAGCGCCATCGTCCATCTGCTGCTGGCAGGCATCGCCATGGCTGCCACCTGGGGCCTCACCCACCCCGAAGTGGCCGGGTCATTGGCCGACGATTTACACGTCACCGGCAACATCTTCCGCGACAAGGCGGCGATGAGTCGGCTGCAACCGCTGCCCTCAAGCTGCGTCGCCTCGGCCGCCGCCCTGCGTAAGCAGTGTGAGCTATATAAAGTTGATGGCGTCTTCCCGTCCAGCATGATCGAGTACATCGCCCGCCTGCTGGAGGAAGAGGACGACGCGGATATGAACCAATCTCTGGCCGACCTGCCGGCCGACGACCGCCTGCACAAAACGCGGGCGATCATGCACAAGGATCTACATCGGCACTGATAGAGACAAGAGATAGAGATAGAGGTAATTGTTCACTCCCTCGCCCCCTGAGCTTGTCGAAGGGGTGGCGGTTTCGACAAGCTCAACCGACAGGGGTGAATAGTTACGATAGAGGTGATCGCGCCCTCTATCTCTACCTCTCATCTCTACACTCCCACTTTATGGAAAACAGCGAAGAAATCCGACGACGCATCAAAAATGCCAGTGACCTGTACGCCATTGTGCGCACCATGCGCGCCCTGGCCATGACCAGCATCCGCCAATATGAACGGGCGGTGGAGTCACTGACAGATTATTACCGCACGACGGAATTGGGGCTGAATGTGGTCCTGACAACGGCCGTGCGTGAAGGCCATGCCCTGCCCCCCGCTTCTCGCAAACCATTGGCCGAACGGGGCACCGGCATTC
>JAWOGU010000393.1:0-5264 GCA_046496595.1 Chloroflexota bacterium
CGTCAATGCGCGGATCAATCAACCCGGTCGGGCGGATGATTTGCTCTACGGTGTTTTCGGAGTGCGCTTCTTCGTAAGCCGCCGGGGTAGCCGTGGTGTAGACCACCTGGAAGATGCGCTCTTCCCATTCGGCAAAGGTGAGCGGGCGGTTGTCCAACGCGCTGGGCAGGCGGAAACCAAAGTCCACCAGCGTTTGTTTGCGGCTGCGGTCGCCATGGTACATGGCGCGAATCTGGGGAATGGTCATGTGGCTCTCGTCTACCACCAGCAGAAAGTCGTCGGGGAAGTAATCCAGCAGGGTCCAGGGCGGCGCACCCTCCGGTCGGTTGTAGAAGTGGCGGGTGTAGTTTTCGCTGCCCTGACAGTAGCCCAGTTCGCGCAGCATTTCAATGTCGTAGCGGGTGCGCTGTTCCAACCGGTAGGCTTCCAGCAGCTTCTGTTCGCGGTTCAACTGCTCCAGGCGCTCCTCCAGTTCGGCCTCGATGAGGGAAACGGCCGTTTCAATATCCTCTTGTTCTGTCACAAAATGACGCGCCGGGTGGATCATCAGTTCATCCAGCGCCGCCACTACTTCGCCGGTCGTGGGGTCCATTTCGGTGATGCGCTCCACCTCGTCGCCCCAAAACTCCACCCGGTAGGCGTTGTCGGCGTAGGAGGGGCGCACTTCCAACACGTCGCCGCGCACGCGGAAGGTGTTATACGCCAGGTCGAAGTCGTTGCGGTTGTAATAAATGTCCACCAGGCGGCGCAGCGCCTTGTCCCGCTGGCGCATCTCACCCACTTTGAAGTGGACGTGGGCCTGATGGTACTTCACGGGATTGCCCAAAGAGTAGATGGCGCTGACGCTGGCAATCACAATCACGTCGCGCCGCGTCGCCAATGCCTGCGTCGCCGCCAGCCGCATCCGCTCAATCTCGGCGTTGATTTCGGTAGTCTTTTCGATATAGGTGTCGGTGCGCGGGATGTAGGCTTCCGGCTGGTAATAGTCGTAATAGCTCACAAAGTAGCTGACGGCGTTGTGGGGAAAGAACTGCTTGAATTCACTGTAGAGCTGCGCCGCCAGCGTCTTGTTGTGCGCCAGAATAAGCGTGGGCCGCTGCGTCTGCTGGATCACGTTGGCGATGGTGAACGTCTTGCCGGTGCCGGTGGCGCCCAGCAGCACCTGATGGCGGCAGCCCGCCGCCAACCCGGAAACCAGGCCGTCGATGGCTGCCGGCTGATCGCCGGTCGGTTGAAAAGATGAATTGAGTTGAAATGGTGTCATCATGCACTCCTTGCTTACTGTTTAGCTTAGCGTGCATTGTTGACACCTTTTGTCACAATTCAAAGATTGACTCTGCCGAAAAAAACTCACGCAAAGGCGCAAAGACGCAAAGTTACTCGAGAGAAAAATCTGCGTCATCTGCGAAATCTGTGGTTTTTTCAGTGCAGTCAAAGATTGACGATTGAAGATTGACGATTGGCTCCCACGCGCCTCATTGTCAATTGTCAATTGACAATTGACAATTCAACACCTTCATCGTTTGCGCCGTCATCATCTCAAAATCCAGCCCGTCCGCTTCACAAGCCGCCGCGGCGGCTTGCTCTGGCGTGAATCTGCTTTGCAAGCTGGCATATTGCCCAACGGCCGTTCCCCGCGTTTCGGCCATCAGTTCCGGCTGCTGCAACACAAACGCCAGCATCACCAGCGGCTCCCTGCCCGGTTCCTGCTGCGCCCAGAGAACGGCCGTGCGCATAAATACTTCCAGCATGGTCGGTTTATCGCCTACCTCACTGGCAATCGTCAGCGCCTCAGCCAGATAGCGAGCCGCCGCCGCCCTGTCGCCTGCCGCCGCGTGCGCCTGCCCCAAATTGCTCAACGCATGAGCCAGCCCCGACTTGATGCCCAAATCGCGGTAAACCTGGACGCCCTGGCTTAACAGCGCCTGCGCCTGCGCGGGTTTACCATCTTCAAGCGCAATTTGCCCCAAATTGTTATAGGCAATCGCCACCCCCCAAAAATCGCCTACCTCCCGGTACAAATCCAGGGCTTGCTGTTGATAATCAGCCGCCGCCGCGTAATTCTGGGTGCTGAAAAATCCATGGCACAGGCCGGTAATGGCGTTCGCCAGACCCACCGTGTGCCTGATCTCGCGGAAAATCGCCGCCGCTTCCTGGAGAGCAGCCTCTGCAGCCGCAAAATCACCCAATGCACTATAGAGCAAGCCCAAATTATTCTGCGACGAGGCGATACCACGCCGGTCGTCTAAGGCGCGGCGTATGGCAAGGCTTTGCTGACCGGCCTGCTCCGCTTCCGCAAAAGCGCCCTGACGGCGCAAAAGCAGGCACAGGTTGTTCAAAACCGTCGCCATGCCCCATTGATCCTGCACCTCCTGATATTGCGCCAGACTTTGCAAAAAATAGTAGTGGGCCGCTTCATGGTTGCCCTGAATGTAGGCCATATAGCCCAATCCGCAAAGCGGCAGCGCCGTTTCCTGGATGGCGTTGATGGCCTGAAAACAGACCAGGCTTTGCTGGTAAAGGGCAATAGCTTCCTCGGACGGCGCCGTAAACTCCAGGCAGCGCGCCTGGCGTGTCAGCAGTTCACCCCGCAGCAAATGGTGGTCGGGTAGGGCGGTGGTAACGGCCGTTACTGCCCGTGCAAATACGACCGCCCCTTCCTGATACCAACTGCGCAGGGCATAAAAAAGATAGAAGCTCTCCAGGGCATGATGCAGCAGGTCGGCGGCGCTGAGCGAACCGCTGGCGGTTATCTCGTCCACCGCCCACGTCCACGCCTGTCGCACGTTGGCGACCTCCTGATCAATACTTGCCAACGCTTCTTCCTGACCCATACCTTTCAGAGCGGCCTCTTGTTCGGATAAAAATGCGAGATAGAAAGCAGCGTGACGCGCCGCCGCCGCTTCCCCTTCCCCGGCAAACTCAGCCAGTTTGCCCGCCGCAAACTGGCGCAAGAGTTCATGAAGTTGATAACGGCCGTTTCCCATCTCCCGCACCAACGATTTTGCCGCCAACCGCGCCAGCGCCGCCGGGTCAGCCGCCGCCGCGTCCGGTGTAAAACCGCCGCGAAAAACGGCCGTTCGCGCAAACAGCAGCCGTTCCGCCGCCGTCAGCAGCGCCCAGGAGTGTTCAAACGTACCCCGCACACTGCGTTGACGCTCCGGCATATTGCGCCAGGACGAGGTCAACAGCGCCATGTCCGCCGCCAGCGCCTGCGCCACGTGCGCACAACCCTGGTCCGGTACCCAGGCTGCCGCCAATTCCAACGCCAGCGGCATCCCCTCCACCAGCCGGCAGATGTCGGCCACAGCCGGCCAATCAGCCGTTGAAGGGGTAAACTTGTGCTGGCTACGCTGCACGCTTTGCACAAACAACTGCGCCGCTTCGTCTGCCAGCCCGTAAGCCAGTCCTTCCACGGCAAACAACCACTCCTCACGCAGCGCCAGCCTTTCGCGGGAAGTCACCAGCAGAGTCAGGTCCGGCGCGCCTTGCAGCAAAGCGGCAGCCGCTTCACCCACTGCCGGCAAATGTTCCACGTTGTCTAAAACCAGCAGCAGCCGCTTTTCCCGCAAATAGGCCGCCAGCTGTTTCTCTGGCGGCTCTTTCCCATACAACATCAAGCCGACAACCTGCGCGATGGTGGGCACGATCAACTCGGCCGTTTGAATGGCAGCCAGCGCCGCCCAATAGACGCCATCCGCATACACACCGACGTGGGCTTCAGCCACCTGCATCGCCAACCGGGTCTTGCCAATGCCGCCGGGACCAACCAGAGTGATTAAACGGCCGTTTGGATCCGCCAGCATCTCGGCCAATTCAGCGCACTCCGTCACCCGTCCTACAAACGGGGTCACTACCGCCGGCGCACCGACAACAAACGGCCGTTTACCTGCCGTCGCCGGCTCATCACCTTCCCGAATCGCGGTATACAGATGAATCGTCTCGGTGGTAGGCGCCACCCCCAATTCCCGCGCCAGCGCCCGGCGGCAAGATTCATACTGAGCCAGGGCGGCGCTGCGCTGTCCATCCTGCGCCAGCAGGCGCATGAGCTGGCGGTGGGCTTCTTCGCGCCATGGTTCCAGCCGCACCTGCTGCTGCGCATACCGGCGGGCAGCGGCGGCGTCCCCGCGCTGTTCGTAAAAATCGGCAAGTTGGACCAGCGCCTCCACGGCGCGGCAGTGCAGCCATTCCCGTTTCAACAGCGCCCACTCCTCAAATAACTCGCTGCCGCTGAGGGAGAACCCGGCCAAAAAATCGCCAGGGTAAAGCGCCAGCATGGCTTCCAGCCGCCGCAGGCAGGGCAGGCACGCCGCTGCCTGCCGGTGACGATGCCGATCACAAGCGTCGGCCAATACCGTGAATTCAGCCACGTCCAACCAGATTTCGGCCTGCGGGTTAAACTGGACTTCGTGGCGGTCAATCAAAAGGTAAGGGCTGGACGATTCTTCGGCGTCGGCGTCGCCAAGCGCCTGGCGCAAATTGGAGAGCGCCTGACGCAGGCTTTGACGGGCACGGGCTTCGGGTTGGTCGGGCCACAGCAGGGCTGCCAGACTTTCGCGGCGATGGGGCTGCTGGCGTTCCACCACCAGGTAAACCAGCAGGGCGCGGGCTTTATCGGTGGCAAAGTCGGTGACAGAACGGTCGTTTAAGGCGACCTGGAACGAAGCAAACAAGGTGATCTTGAGAGGAGCCATGACGTCTATCACCATCTATGACGAGACCATTAAACCCAATACACGCCTGAAATTTTACCGGTTTACCACCGGAACACAAGGCAGCCCATCGCTTTCTTTGACGATTCTTTGACGCAGTGCGTCTAAACTGGCACAGAAATCACCATTGGGGTGATTGAATCAGAACCGAAATAGCGGCGTTTTGCACAGGTGGGAGCCACCCAACGTGTGCCAACCGACCCCCAGTATTCACAAGGAGAGTTTACATGAAAGCTTTACGCGCCTTATTGTTTGCAGCCGCAATCAAAACCCGGATACGCGCTTTGCGCCAGGGGATCTGGATTATGTCAACGGGCACTGGGTGGCAGAATTTGGGCCGAACGGCTTCGGGGATCTGCTGAACAAGCTGATCTATCCCTCGCAGGGGTTCTTCCTGTATGACCCGGCAGCGGTGGATAAGGTGCAGATTGTGCGGCAGGAAATGCCCTTTGCAGAGGATGGCCTGTTGTGGAATTCGGTGGCGTTTTTTGTGCAGCAGCACGACCCGTTTGTGGAGTTCCATGAGGTGCTGTATGTGCAGGATGGGCAAGG
>JAWOGU010000412.1:0-10472 GCA_046496595.1 Chloroflexota bacterium
CTAAAAATGGCCAATGAAGAATTGAGACACAAAGAAAAGATGGAATATTTATATACCAACACCGCATTTACTCTAACGTCACGCAGAATGTGGGCAACGGCCGTTTCCGGCGTCGCCCCATGCCCAAACAAACGGTCCAGGCTGGCCTGCAAAGCGGACGGCACGTGCGGCTCCAGGGCCATGTCCCGGCGTAAAATCGATTTCTGAGCTTCTGCTACTGTCAAAATTTTGATCATGATAATTCCTCTTTAAATTTTTGTAACTATACAGCGCTGTCGAGGGCTGAGCTTGTCGAAGCCCGGTTCCCTTCGACAGGCTCAGGGAACCTACCTATATAGTTACAAATTTTTTATCGCGGAGGTGCGGAAGGCGCAGAGAAAAAACTCCGCTCCTCCGCGTTCTCCGCGGTTAAATTTCTTCCAGGGCTGCCAGCATGGCCTTGTAGCGTTCCGGCTCTTCCTCAAAGATGTAGGCAATAGGCGTAACGATGACGCCGCTGCCACCAATCGAGCGCAGTTCCGCGATGGCTTTGACCAGGTTGGCCTTCGCCACCACGATGCTGACGGAGAATAGTTTGTTATCGTGGCCGTCGGGAGAGATGATGTTGGCGATGGTAGGGCCTTGCAAACCGCTGATAAACGGCCGTTCCGCCATCAGCCGGGCAATCGATTCAGGAGAATCGCCGCGCATGTTGGTGATCACCAGGTAGGAACCCTGGGCGCGCAGATGGGCTTCGATGTATTCCAAAAGCTGTTTCGCCGCGGCGCGCACTTCCGGGCGGGTTTGCAGCGCCTCTTTGTTGGCGATGAGCGCCGCCTGCGATGCCAGGATCAGCCCGTCGTCCAGGGTGCGCAGGTGGTTGTCGTGCAGGGTCACGCCGGAGGAAACCAGGTCGGCGATGAGGTCGGCAAAGCCGATGTCGGGCGCGATTTCCAGAGTGCCTTCGGCGTCGATGAGTTTGTAGGGCGTGACGGCCTGGCTGTCCAGGAAGCGCCCGGTGGTGTGGGGGAATTTGGTAGCGATGCGCAGGGAACGGCCGTTTGCCGCCAACTCCTGCGCCCAATTTTGCAAATCGGCCATGTTGTGCACTGGTAAATCTTCCGGGACCGCCAGATTAAGCGTGCAAGGACCAAAACCGAGCGCTTCGTGGATGGTGAGAATGGGCTGGTCGCCGTTGATATTGCCCTTTTCGCTGAGAATGTCCAGCCCGGTGATGCCAAAGTCGATGCTGCCCTGGCGCACCCCCACCACAATGTCGCCGGGGCGCTGGAACAGCACCGACACGCCTGGCAGCGCCGGTATGGTCGCCTTATATTGGCGCGGGTTGCTCTGTTTCACCTTCAGGCCGCATTCGGCCAATAATGCCAACGAATCTTGCTGTAAAGCGCCCTTGCTGGGCAGCGCCAGCCGGATGTCTGTGCGTGTCATATGTTCTCCTGATAAAAGATTGAAAATTAATGATTGAAGATTTTGTGTTAGCGTTAAACGTCAATCTTCATTCTTTAATCTTTTGATTTTGGCAACAAAAAACCCTCCCCGGGTTTCCGAGGAGGGCGCTGATTGACCGACCTGATGGCGCAGGTGAGTGCGCCGCCTTAACCCGAAGTGGTAGACTGCCAAAACTTGTGATGATGGACGTGGCCATGGTTCCCATGGGTATGGTTTTGACCATGGGCATGGTTGCCAAAAAGTTGTGCAGTGACGTGGGTTAAGCTGTCTGATGTTTTCATGACGGCGCGGAGTGTAACATACGTACCATGAACGGTCAACAGAGAAGAGTGTTATAATCCAGGAGGCTAAAATTAGGTTTTGACGCATTGAGGAATGACGCTTGGCGCGCGCCGAAGGACGAAAATTCTGGTCATTCGACTCCTGCTTCTCGTCCAATTCCTGAGCAGATGACGAGGTAGTAAACAGTGATTGCTGATCCGGAAAACCTGAGACATCAGGTGGCGGTACGTGATTTTCGGCGGGCGCGGCGCGAGGCCGCCATGCAGCAGCTGCTGGCGCGTATCACCGGCAAATCCGCCGATTTGCTGGCTTACAATGAAGTGTATGCGCGTCTCAAGGCTTCCGGTTCGGTGGCGCTGGGAGTGCAGGAGATTCCTCTGGATGCCATTGTGGGCAGCGTGGGGCGTTACCAGGACTTTACGCGCAGTTTTATGCCGCGCTCAGATCAGGATGAGACGCGCTGGGTGGGGGTGAAAACGGCCGTTAACGACATGCGCGGCATCCCTCCCATTGACGTGTATAAAATAGGCGAGGCGTATTTTGTCAACGACGGCAACCACCGCGTCTCGGTGGCCCGGCAGTTGGGCAGTGAAACGATTTCCGCCCATGTCACTGAGATCGTAGTGCGGGTACCCCTGACCGATCGGGCAGACCCCTCTGAGGTCATTTGCAAAGAACGCTATTTGGAGTTTCTGGAGAAAACAAACCTGGACCGTTTGCGCCTGGGCGCGGACCTGACAATGACCTTTCCTGGTTATTACCGTGATTTGTTGGACCAGATAGAAGTGCATCAGCAGCGCATGGCCGAGCGGCGCGGTGAAGCGGTTCCTTATGAGCAGGCCGTGACGGCGTGGTACGACGATGTCTTCATGCCGGTGGTGGGCATTATTCGGGAGCAGGGCATTTTGCACAACTTCCCGGAACGGACGGAAGCGGATATTTACGTTTTGCTCTCTGAACGGCGGGAACAGTTGGAAGAGGCATTGGGCTGGTCTTTGGATCACGAAACGGCCGTTTCCGATTTGGTGCGGCGTGTTCAGGGGCGGCGCGGCTCAGAGGTTGGCTCCCGCCTGCTGGAGGCAGTGGTGCCCATAGGGCTGGATGATGGCCCTGTTGCCGGCGAATGGCGCCGCCGCATGGTGGCGGTGCGCAATTACGACCGGCTGTTTAGCCGCATTTTAGTGCCCTTGCGCGGCAGCGTTGAAGACTGGGGATTGGTGCAGGCGGCGTTGGATGTGGCCCGCCGGGAAAAAGGACGGCTGATGGGGCTGCACATTGTGGCCGACAAGGCAGACGAAACGAGCAGCGCCGTCCAATACATCCGGGAAATTTTTAATGAACGCTGCCATGATGCCGGCGTGCGCGGCGAGTTGGTGGTGGCGACCGGCAACGTGGCCCGCACCATTACCGCCCGCGCTATCTGGGCCGACCTGGTGGCGGTGAACCTGATGCATCCGCCTTCGTCCAGGCGATCTTTGCAGCGCCTGGGTTCCGGATTTAACACCCTGATCCAGCGCAGTCCACGACCGGTTTTGGTGCTGCCCTCTGGGCGAGGTTCCAACATGAAGCAGGCGCTGCTGGCATACGACGGCAGTCCGAAGGCCAGCGAGGCGCTTTTTGTGGCTGCCTATTTGGGCGCGCGCTGGCAAACAAAGCTGACTGTGGTTACGGTGGAAACAAAATATACCTCGGCCGAGGCCGTGGCAGCGGCGCAGGCGTATCTGGCGGAGTATGATGTGGCGGCTGAGTTTGTCTTACGAGAAGGCGATATTGGGGCAGCGGTGCTGGAAACGGCCGTTGCCTGTAACGCCGATCTGCTGATTATGGGCGGCTTTGGTTTTCGCCCTGTCCCTCATTTGGTCCTGGGCAGCACAGTTGATCAAATGCTTCACGAATGCAAAAGACCGATGTTGATTTGTCGATAAGGAAGTTTATGGAAGAAGAAAATGCTTTTCATTACGATTCGGCGCTCAAAGATTTTCAACAGGCCCGAAGACAGGCAGCTCTCCAACAAACCCTGGCCTGGCTGCGGGGCGAGTCATCAGAACTGCTGGCTTACGAAGAAGTGCGTAGACAACTTGGTATGCGCGGTATGGCTGAACGGGGCATACAAGAAATTCCGTTGAATGCCATTGTGGGCAGTGTGGGCCGTTCCGGCGACTATACCCGAGATTTTATGCCCATAAAGGACAGCGATGAACAGCGCTGGGCCAGAGTCAAAACAGCCTTTTTGGGGCAGACGGGTGTGCCGCCTATCGAAGTGTACCAGATTGGCGAGGCTTATTTTGTCAAAGATGGCAATCATCGGGTGTCGGTGGCGCGGCAGTTGGGGCTGCCCACTATTGAAGCGTATGTCACAGAAGTGCGCACCCGCGTACCCCTGAAACCGGATGATGATCCGGAGGAAATTATTCTCAAGTCCCGCTACGCTTATTTTTTAGAAGAGACCAATTTGGACGAGATTCGCTCTCAGGCGGACTTGAAGATGACCTGGCCTGGGTACTACTCCTTAGTGCTGGAAGAGATTGAGGTGCACCGATATTTCATGGGGCTGGATTTGCAGCGAGATGTTTCTTACCAAGAAGCTGTAGGTCACTGGTTTGATGAGGTTTACCTGCCAGTGGTGGCGCTGCTCTATGAACGGGGCGTATTCCATCAATTTCCGGGCCGCACGGAAGCGGATTTGTATGCGCTGCTGGCTGACTACCGGCGGGAGTTGGTGGATCAGTTGGGTTGGGAAATGGATGTGGAAACGGCCGTTTCCAAATTGACCGAGGATAAAAGCGGCCAAAACGAAAGCATGATCGGCCGGGTGGGCGGGCGGCTCATCGACGCCGTCAAACCCACGCAGCTCGAACCTGGTCCCAAACCGGGCATTTGGCGGGAAGAGCGGTTGGAACCCCTGGTGCCAGAATCCATCTTTAAGGATTTATTGGTTGCCATCGGCAGTGAAGAAACACACTGGCAGGCCCTGAACCATGCGCTGACCATTGCCAAACGTTCCAAGGGGCGCTTGTTAGGCTTGTACGTGATGCGCCCTGCGGAAGAATTGACGCCAGAAGAACAAGAGCGCCAGCAAGAGCACGTGGCAAGTGTACGCGCCGAGTTTACTCGACGCTGCGCCGAAGCCGGTGTCCGCGGCGAACTGGCCGTGGATTGGGGCGTGGCTTCCACCTCTATTTTACGCCGTTCAGTCTGGGCGGATTTAGTGGTGTTCAGCCTGCTGCATCCACCGGGCGACACGGCCTCCGCTCGCCTGCGCTCGGACCTGACGCCGCTGCTGCAAGGCTGTTCCCGCCCCCTGCTGGTGATCCCCAAAGACGCCGACAGTAACATGGACCGGATGCTGTTGGCTTATGACGGCAGCCCTAAATCAGAAGAAGGTCTGTTTGTGGCGACGTATCGCGCTGTCAAGTATGGTTTCCCGCTCGTGGTAGCGGTATCAATTAATGAGCGGGTGGCTGTGGATACCGTGGATCACGCCCGCGCCTATCTGGAGAAACATGGCGTCCAGGCTGAGTTCGTGGTGAAGGTCACGGATGATGCCGGCGCATTTGTCTTGCAGACCGCCAGGGAACATCAAAGTAATCTTTTGATTATGGGTGGTTTTGGCCGCCAGCCGTTTTGGCGTATTGTCTTGGGCAGTCTGGTGGATCGAATGCTGCGCGAGTTTCCTCAGCCGCTCTTGATTACCCGATGAGCGTTAATCCGTTCTCCCGTTACCTGCGCCAATGGTCGCAGAGCCATGCCCTAGATGAGTTTGTGGCCTATTGGGATGCTCTGGAATATGTGGTGGTCAGCGTGTACCGGGAAAAACAAACGGCCGTTGCCGCTGCGCCAGAATTTTCCCGTGTTTGGCCCTGGCTGCGGCGTCATTATCCTCACTGGCAGGCATCACTTGCCCCGTTTTGGCAGCTAACCACAGTTGCCGGCGCGCCCGCGCCAGCCGACCCCTTTCAACTGCTCCTGGATTTGGATTCTCCTCAGCGTATTTCCGGCAATTGGGAAGCTATGCAGGTTTTACCGGCCGCCCGCGAAGCCTTAAACCGTTTTATTCTGGCGCAATCTCAGTGAGATTATATCCATACACCTCTAACACAGGAGATAATATGCAAGTGAAATTCCGGACCCATGGGTCCCGTTCCAGTCTCATGCCGACAACCATGCTCTTAGCCATATCACTGCTGCTGGCGGCTTGCGCTTCAACGCCTGAAGTCACAGCTACACCCGTGCCTGTCCCCACCAGCCACGCTTTCAGCAGCGCCGGACCAGACGACGCCACCGCCGTCCCCAGCCAGGAAATCCCGGCGGCGGCAGACAGCACAGCCGTCCCGACCATGACCGGCATCACCGTCGATCTTTCCGCTGCCGCCAGACCCTTCAACCCGTTCCTGCTTGGCTCCAACCTGCCCGCCTGGCTCGGCGCGGGACGCACTGAAAACGAAACATTTCTCGAGCGCACCCGCGCCTCCGGCATCTCGCTGATCCGGCTGCCCGGCGGCAGTTGGTCAAATTATTACGACTGGCTCGCTTGCGAACAAGATAACGTCTGTCCCTGGGAAGGGGATATTTTAACGCCCACCGATTTCATCAATTTCATGAACGCCACCAGCCTGCCCGGCATGTATACCATCAACATGAATGGCACGGCGCAAGAAGCGGCGGCTCTGGTGGCCTTTTTCAACGGCAGCGTCACCGATGAAACGCCTATTGGCGTGGACGTTTTAGGGCGCGATTGGGGCAAAGTAAGCGATTGGGCGCAGCTCCGCGCCGATCACGGCAATCCGGAACCTGTGGGGCTGGTTTATTGGGAAATCGGCAACGAGCTTTACGCCGGGAAACCGGGGATGGGTACGGAGTGTACGTTTGAGTGGGGCTGGGAAGATGGCTGGACTTGTGATGGCGTGGAATATGTGACGGGAATCGGCGAGGGCGCGAAGCGGAAGGATGGTTTTCTGGATTATGCCGCTGCCATGAAGGCAGTTGATCCTGCGATTCAGATAGGGGCAGTCGGCGTTAATCCGCCATCAGAATGGACCAATTGGGGCAACGAGGTGATTGCCGCCGCCGGGGAAGCGCTGGATTTTTACGTTGTGCATGAATACGGCTATTTTGAGCTGCCCGCCACATATGAAGCTGTGCTGGCGCTGCCGCAGGCGGTGTGGGGACCGATGATGGCGGGTTTGGATGCGGCGTTTGTGGAAATGGGAAACGGCCGTTCCCTGCCCATCGCCCTCACCGAATACAACCTCATCTCCTTTCAAGACGCCGACAACCAACAGTGGATGACCCGCGCCGTCAACATGCTCTACCTGGCCGATACCCTTGGTCAGATGGCCGAGCAGGGAATCGCCATTGCCAATCAGTGGAATCTGGTAAACGGGCAGGCGGGCAACGGCACCGATTACGGCCTGCTGCACGCCGACACCTATGTGCGCTACCCACAATATTACATTTTCCCCTTGTGGTCGCAGTTTGGCACGGCGCTGCTGCCGGTGAACTCTGCCTTTGCCAGCGATACCACCTTGAGCGTTTATGCCGGGCATAACGAGGCAGGCGCCATCTCGCTGCTGGCGATTAACAAAACCGGCGAAGCCATCACCTCTGGCATTCATCTGCTAAACGGAACCGGAATTTTCACCTCAGGCACGGCAGACGTGGTGCAGGCGGCGGCGCTGGACAGCCAGACAGTGACGTTTAACGGCGTGGCAAACCCGGCCAATGACCTCAGCGATGCGCCTTCCACTGCTCTGGAAATCAGCGGCAATCCGTTTTCCTATACTTTTGCGCCCTATTCCGTCACCCTGATTCGGCTACTGCCATAAGCACATTTAGACTCAGTAGATCAATGTAAGGGCGTAAAATTTTACGCCCTTACAACTCATTACTGCCATAAGCACATTTAGACTCAGTAGATCGAACCCTCTGTCTTCTTGTTAAGGGCGTAATGTAAGGGCGTAATGTAAGGGCGTAAAATTTTACGCCCTTACAACAGCCCTGGGCCATTGGTACTATTTACCCTTTCCCCTCCGCAATTTCTGCTACAATGCGCCGCGCTTACAAAAATTGAAAACTGACCTCCCACATTGGGTTGTTTGGTTCTCATTGACCCCGTATCCAGCACCTCCCCCATGAACTAAACTCTTTAAACCCAAAAACCGTAATTTTAACGTTTCAGCCAGACATGGAGGATTTGTCATGGTTCGTGATCGTGTTATTGGAATTTCTGCATTAGCAGCTTTGTTGATGGCGTTGTTTATTGGCTTACAGGCTTCAGCGACAGGTGTTGCTCCCGTCAGCGCCCAAAGCATTCCTGCTCAAACCACCGCTAACATCTCATTTAACGTCAATGCGGCGGGTAAGACTGTCAATCCTTACGTCCTGGGGACCAACCTGCCAGCCTGGTTGGGAACAGCCCGCACCCAGAACAACACCTTTATCAACCGTACCAAAGCCACAGACGCCACCATGCTGCGCCTGCCCGGCGGCAGTTGGAGCAATGGCTACGACTGGTACGCCTGTGAAATGAAAGATGGGAGTAAGTGCTCGAGCGCCAGTTGGGGTCTGAATCCCACGTCGTTTATTGATTTTCTTCAGGCGACAAACACGCAGGCCATGTACACCATCAACATGAACGGCACTTCCAAAGAAGCGGCGGCGCTGGTGGCTTTTTTCAACGGATCGGTCAACGACAACCGGGCCATCGGCGTCGACGTGCGCGGTCGCAATTGGGGTCTGGTGAGCGATTGGGCCAAACTGCGCCGCGATCATGGCAATGCTGACCCCATCGGCCTGAAATATTTTGAGATTGGCAATGAGATTTACGGCGGCAAACCCGGCATGGGCAAAGATTGCGCCGGTTGGGGCTGGGAAGATGTGTGGACCTGCGACGGCCGTGAGTATGTGAACGGCATCGGTTCGGGAGCCAATCGTAAAGAAGGCTACCTGGAGTTCCGCACGGCTATGAAGTGGGTCGATTCTTCCATCCAGGTAGGCGCGGTGGGCGTGACGCCGCAGGATAGTTGGAGCAACTGGGGCAATGAGGTGATTCAAACCGCCGGCAGCGCCCTGGACTTCTACATCATCCATCAGTACGCTTATTTTGAGCCGCCTTCCGGTTATCAGGATGTGCTGGCGCAGCCGCAGTCGGCCTGGAGCAGTATTATGAGCGATTATGAGAATGCGCTGGATGAATATGCAAACGGCCGTTCCATCCCCGTCGCCATTACCGAACACAATCTCTTCGCCACGCAGGACAAGGACAACAGCCAGTGGATGACCCGCGGCGTTAACATGCTCTTCATGGCCGACAGCATCGGCCAGATGATCACCCACGGCGTGGACATCGCCAATCAATGGGATTTAGCCAATGGGCAGGCCTGGAACGGCACCGATTACGGCCTGCTAAACGCCGACTCGTATGCCCGCAGCCCGCAGTATTACGTTTACCCGCTGTGGCGGCGCTTCGGCCAGACAATGCTGCCCGTCACCTCCAGCCACAACGCCGCCGCGCAGTTGAGCGTGTACGCGGGGCGCATTGATCCCTGGACCGTCTCGGTGATGGCTGTCAACAAAACGGGCAGCCCTATCCAGACGAGCATTCAACTGCAAAACGCCCCCGCGCTGCTCATCGGCGGCACGGCTGATGTTGCCAGGACCACTTCGTTGGACAGCCAGAGCGCCACCTTCAACAGCGTGGGCAATCCTAACGACAGCCTGAGCAACGCGCCCGCTGCCAACCTGGGCGTCGTCGCCAATCCGCTGACGTATACCTTTCAGCCCTATTCGGTGACGCTCCTGCGCCTGCAAGTGAAGGAGTTTATTCCCACCGACTGGGTGTACCTGCCTGCGATTGTGCGCTAATCCCTCCCCTCAATCCCCTCCCATAGGGAGGGGAGGTCCGGCTCCCTCGCCTCAGTCCCCCCATAGGGAGGGGAAGTCCGGCTCCCTCGCCCTTTGGGAGAGGGCTGGGGAGAGGGGTTTTTAGATTGGTCCAATCTCCAAGATTGGTCCAATCTTGGAGAGGGCAGTTCGCGAACCGCCCCTACGATGTGGGGAAAAGGGATAGCTGCGCGGCTTCTGGATTGGAAAACGGCCGGATGCGCCGCGCCATGCCCACCGTCGCGCACGTTTCTTTGAAGACGGCTTGCAGGCGTTCGTACTCTTGAACCGGCGCAAAATAGTCGCCGCCAAACGCTTTTTGGTAACGCTGTCTCAGGCCGGGGAAGCGCCGGTCCAGCTCCCGGTAAAAGTAAACCCGCTGCCGGTCACGCAAAGTGACGCCAAACGAGGCTAGGATGTACTGTGCGCCGCTGTCGGCGGCGCGTTTCACCAGTTCACGCACGTTGGCCTCGGTGTCCTGCAAAAAGGGTAGCAGGGGCATCATAAGGACGCCGGTGTAAAGGCCCTGCGCCGCCAGTTGGGCGATGGCTTGCAGGCGGGCGGAGGGGGGCGGCGCGCCCGGTTCCACCTGTTTGCCCAGTTCGTCGTCGGCGGTGGTGAGGGTGAAGGAAACGGCCGTGTACACCTGGCTGATTTGCCGGAGCAGGTCCATATCACGCAGCACCAGGTCGCTTTTGGTGAGCACATGCATCGGAAAACGAAACTGCGCGATGACTTCTAAGGCCCGGCGCGTCAGTTTTTCGTGCTTTTCCAGGGGCATATAGGGGTCGTTCATGGAGCCGGTGCCGATGGTCCCTTTGACCCTTTTGCGGGGCAGTTCGTCGTGGAGCAAGTCGATG
>JAWOGU010000528.1:0-3817 GCA_046496595.1 Chloroflexota bacterium
GCCTCTAAAAACCAACCTTCTTTATGATAGTGGTAGTACAGTTTCTCTATCATGGCGAGATAGCGGCGCACGAGGCTCATCTTTTGCGTAAAGGAGACAATCTTCTTGTTGAGCGCCTCATTTTCCAGGTCTTGCGCAACTTCCTGGCGGTATTTAATCGCGTCACTATCCTGTAAAGGCGTATAAAAGAAAGGGGTTAAATTATATTCCTGCTTATCAACTGTCAGCGCCTCAATGATTTGATCCAGATTCAAATCAACAAAATAGTCCGGGGCAGCCGCCGTTCCCTCAGGCGGGCGATCTTCTGGTCTGGTAAAAAGGATGCTGTCGAATGTCATAAAAAGTACCTGGGGTATTATGCCTCATCCATCAAACCACGCAGTAAGCTACCTCGACCCAGCAGCCCGACCAAGCGGCCGTTTTCATCCACCACCGGCAGTCGTTTGATGCCATGCTGCACCATCAGGCTCAGGGCAGCGGCGGGGGGCGCATTGACCAGAATCGTAAAAACAGGCGTGGTCATCAATTCGGAGGCGGTTTCCGTGGCGGCCAGTAACACGGCCGGTTTGGCGGATGGTTGACCAGTCACCAGGCTGCGCAGCCGGTCCAGCAAGCCGGGATGAACCTCATGCTGGCTGCGGCGCAGCAAATCGCCATCGCTGATGATGCCTAAAATGCGCTGTTCACTGTCTACCACCACCACGCGGCGGCGGCGGCTCTGCTCCAATGCCTGCACAATCTGTTCCAGATTCGCCTGGAGGGACACAGTAGGGACGTCATGGTACATCAATTCGGCAATCGTCGTGCCTTTGACCGGCGGTTCCGCTTCCGCTTCAACGGCCGGTTGGTGGTATTCCAGCGTGCGCAAAATATCCACGCGGCTGATCCAGCCGGTAAGACGGCCGTTCCCATCCACCACCGGCAGCCTCTTCAAGTTATGATCCGTCATCTGCTGTACGGCCTGACGCAGGGGCGCAGCAGCCGAGATGGTAATGACAGGGCTGGTCATCAGGGAAACGGCCGTGCCCCCTTGCGCCCGTAATTCGGCCAACTGCTGCTGCCAGTTGGCGACCGGCAAATCAGCTTGTAAATCCAGCCGTGTACTCAGTCCGGCCCGGTGCAGCAGGTCGCCGTCGGTAATGATGCCCTGAAGACGGCCGTTTTCATCCACCACCGGCAAACTACGATACCCTTTTTGCAGCAGCAGCGTCACCACTTCGGTCACCGGCGTCTCTGGCGCTACCGATGTCACTTCGTTACGCATCACATCCTGTACTAACTGGGCTAACGGATCAGGACGGCGGCCTGGCGCGTACTGCACCACGTCTACCTCTTCCACCGTGATCAGGCCGTCGTTCACCATCTGCCGCACCTGGGGCAGCAGCCTTTCTACGATCTCCGGTTGGTCTATCCACTCCATACGCACCGGTAAATCTGCGGATAAGTCCAGGATAGTGGCCGTGTGAATGCGGCTGTGCGCGCCAAAACCGGCTAAACCGCGCACCACCGTCGCGCCGGCCGCACCTTCTTTTTTCAACAATTGTAGCAGCGCCATGTACAGCGCTTTGCCCTGATAATGGTCACTTTCGCCAATATAAATGATGACACGCAGTGCCTTGCCTTGTAACTGCATCCCTTTACCCTCCGCTTTGCAGCCAGCGGGCCAGCGCCGCGCCCAAAACGACCGCCAGCAAACCCGCCAGGTTATTTCCAACGATATTCAACAAACTGCGCCAGAGACCGGCAGCCTGCCACAGGATCATGCTTTCCACCGCGTAAGAAGAAAAGGTGGTAAACGAGCCTAAAAAGCCCACCGCCAGCAGCAGTCGCACTTCCGGCGACATCTGCAAGCGCCCCGTACCCAGAGTCAACAAAAACCCCAGGATAAAGCTGCCGGTGATATTGACGATCAACGTGCCATAGGGAAAACCTGCGCCCAGACGGCTGCCGGCCCACAACCCCACCAGATAACGGGCGTTTGCGCCAAAAGCGGCGCCCAGGGCAATCAGTAGATAACGATTCAAACGAACCACTCCTTGTAAAACCGGACAACAGAACCAGCAGTACGTTTGGGTACTGCTGGTTCTCTGACATCATTGATTATTTAAAGGAGCTGCGCCCGGCGTAAACGGCTGCTTCCCCCAATGCCTCTTCAATCCGTAACAACTGGTTATATTTCTCCACGCGCTCGCTGCGGGCGGGCGCGCCGGTTTTGATCTGCCCCGTGCCCATGGCCACCACAAAGTCGGCGATGAAACTGTCGGCCGTTTCGCCGCTGCGATGGGAGACAACGGCCGTCCAACCGGCTGATTTAGCCAGGTCTACGGCGGCGATGGTTTCAGACACCGTGCCGATCTGGTTCAGCTTGATCAGCACCGAATTGGCTATGCCTTTCTCAATGCCTTGCTGCATAAATTCGACGTTGGTCACAAAAATATCGTCGCCCATCAACTGCGTTTTATGGCCCAGTTTGGCCGCCAGAACGCCCCAGCCCTCCCAATCATCTTCCGCCAGACCATCTTCCAGGGAGACGATGGGGTAATTGTCCAGCCATTCGTCGTACAACCCGGCCATGTCGGCGGCCGTCAGCTTGCCAAACTCAGACAGGTGGTAAACGCCATCTTTATAAAAGCCGCTGGAGGCCGGATCCAGAGCCAAAGCAATATCTTCACCGGGGCGGTACCCGGCCTTTTCGATGGCCTGGACCAGCAGTTGCAGCACTTCTTCGTGCCGCTCCAGGCGGGGCGCAAAACCGCCTTCGTCGCCAACTGTCGTCACCAGCCCTTTGTCTTTCAGCAGACCTTTTAGCGCCTGGTAGGTTTCTGAACCCCAGCGCAGCGCCTGGGCAAAAGTCGCCGCGCCCAACGGCATAATCATAAATTCTTGCATAGCGACGGTAGTCCAGCCGGTGTGAGCGCCGCCGTTGAGTACGTTCATCATAGGCGCGGGCAGGCGGTAATCGGCGCCACGATTGAGATGTTGATAGAGCGGGATGCCTTGGGCGGCGGCGGCGGCGCGGGCAGCCGCCATGGAGACGCCCAGGATGGCGTTGGCTCCCAAACGCGACTTGGTGAGTGTGCCGTCCAGGTCAATCAGGTGTTGATCCAGGCCAGTCTGATCGGCGGCGTCGAACCCGGCGACGGCCGAGGCGATTTGCTGGCGCACGTTGGTAACGGCCGTTTGCACGCCCTTACCGCCAAAGCGGCCCTTATCCCCATCGCGCAATTCCAGCGCCTCATTGACGCCGGTGGAAGCGCCGGAGGGCACGGCTGCCCGTCCCATAATACCGCTTGCCAGGGTCACATCTACTTCAACGGTGGGGTTGCCCCGTGAATCTAAAATCTCGCGGGCTTGAACAGATTGAATCTTGGTATTCATCAGAAACTCCTTATAGTCAAAGAAATAAAAGCGGTTACAAACTTGCCAGGCTTTCGGCCAGGGCGTCAACCGCATCAATCAACTGATCTAAATCCACCAGAGCGTCGGCGCTGGCAGCGGCATGTTGGGCGCGTTGGGAAAGATGGGAAACGGCCGTTTTCAGCCCGGTTTGCAAATGGGATACTGTCATGTCGCTTCCCAGGCTGAATGTGTGTGAACATACTCGTTCATGTCTCGTTATGATTATGGCATCCAGGCGTCAATTCCGGCCCTAGCTGCTCTTAAGCCAATGGCTGCTCTTAAAAAAGGTCCGGCGCGCCGCTGGTAAACTGTACCGCTCGTCGCCAGGCGTCGCTTTCCTCGACCGCACCGGTGTTGACACTCACGCTGCCATCGCAGTAAACATGGACCAGGGCCGCGGCCTGATTGAGCATGGTAT
>JAWOGU010000529.1:0-4136 GCA_046496595.1 Chloroflexota bacterium
GACCGGCTCTATGACGACAGGCGCGGCCCGCTCGGGAGGAGCAACCTGCGCCCCAACCTGCCGCAGCCGGATCGAAAGGCGGTTAAGCAGTTCCAGCATGTCCAGCCAGCTAAATCGAGTGACCAGGGCGGCGCCCCACACAAGCAGAGTCAGGTAGAGCAGCCAGGTGAGCAGCGGACCAAAGAGGTCCAGCAGGGGTTCGGACAGCGCCCAGCCAATGAGGCCGCCGCCGAGTCCCAGATAGGCGTCGGCCTGGGTGGCGCCGGTGAGGATGTGGCTCACGGGCAGCAGCGTCAGCAGGATGAGTTCGATGCCGACGATTTGGGAGGGCTGGACGTGGGTGGATAACGGCCGTTTCACCCGTCGCACGGCAATCAACAACCCAACCAGCGCCAGCAAAAAAAACAGAGGATAGGCGCCCCAGCCAAAAATCTGGTGCAGCAGGCTTGTCAACCAATCCAACCAAGCGGCCTGGGTGACGCCCGGCAGCGCCAGCAAAACAATCATGGCGAAGAGGAAAAGGGCAGTTCCCCCAATTTCAATACGCCAGGGGATCAGGCTGCTGATGAATTTTTCATCCCAGGTGGCGGGTGATGGCGTGGGATCTTCTTTTTTTGTGCGTGACGTTGCAGGTTTACGAGTCATAAGCCAGTTATGGGTACTCTAGGAACGAGAATGAATTAATTTGCACGTGTAGATTGGACCAATCTCAGAAGATTGGTCCGATCTATGTATGCTATTTAATTTCAATTCCTTAACTGGTAGTTTACTCGTTAGGGGGAATTCCGCGCAAACTAAGCGCCAGCCGTTTGCCTTTGGCGTCCACATAAAGCACTTTGGCTCTGACGTGTTCACCCATGCTGACCACATTGCGCGGATGTAGAAAATCGCCTTCGGCCAGTTCGGAGATGTGGATGAGACCTTCTAGTTCTCGCTCCAGCAGCACGAATGCGCCGTAATTGACGATGTTGGAGATGGCGCCTTCGATGATTTGTCCCTGATAGTAGCGTTCTTCGGCCGTTAGCCAGGGGTCTTCGTGGAGTCGTTTGAGGCTGAGCGCGACCCGTTCTTTCTCGTGGTCAATGTCCAGCACGAGAACCCGTACCCGGGTGTTGGGCTGGAGAATTTTGCTGGGATGCGTGACCCGGCTCCAGGAAAGCTCGGAGATGTGGATGAGACCTTCCACGCCGCCTAAATCAACAAATGCGCCAAAATCGGTGAGATTGGTGACATTGCCGGTGACGATGTCGCCAGGGTCGATGCTGGCCAGGACAAGTTCACGCTGGCTGGAATCAACTAAAGCGGCGCGTTCGGAGAGGATGAGACGGTTCAGACGTGGGTTAACTTCTATGATCTTGAGACTAAGTTGGGACCCTACTGCTTCTTCCAGGACTTGTTCGCGCTGTGTAGCGACGTGAAATTGGGGGAACTCTACCAGTTGGGAGGCAGGCACAAAACCGGGTAAACCATGCCAATGGACCAATAACCCACCTTTGTTGAAGTCGGTGATGGTTAATTTCAGGATTTCATCTTCATCAAAGGCATCTTGAGCGATTTGCCAGGGGTCGATGGCAGATGACAGGGGAGGGAATTCGGATAGATCATCGTCTGTGTTTAAGAAGGCGATGTTTTCTGCCTTGTAGTCGTGGGAGGGTTCTGGTTTGGGCTGCGTTTTTTCTTCTGAAAACAGGGCTGCCCAAAAGGATTCATCTCTTGCTGGTTGTCTGTTTTCCCCTAGAGGCGATTCATGGTTCATATTCCACTACTCTTTGTGTTGTGCTTGAAATAAGGGTTTATATGTATTCACGCAGACTGTTTTGTTTAAATTGGTTGAAAATACCTCCTGGAGGTTTATGTCCGGGAGGATGTTGTGCCAATGTGTTTTTCTTTTGCGTGTGAAAAGCATTTTCAGAGATAGTACTCTTTTCCTATTTCTCAATTATAGGCAATGGCTGGTAGCTGTCAATAATGAGTCATAAATAAGCCTGAGAATGATGAAATAGCTGAGGAACCGTTAATGTGTGCCGACGGTGATGCTGATTTCTGTTTCAAACTGACGACTGGCGCCAGGGGGTAAGAGTTCGAGTTCGCCGCGGGCGCGGGCGGCGGCGCGGCCAGCTACGGTGCAGTTCGCCGGTTCGATACCGAGGACGTGGACGCCGGCTCCGGGCATGCGCCACTGCACGAGTTTGGGCAGTTGGGATTGGAACCAGGAAAGCTGGAGGGTTAACGGCCGTTTTCCCCCAGGCAAGGGGAAGTGGGGGTTGTGGATGGTGGCGGTTAAACGGCCGTTTTCATCCGCCGTCATATCTTCGTGGTAATACACCCGTTCGGCGAAGGCGGCGTCCGGCGGCTGCCAGCAGTCGTAGCCGTCTAGCGGCACATCCGGCTCGCGGGGGATGACGGTTTGGGAGGGAAAGCTGATGTGGGTGGCTTCGTCCAGCAGCGGGTAGCCAAAATTGAAGTGGTAGAGCAGCATGAGCGGCGTTTCGCTGAACCCGGCGTTTTCGACCACATCTAGCAGGTGGATGCGGTTTTCGCCCAGGCGGCTGCGGATAGTGCGCGTCAGGCGCAGGTTTTCACCAAAGATGCGCGTTTCTTCCACCAGGCCGGAGAGGGTCATGTCGTACTCGTCGTTGTGCCAGCGGCCGGAGGCGGCAACGTGGCGGGCGGGCAGGTGGTGGGCGCGACCATGCAGGCCAAAAGCTTCACCGGTGTCTTCACCGGGAGCGCCGACGTAGGATAAGCCGCAGGTCATGAGCAGACCGCCAACGGCCGTTCGCAGCCACTGGATATCGCGGTTGTCGTAGTAAGCGGGGTGCGCTTCGCGGTTTGCCGACTGCCAGGTTAAGGGCACGCCGCCAAACTCGGCCAGGGTGATGTCCATACCTCGTGAGGGCGAGACGAGATAACGCAGTCCGGCGCCGGTGCGTACTTCTATCATGTCGGCAGCGGCTTCGCGCCCTTCTGTCCATTGGAAGCGGCGCACGCCGCCTATCTGTTCCAGGCTGCCCACTCGGGCTTCTAGTTCTCGTTGGCTGTAAGAACGGCCGTGAAGTTTCATGGGGTTTTGTCTCGTAGGTGACAGCCACCTTAAAGGTGACTGTCATCTGATAGCATTTTAATCTTCGACAATCTCGGGCAGCCGTTTGATACGCGGGTCGGTGAAGATGTCGGATTCGTCGCGGCTGGTGGATGAGAACTCGGAGACGATGGCGCCTTCGTCGCCAGCCTGGAACCAGTGCAGCGTATTCGGCGGGATGGTGTATTGTTCGCCGGGGTTCAGTTCGATTTCGTGGAAGACGGTGTAGTAGGCTTCGCTGCCTTGGGGCACAATGGCCTGCGGCTTGGCGGCAGGCGCGCCTGCTACGTACAGCCAGACTTTGCCGGTGCGGCAGCGGAAGGTTTCCATTTTGCCGGGATCGGAGCCAACCGGCGGGTGACGGTGTTCCGGGCAGGTCTGACGTGGGAAGAGGACGAGTTCCTTGGCGCAGTAGCGATCTGTGTTGACGTAGATGATTAGTTCCAGCCCGGTCTGGTCTAGTTCTCCCAGCCCGAATTCGGCGATTTCGATGTGGGCGCGTTCGTGCGGGGTGAGTTGAATACCGGCGTTGGCGAGCATGGCGGCGGCTTTGTCTTGGGCGGCTTTGGCCTGGGTTTGGGTAAGCATGGGTGGGGTCTCCTGTTGGCTCTTATTGGGCAATTTATTATAGGTTCACCTATAAGTACAGCGTTAACGAAGTGTTTTTGAATTTCCATGACGTGCAGCTGCGGTTTCTTACCGTGTAATAACCAGAGCGCGGTAAGGATACCGCGGCTACAAACCTGGTCAAGGAAAGTTCAGAGTAACGATCCAGTTGTAGCCTGAGCCTGTCGAAGGCGGAACCGGGGTTCGACAGGCTCAGCCCTCGAGAGGGTGAATTGTTACAGTTCGGATTATTTCGTTAACAATGCTATAAGTTTACCAGACTTTAATGGGGGCAAATAGTGGAATTGTTGTAGGGGAGGGGGATAGGCGAAAAAAGACAGGAAGAGGGCGAGACAATTGGGAGCGAAGGCCGATTGTTGGACCAACCTATCGTCCAATTGTCCCGCCCTGCTCTCAGTAATTATGCAGCCAGGTGCAGGTAGCCGTC
>JAWOGU010000589.1:0-4025 GCA_046496595.1 Chloroflexota bacterium
TAGCCAAGGGTGGTCTTTAGATTGAACTTCCTCCACCAGACACGCCTTTCTACGGCTTTCTGGCGATTACAGGGAGATAGGTGTAATGCACAGGTCCCCGATACGCCTTTACGAGAACCGGTTCCTGTAATACTTCGTGCGCCACTTCAGCCGAAAATGTAAGGGTTTCTTCCTGCCAACCATCCGCAACATTGGCCATCACCAAAGAGATCTGAGGCGAGTTTGTGACATCTCCTTGGGTGGGCGTCACCGAAAACCAGTCGGCGCCGCCTGTCATTTGCCATGTCAGTTGTGGCGGACCGGTGATTTCCAACCGCGTGGACGTCACACCGACGCCTTCAGGATCGATTAAAAAGGCAACCATATCAGGACGCACCTCAAAATCCACTCCTTCCGTGGCAATGGCGGCCTGTAAAGTGTCAAAATGATCAATCGAAGCAGGTATGTAATCAACCAGAGCTACCACATGGACTTTGTTCCAATCCAGGGGGGAGATATCTGCCGTCGTTAAATTGAAGGAAGCCGTTTCGCCGTGAGCCAGAGAACTGATTAACGTTGAAGTGGCCGCGCGCACAAAGCGACCGGTAAGAATCACCTTGGTTTCTTCATAAACCAGGACGTGTACAGTGGCTAAATTCGTGTACGACAACGTCTGACCGCTCTTGTTGGTGACTACGACCTTCACATTATAATGGCCGCCTTCTCGTTTGTAGGTGGCGGTGACGTCAGCCTGCGGAGGACGGGCTTTTTCGGCTTCAATCATATTTTTGTAGACGTTATAAAAATCTACAGACCCGTTGCTGATGCGGTAACCGCTGCCTACCATCACAAAAGGCAGCCATGCGGGACTGGGACCATCATAGGCATCCCACCAACGCCCGTAACGATTTCCAACCGTATGATCCACATCTTGTTCCAGCAAGAGCACGGGCTGATTGGTATATTCTGCCGCTAATTGGTCGACTGCTTGACCAGCAGCCACCATAGCGGGTCAAGTGCTGGAGCGCATGAATGATTCAAATATCACCAGACGCGGCGGCATCTGCGACTCAAGCGGCTGCGCGAAAGACAACAACAGAAATAGGCACAAGAAAGACAACGTTAAGAGGGAATAGCGTTTCATGGCTGGCTCCTTTTGGCACAGTAACAACATATTCAAACTGACGAAATTCTTGCTCAGGTAACAGCTAAACCATAACAAGCAGATTCTTCCGTGTCATCTGATGGATGTCACAGGTTTTTCATGATCTTTCGCGCCGGCAGGCAAGACTGCACGGCCGTTTATAGGGTGGTCCGGTTCCTACAGTCGCTCATTAAGGTCTGTTCTGGACGAAGCTGAAATTCCGTTGAAGATAGAAGAATCAAATAAGAATAGTTTAACTTTTGTCAGGAAAAGGGAGCAAAACTCAGGTATAGTTTGGGGAAAAGGAGCCGTTATGAAATCTCTCGTCATTTTTTGCCTGATCCTCTGTTTAGCCGCCTGTACCCCCGTTTCTTCTCTGAACCCAACAGCGGAAAGTGTGAATGCAGTGGCAGAAACGGCCGTTCTGCCGCCCACAGTAACCCCCTCCGCCACTGCCACAGCGCTGCCTGCGGCCACCGCCACCGCATCTGCGACCTCAGCGCCTTCACTGACGCCCTCTCCCACCGATCCCCCACTCCCCACCCATACGCCCCCGCCAACGCTGCATCCTCTGGCGGAACTGCCCCTGCGTATTGTGTTTGCCTCTGACCGCGATGACGGCAACTCGGACATCTTCACCATGAAAGCAGATGGGTCAGAGTGGCAGCGTTTGACGGACGATCCTGCTTTTGATTTCACGCCTCGATTTTCGCCCGACGGACAAAATATTGCCTTTGCGTCTGGCCGGGAAGGCGCTTTACAGATTTATGTGATGGCAGCGGACGGCAGCAATCTCACCCGTTTGACCAACAACAGCGGCAATGACCGCGATCCCTCCTGGTCGCCAGACGGCAGTCAAATTGTGTTTACGTCAGATCGCCATGGAGAACCGGATATTTTTGTGATCAACAGCGACGGCAGCGGGGAAAAGCAGTTAACCGACAATGACGCCATGGATGTCGCCCCCGTCTGGTCGCCCGATGGGCAGTGGCTTGTTTATTCATCTTCGCCAGAAGGAGAAGATCCCGATCTGTACCTGATGCGCCCCGACGGTTCTGACCGGCGCCAAATCACGTTTTCGCCTAGCTATGATGGGGATCAGGCAGCATGGTCTCCTGACAGCCAGTCCCTCATCTTCCCCTCGTCGCGCATTGGCAACTACGAGTTGTATACCATGAACCTGCACGGTTCCGAACTGGGCACATTGACGCGCACGGAGCGGGATGAATATTCAGGGCTGCTGTCGCCAGACGGCCGTTATTTGCTGATCAATGTCTACGACGAAACCTTGATTGGCCTGGTGGTGCTGGATTTAGCCACAGGAGATGAATTCCCACTCACCGATGCCGCTTACCGCGCCAGTTTTGGCTCCTGGGCGCCGGATGAAACGGCCGTTTATGACCCAGCTGTCCTGGCTGCGGCCGCCAAACCGGATGAAACCTGCGTCTACGCCGATGAGGATACCTATGGCTACACCGCCGACAATCCCATTGCCAACGGCAACGGCCCGCAGTTTGGCGGCCCATTTGACGGCCTCTTTGTCTACAACATCGTGCGTGTAACGCCGGGTCAGTCACAAACAGACGTGCGGCAGCATACTTTCCCGTCCAATGCGCAGGGGGATTATCTGGACACCTATTCGCTCACCGCCAGCGGCGGCGATTCGGTCATTTTGTACGCCAATATCAACGATTACGACATCCCCAAAATCCCGGTGGGCATGTATTGTGATCTGGCGCTGCCGTAGAGCAGGGCAGCATCGCCCAACACCAGGGTTGGCTTGACCGGCCAATCAAGACGGCCGGAAAGGTTCGTTTGACATTCGGTGGCATGCCCGGGATTCCTCACTGGCTCCGAAAAACAAACAGCCCCCTTCTTGAAAGTTCAAGAAGGGGGCTGTGCTGCCAGAACGCCAGCCATCGGCTTAACCGACGTGGATTTTTTCGCTGATACTTTCTTGCGGCATGACGAGCCACAAAATGGCGTAAACCAGGATGCCGTGACCGCCGAAGATGGTCAGCAAGACAAAGAGCAGGCGTACCAGCGCCGGATCAATGTCCAGGTATTCCGCCAGGCCGGCAGCCACACCGGCTACCATGACGTCATCGTTTGAGCGTGTTAATTTCTTATCCATGATCATTTCCTTCCTTATGTTGTCGGGCGCACAGCCCGTTCGTGTTTAGATGTGCCTTTCACCAAGCTTTACGCGAAGGCGGCGTTTCGGGTTGTGGGATTTTTGGATAATCCGGCGACAAGGAAGCTGTCAAATACAACGCAGGTCTGGCCGAGAAACGGCCGTTTCCGGCTCTTTGATACGAGGCGTTCGCCGGCAGCGCCAACGGTCAGTCCCAAGGCCAGGGCGCCTCATCAGGCGGCGCGCCTTCTCCTACATCGTTGACGCTGACCACTGCCTCGTTCTCCACCCAGACCTCAGCCGCCCGCCACCCATCCAGGCCGCTGACGGCAAACACCACAATATAACGCTCTGCTTCGTCTTCATCCGGAAACAGGTAGCTGACCACGTCGCTGGTTTTGAACTGCTCCCGGACCCAGACCGCAACGGCCGTTTTAATCTTTTGTGCCATCCTGTCAGACATGAACAACGCCTCTTTTCGGTACTGGTTTGCTTTCTTGGAATAGGTTCCCCGCCAATTTTAGAACATTTGGCCTAAAGCGTAAAAAGAAAAAAAGAGGTAGCAACCAGACGGGCGTCTGATCCTACCTCTGGGGGGGAGCCACCTGTACTTTAGCATACTCCGCATATATTGAAAGATGCATCCGGGCTACCGCGCCTCATCTCTCATTTACCACCCATCTTCCGCTTTCAGCCCAGGGCAGTGGGGGGTAAGGGGACGTGCGCCTTCTCCTATGCGCACGGGCGATAGCTGCCGGGAAATATGGT
>JAWOGU010000461.1:0-5488 GCA_046496595.1 Chloroflexota bacterium
TAACCCGATAGGTAAGGCCGTTGTGCATCAATTCAATGGGTACATCATGCAACTCTGAGCAAAGTCGCTCAGAGTTGCATGATGTACCCATTGAATTGATGCACAACGGCCTTACCTATCGGGTTAGATTCAGTTGGTAAAGTGCCTATATCAGAACACGGAAACAACGGCATGCGCGCCGTTTCCGTTTAGACGGAAATCTCTATACTATCCAAAAACATTCAACTGTTGCAACTCTTCAATCCGTTCATGGGTATAACCAGCTTCTTGGAGGATTTCAGCGGTGTGCTGCCCAACGGCCGTTCCCACCCACCTGTATTCCGCTTCCCCCTCGGAAAACTTGATCGGATTGGCTATCTGCCGCTGCACGCCGCCATCCGGTTTGGGCACTGCCACCACCATGTCTCGCGCCTGCACTTGCGGATGCGCCAGCATTTCCGGGACGGTCAGTACCGGTTCCACGCATACGTCGCGTTCGGCAAAAAAGCTGACCCAATGGGCAAACGGCCGTTTCCCAATCTCCCCCGCTATCTCTGCCTTCAGCCGCTGCTGATTGGCCGGCGACTGGTCTACACCGTGCGCCAGCAGGTCTGGGCGATTGATGGCCTCACAAAAGCCCTGCCAGAATTTGGGTTCCAGGCTGGCAATGGTGAGATAACGGCCGTCTTCCGTTTCATATGTGTCGTAAAAACTGCCGCCGTTGAGCGCCCAGCTTTCCGGTTTCGGGATTTCGCCGCCCACCAGATATTGGCTAATGGCGTGGGCCTGCCAGGCGATGGCCATGTCCAACATGCTGATGTCTACCATTTGGCCTTGACCGGTGACGTGACGCTGGATAACGGCCGTTAACACCCCTGTAATCGCGCCAAAAGAGCCGCCGATGTCGGCGATTTGCGCGCCCAGCGGCGGCGGACCCTGCCCCTGCCGCCCGCTGTGGCTGAGGATGCCGGACAGCGCCACGAAGTTGTTGTCGTGCCCGGCGCGCTGCCGGTAGGGACCAGTCTGCCCGTAGCCGGTGATGGCGCAGGTGATGAGGCCGGGATTTACGGCGCTTAAGACCTCGTGACCGATGCCCAACCGTTCCATGACCCCTGGCCGGAACTGTTCCAGCACGATGTCATAACCGCCGCCATCGGCCGCGACCAGCCGTTTCACCACTTCGACGGCTGCCGGTTTCTTCAAATCCAGGGCAATCGAGCGTTTATTACGGTTTAGCACACCGTGCCAGGCGGAAATGTCCCCGTCAAGGGGCGGCAAAAAGCGCGCCATGTCCGGGCGATCCGGCGCTTCCACACGCACCACGTCCGCGCCCAAATCGGCCAGCAGCATGGAAGCAAACGGCCCAGGGAGCAGGGTGGTGAAGTCGAGTATTTTGAGGGAGGAGAGAGGTGATTTCATGATGGGGTGATGGGTGTAGAGGTGATGGGGTTTGGACGGTTTGGGCGTAAATGGGAAAGGTTTTTCACCCCATCACCTCTACAAATTACTGGGCAAGCTGACCCGCCGCGTACATCTTGCGCAAGGTTTGTTTGCTGAACTTGCCCACACTGGTTTTGGGAATTTCTTCCACAAAGATAATGGTTTCTGGTATCCAGAATTTGGCGACGCGCGATTCCAGGAAAGCCTTGAGTTCATCAATGGTGAGATCGTAACCATCTTTGGTGGGCACGACGGCGGCAAACGGCCGTTCCGCCCACTTCTCATCCGGCACGGCAATCACCGCCGCTTCCATCACCTTGGGGTGCGCCATCAGGATATTTTCCAGTTCTACCGACGAAATCCACTCGCCCCCGCTCTTGATCAAATCTTTGGTGCGGTCGGTGATGGTCATGATGCCGTTTTCGTCAATGGTAGACACGTCGCCGGTGCGGAACCAGCCGTCGGCCGTCATGTAGTCGTCCGTTACCTCCCGTTTGAAATACTGGCTGATAATCCAGGGGCCGCGCACTTGCAGTTCGCCCATTTGCTGTCCATCCCAGGGCAGCTCCTTGCCATCCAGGTCCACAATGCGCATTTCCACGCCGGGCACGGCGTACCCCTGTTTGGCCTTGATGTCCCATTTTTCGGCGTCGGACAGGGCTTCATGTTGGCCCAGCAGCAGCGAAACAGTGCCCAGAGGCGACAACTCCGTCATGCCCCAGGCATGGACGACGGGCACGTTCAGTTCCTTTTCAAACGCTTCGATAAGGGCGCGCGGCATCGCAGATCCACCAACCACTAAAGCCCGCAGGCTGGAAATGTCGCGCGGGTTTTGTTTGAGTTCGTGGTAGAGGGCTGTCCAAATGGTTGGCACCCCGGCGGCGACAGTTACTTTTTCATCCGCTATCAGGTTAGCTAACGGTTCCGGTTTGAGATGCGGTCCGGGCATGACGATACTGGCGCCGGACATGATGCAGGCGTAAGGCAGACCCCAGGCCATCGCGTGAAACTGCGGCACGACCGGCAGCACCACGTCCGATTCGCGGATGCCCAGGGCCGAGGCGGTATTCTCGCCCATGGTGTGCAGGAACATGGAGCGATGGCTGTACAGGGCGCCTTTGGGATGCCCGGTGGTGCCGCTGGTGTAGCACAAACCCATGGCCATAGTCTCATCGGTGGAGAGCCACTCAAAATCGTCGTCCGAATCGGCGATGAGGTCTTCGTAGTAGAGTACATTGCGCAGCTTTGTTTCTGTGCCTTTGGGGGCGTTGAGCAAAACGTAATGCTTCACGCAGGTAATCTGGTGGGCGATGCGTTCATAAAGCGGCAGCAAGGTAGCGTCGATAAACACAATCTGGTCTTCGGCATGGTCCACAATGTAGGATAACTGTTCCGGGAAGAGGCGGATATTGAGAGTGTGGCAGACGGCGCCTGCGCCCGGAATGGCGTAGTACAGTTCCAAATGCTGGTAATGGTTCCAGGCGAACGTTGCCACCCGGTCTCCGGGCTGGACGCCTAACTTAACCAACGCTTTAGACAGGCGCTTGATGCGTTTGTACATATCGGCGTAGGTGTAGCGGTGCATGGAGCCATCGGGCTGCATGGTGATAATTGGCTTGCGTGGGAACTGGCGGACGCCGTGTTCCAGGATGCGATCCATGGTTAACTGGTAGTTCATCATTAAACCCTGCATATCACTCTCTCCTATTTTGACTTGTGGTGCGTGAGGCGTAAGGCGTGAAAAGGTCACGCCTTACGCCTCACGCTTTACGGTTTTATCACCCCGCAAACGGGGGCCTGCCAACTAAGCTTTTGATGCTCCGCCAGGATGGCGTTGATGTTGGCGGCAATGACGGGTGGAAAAGGGGAGGTGCGGCGCTGGCTCAGGTCGGCGTGAGAGCCCATGTCTTCCAGGACAGCGGCGAGCTTGCCCTGGGTCTCGTTGACCATGAAGAGCATGAAGTGGACGCGCTTCTCCGAGCGCCCCAACATGCGTCCGCGAATGGTGAGTTGATCATTTTGGAGAATTTCGGCGCGGTAGTGGATGAAGTGCTGCAAAGCAAAGGCGCCGCCCTGTTTGCTGTCGTAGTATGCCTGGTCCATGCCAAAACCGGCGAAGAAGTTCCAGGCGGCCTCATCAAACAGAGCCAGATAGTGGCGCACGTTCATGTGGCCCATCACGTCCAGGTATTCAGCGGGCACGATGCCCTGGTAGAGAATGGGCAGCGGTTCGAGTTGGGCGGGGGTGGGGAAGTGGAGTTTTGTCATAGAGATAGGGTGTAGAGATTGAGTGCAGAGATAGAGTGCAGAACGGGTTTTTCTCTATCTCTGCACTCTACACTCTAACTTGGATAGAAATGCCACACGCCGCCTACTGTTTCCTGGCGGATGGCGCCGTCGGCGACGAGCAGGTCCAGGTAGCCGATGAGCATCCAGAGGCCAACGAAGCGGAATTGGGGCGGGTGGTGGGCGTACATTTTATCGACGAGTTGGGCCGGTATGTGGCAGCCTTGCTGGATGTGGGCGAGGCATTCAGCTTTGCGGGTCTGGATGCGGCTGCACTGTTTTTCGATGACGGTGTGGTGGTCGAGACCGAATCTGACGCCAAACGGCCTTCCGTGGCCAGGATAGACGGCTTCCACGTCGAGGGCGGCAATTTTGCGCATGGATTCCATGAATTGGGGCAGGGCAGGCAGGCGGTGGGGAGAGTTTAACGGCCGTTCTACCACCGGCGTCGGCGTCGTTTTTAGCAAGTGGTCAGCAGAGAGCAGCATCTTGCTCTCCGGCTGGTAAAAGCAGGTCATGGCGCTGTTGTGGCCTGGGGTGTGGATGACCCGCCAGGCCATGCCGCCCATTTGCAGCGCGCCGTCAGGCGGAAAGGTGTGCAGTCGTTCGGGGTCAATGGCTTCACTTTGTTCGGCGAGGGCCGCTAGACCGCCCAGGATAAACTGGATGACGATTTCATCCAAACCGAGACGCTGTAAGAACTCTTCTTTGTAATAAACCTGTCGTTCTTCCCATAATTCAGTAGTCATGGTGAGCCAGGGCGCGCCCAGCTCACAAATCCAGATGTCGGCGTCACTGTGGGCCTGAATGCGGCCTGCGCCGCCGAAGTGGTCAATGTGGGGATGGGTGATGATCACTCGTGAGAGGTCCATGACGGTGAGGTTGTGTTCCGCCAGGGAAAATTGCAGCGTTTCCCAGCTTTCTTCCGACTTGATGCCGGCATCCACCAGCACCGGCTCGGGCTGGGTGAAGAGATAGGCGTTTACGCCGCCCACATCCAGGCCCGTGGGCAGTTCTATGCGGATTGGTTCCATAGCAGTTTACAGTTTACAGCTAACAGCCTAAAGCTAACAGCTTATTTATTGTTTACTGGAATTGAGCCAGGCCAGCATCGTGCGAATCTGCTGGGCGTGACCTTGAGTGCGGTCATATTCATGCACGTTTTGCCAGGGTGCGGTGTGGGGTGTGGCGGCGTCGAAGGTGAGATGGATGAGGGCGGCGACATCGGCGTTTTCGTCTGGTTGGGCGGGCATGCCCTGCGCCAGAGCTGCCAGACAGGCGGTTTCCAACATGTCGAAGTAGACGATGTTGTCGAGGATAAGCTGCGGCCCGATGGTAACAGGCGCATGGCAGTATAACACGATTTCGGCTTCCAGGTCGGCCAGTTTAGCCAGGGAGCGGCGCATGTGGGGCAGGTCGCTTGGGGTGCGGGCAAAAGGAAAGGGCAGTTCGGCGGCGTCGCCGGCCAGCAGGGTATCAATTTCCGGGATGTAGAGCGAGACGTGGTCGGTGGTGTGGCCTGGGGTGGCGAATAACTCCAGGGTAAGATCGCCGCCGTCAATGGTGAGGGTCTCCTCAAATAGGAGGGTGGGCGGGGTTAGACTGACATTGCCGAAAATATGGGGTTCTTTTGCCCGCATTTGTGCCAGGCGCGTTTCGGTTTCTTCGTCGCGCAAGATTTCGGCGCATTGGTAGGCGCCGATGATGGGGGCGTTGAAGACCTGATTGCCCCAGGCGTGGTCGTAATCGGCGTGGGTGTTGATGACGAGGAGTTGGCGATTGT
>JAWOGU010000645.1:0-7738 GCA_046496595.1 Chloroflexota bacterium
CAGTTCATTGAGCAGGTCGTGAACGGCCGTTCCTTGAATGGTATGGTAGTCGTCCAGCGCCACGACGATATTCCGGGGCAGGAGAAGCAGATCGTTGCTCAGGGTGGCCAGGAGCAGCGCCGGATCTGGATCCGACCGGGCTTGCAACAATCCTAAAGTGTCGCTGCAGGCAGTGGGAACGGCCGTGCGCACGGCGGCAATGAAATAACGCAAAAAGTGGTTCGGAATATTGTCCTGTTCATCCAACGACAACCAGGCTGTCAGGGGCGCAGGTTCCGGCGCTGTCTTTTCCTGCGCCGCCAGCTCATCAATCCAGGCGCTGATCAGCGTGGTCTTGCCAAAACCGGCGCCGGCGCAAACCAACGTTAAGGGGTGATCCAATCCCTTGTTGAGCTGCTCAATCAGCCGCGGGCGCGGCACAATGTCGGCCCGGACAAGGGGTTTGGAAGTTTTTGTATTGATGAGTGGAACACGCTTTGATTTTGCCATGGATGAGACGGTAGGGTGGTGTTTTCGCTAAATTTGAAGGGCTGGATGAGATAGACTGCCTGCCAAAATTATAGCCCAAGATTTAAATCATGACAGGCTGCTTAAAAGTCCCCGCCTCTTAAATCTTAAGTGCCGGGGACTTGCGTACAGTTCTTGTCAGGCGCTTTCTGGTTCGGCCCGGCCCATCAGGTCAGCCAGCCATTGGGTACTCTCATTCGCGCTAAAAACCAGCAACAGGAGGACGGTGATGGGCATGGAGAGCAGCGCGCCTAATGGCCCCAGCAGCCAGCCCCAAAAAAAGAAGGAAATAAAGACGATAGTCGGCGAAAGCTGCAACTTTTTGCCGGTGTAGCCTGGTTCCAACACATTTTCGATGGTCAGGTTGATGATGAGGATGCCCAGGACGATGAGGATAGCGTACAGCGGCCCCGATTCGGCCCAGGCCAACAAGGCAGGCGGAATCATGGCTGTCAGCAGCCCGATGTAGGGGATGTAGCTAAGCATGAAGGCCCATGCGCCCCACAACAACGGGTAATCGACGCCAAACAACAGGCATAACAGGATGACGCCGGCGCCGGTGATCAGGTTGAGGCGGGTGCGGATGCCGATGTAGCGGATGGCGGTGCCTACCAGAGAGGGCAGTGTCTTAAAGACGATGCGATCTTGGGAAACGGCCGTTGCCAGTCCCATAAACCGGTCAAACTCCAGCAGCAAGAAAACGGTCAGCACGGCCGCGAACAGAAAATTGCTGGCAACGTCTATGGTGACAGCCAGCGCGCTGACCAGCAACGAGGAAAGAAAACTGCTGATACTGGCAGCTACGTCCGGGTCACTGGAGATAGTTTCGACAAGAGCCGCTGTTTTTGCCGCCAACTGGCCGTCGTAGGACGACAAGGAGGCTTGCAACCCCTGTACTGAAACCAGCGCCAGCCAGGCAATCGCAGCGCCGGCGCCCAAAATGCCGGTTATGAGCAGCAATAAAACCAGCCCTTTTTTCAGACCTTTGCCCAGCAGCCAGCGATAGAGCGGCGACAAGATAGCCGCCAGGTACATGGCAAAAAAGATGGGCGTCGCGACGGGCGCGGCCCATTGCAGCAGGTAGAGCGCAATGCCTGCCAGCGCCAACGCGGCCAATGATTTGGCGAGTGGAGGGATATTAACGGCCGTTTCCGGTTTGATTTCTGCTGCAATTTCCAGGGTCTGCTCATCATCGTCTGAATGCATGTTGCCTCGCAGGGTATAAAAAAGTAGGGCGTAGTGTACAATACCCTACGCCCTACACGCTAATTTTGAGTGGCAGGCGGCGGTGATGGCTGTACTTCTGGACCCGCCACTCGCTGCCCACTTAAACCCTTAAAATTGTTTATGGGCGGTTAAAAGCCCGCTTTGTCCCCGGCAGCATGGCGTAAATCAGGATGAGCGCATTCAGAATGACGGACACATTCACGTCATACCAATCACCCCCGGTCACCAAAATGACAAAATTCATGATCAGGTTAAACAGGGTGATGACAGACACAAACAGCCAGCCCGCTTCTTCCAGATCCCACAACATCTTGGCAACCCATACCCAGATATAGGTCATCAGACCATACATCAGGGCATACCATAAATTGAAGATGCGAATGTCCAATACACCTAGGAATGGGAAAAGTCCTAGAAAGCGCAGGGTAATAAACGCATTCAAAACAGCAGCCACTGCTGCTGCAATGACCAAAATTGTAACGCCAAACGGTCTTTTCATTCTTAATTCTCCTCACATGCTTGTTTTTAGATTTTTAACACACTACCAGAACACAAAGGTAATCACTCAGTTACGGGGGTGGGAAACGGCCGTTCTTGGAAACAACAAACCCTATACCGGATCGCGCAGCACCGGGCAGGTCATGCAGTGGCCGCCGCGCCCCCGCCCCAGTTCCGAGCCAGGAATCGTCAGCACCGTAATGCCCGCTTTACGCAGCCGCGCATTCGTCCATTCATTGCGGTCATAGGCCACCACCACGCCTGGTTGCAGCGCCACCACGTTGTTGCCGTCGTCCCACTGCTCCCGTTCCTGCTCAAACGCATCACCGCCGGTCGGCACCACGCGCAGTTCTTTCAGCCCCAGCGCTTCCTGCACCACGGTCAGCCAATCCTTGTCTTCCACCTTCACATCCATCGTCCCTTCCTTACTGCCCGGACGATAGCTGATCGGTTGAATGCTGTTCACCGCCGGTTCATAAATCGTCACCAAATCTCGGTCGCAGAAAGTGAAGATGGTGTCCAGGTGCATACTGGCCCGGTCGCGCGGCATCTTGGCGGCAATGACGCGTTCCGCCGCCCCCTGCTTAAACAACGCCTGCGCCACCTGTCCCACCCCCTGATAGGTGGTGCGCTCACCCATGCCGATCAGCACCACCCCATTGCCCACGGGCATCACATCGCCCCCTTCTATCGTGGCATTGCCATGATCCTCGTCGGGGTCGCCCCACCAGATTTTGAAGTCGCCGCCCTTAAATTCCGGGTGGTACTTGTAAATGGCCGTCAGATGCAGCGTTTCTTTGCGGCGGGCCGGCCAAAACATCGGGTTGACGGTCACGCCGCCATAAATCCAGCAAGAGCTGTCGCGGGTAAACAGTTGATTGGGCAGAGGTGGAAGCACAAATTCATCGCCGCCCCACGCTTTTTGGGCAAAGACGCCCAATTCGCCGGGCAGTTCAGCAATGGTCACGCCGCCAATCAGGTGCGACACCAGTTTCACGGGGTCCAGGCTGTCCATCCACGCCCGCAGTTCCGGCACAACCCCCACACCCACTTCGTTGGGCGTTAGTTTGCGGTCCAAAATGTAAGCGCGGCCTTCCGGATCCGCGACGACGGTTTCCAACAGTTCATGAACGCGCATTACCTTCACGCCCGCTTCTTCGCGCATCAGGTCTACAAAGATGTCATGGTCCTGCCGTGCTTTGCGCGTCCAGATGACATCGTCAAACAGCAGTTCCTGACAGTTGCTCGGCGTCAGCCGGCGCATTTCCAGCCCTGGCCGATGCACGATCACTTTGCGTAACTTGCCAACTTCGGAATAAACACCAAATTCACTCACGGTCTTGTTCTCCTTTCTGTTCTAGTGTTCGTAGTGGGCGATTCATCGCCTTCAAACGACGATAAATCACCCACTACGAACGGTTTGTTATTTGATGATATTGGTTCCAGCCGTACCTTCAACAATTTGCTCAATATCTTGTAAAGCGCCAATGGCAGCGCGTTTGCCTGTGTTCTCCACAAATTGAATAGCAGCGCTCACCTTTGGCCCCATGGAACCGGCGGCAAAGTTGTAGGACTTCAGTTCAGCCGCCGTCACCTGTGCCAGTTTTCGTTGTACCGGCTGGCCCCAATCCAGATAGACGCCATCTACATCGGTAGCCATTACAAAGAGGTCCGCATCCAATTCGCGGGAGAGCAGTTCGCTGACCAAATCCTTATCTATGACGGCTTCTACGCCCACCAGTTTGCGCTCTTCACCAGGCGCATACATGGTGGGGATGCCGCCGCCGCCGCCGCAGATAACGACGGTGTGATGTTCCAGCAGCCACTTGATCGGCCGCATCTCAAAAATACGTTTGGGCAGAGGTGAAGGCACCACCCGCCGCCATTTATTGCCATCTTGCTTAAACACCCACCCTTTTTCGGCCGCCAGTTTGTCAGCGCCTACTTTGTCGTAAATAGGGCCGACAAACTTGGCGGGGTCTTGGAAGGCGGGGTCGTTGGGGTCCACTTCCACCATCGTCAGAATGGTGGCGAAGGGAACTTCAAAGGGGAGCAGATTGCCCAATTCCTGCTCGATCATGTAGCCGATCATGCCTTCGGTTTGCGCGCCCAACACATCCAGAGGGTAGGCTTCTACATCTTTGTAAGCGGCCGCCTGTAAAGCCAGCAGCCCTACCTGTGGCCCGTTGCCATGTGACAAAACCAGTTGGTGGTTTGCGGTGACGGGGGCGAGGGCTTGAACGGCCGTTTTTATATTTGCTCTCTGCACATCGGCCGTCATGGGTTCGCCGCGCTTTAATAAGGCGTTACCGCCTAATGCAACAACAACTCTCATCGTTCTCCTCTCTTTTGATTTCTAGTACCTGACCAAGTTAAGTTTGTAGTAACCGCTTCAGCGGGCAATCGGCTCAAGCCGTTACTACGAACCCCACAAATTTAGTTTGTTTCTGAGAGGTACCTTGTCTTGATTAAACCATCTCTTTCCTGCCCCACGCCTGCATCAGTGCCGTATAAAACACCACCATGCGCGCCATCCCGTCTATGGGGATGCGCTCGTCAATGCCATGCTCCAGCCCGCGAAAACTCTCATCCATCACCAGCGAAGTGAAGCGGTAAATGTGGTCACACACCGGTACAAAATGCTGGCAGTCGGTGCCGCCCAACATCACGAATGGGGCCACGGGCGGGTTGTCGAACACCTGCCGGATGACCATGCTCAGGCTGGAATAAGCTGGTCCTTTGCTGGGCGAGATGGGCAGGGCTTCGTTGAATTTGCCTTCTACCGGCGTGATGCGCACGCGATCATCCTTGATCACTTTTTTGGCGTGCCAGAGGACATCGGCGATAGTATCGCCCGGCAGCAGGCGGAAGTTGACAACGGCGCTGGCCTCTGGCGGCACCGTATTATCTTCCACACCCCCACGAATGATGGTGAGGGCGGTGGTGGTGCGCATACTGGCGTTCATTTCCGGGTTCCGCGCCAGCCAGCGGCGCAGCGGGAACCCAAAGAGCCAGATGTTGGCGAAGGCCAGTTGCAGGTAAAACGGGGCGGCGCGGCCAATGCCATGGTATAACGGTCGTAAGCGGCGCATACGGGTCGGCATGGGGTGGCTCTCCAACCGGGACAGCGCCCGCGCCAGAATGCCAATCGCCGTTTGCGGCGGCGGCGTGGAAGAGTGCCCCGGCTGGCCGCGCACGGCAAACTCCACCGTCAGGTAGCCCTTCTCGCTGACGCCAATCAGCGCCACCGCGCCGCGTACTCCGGCGGCTAATCCGGCGCTGATGCCGCCGCCCTCGTCCACAATGCCCGCTAGCCGCACACCCCGCTCCTTGAGCAGTTCGCCCATGATTTTGGCCCCATGTGTGCCGCCCGTTTCTTCATCATGCCCCAGGCCAAAGAGGATGGTGCGCTCCGGGCGATAGCCTTGCTGCAGGAGGGTTTCGGCCGCTTCCATGATGCCGATGAGTTGATTTTTAATGTCCAGGGTACCCCGCCCCCAGATGAAGCCGTCGACAATGTCGCCAGCAAAGGGGGGATGCGTCCAGCCGTCGGGGTCGGCGGAGACCACATCCTGATGGGCCATGAGCATCACCGGTTCCAGATCGGCGCGGCTGCCTTGCCAGGTGTAGAGCAGGCTGTAGCCGCTGATCACTTCCCGCTTGAGTTTTTGGTGGACGAGGGGGTAGGTTTCGGCCAGCATTTGGTGCAGTTGTTGGAAGGCTTCGGGATCAGGGGCGCCTTGTTCATCGTGGGGGACGGTGGCGCAGCGGATGACTGCCGCCAGATGTTGGGCGACGGCATCGGCGTCCACCGGCATACCGGCAATTGGCTCCACCGACCCATGCGACCGTTGAAACAGGAAAGTGCGCACGATGACGTAAACGGCCGTTCCCACCAAAATCACCAACGTCAGGTAGATCAGATTGCTCAGCATCACAACCCCACATCAAAAATAATCAGCGTGATGCGTGAGGTTGGCCCCTCACGCATCACGCATCTCAGATTACGAATCAGCTAATCACCCAGCGTCGCCACCATGATGGCCTTGATCGTGTGCATCCGGTTTTCAGCCTGAGCGAACACAATCGACATTTCCGATTCAAATACCTCTTCCGTCACTTCCAGGCTTTCCAGCCCGGTCTTCTGGTAGATATCTTCGCCTACCTTGGTTTCGCGGTTGTGGAAGGCGGGCAGGCAGTGCATGAATTTCACGTCAGGATTACCTGTCTTTTTCACCGCTTCCATGTTGATCTGGTACGGCTTGAGCATTCCAATCCGCTCATCCCAAACCTCTTTGGGTTCGCCCATGGAAACCCAGACGTCGGTGTAGAGATAGTCCACGCCCTTGACGCCTTCGTCCACGCTTTCGGTCAGGGTAAGGCGCGCCCCGGTCTGGGCGGCGATTTGGCGGCAGGCAGCTACCAATTCATCCTCAGGCCACAGAGCCTTAGGTGCGCACAGGCGCACATCCATGCCCAGTTTACAGCCAGTGACCATCAGCGAGTTGCCCATGTTGTTGCGGGCGTCGCCCAGGTAGCAGTAGGCAATCTCGTTCAGGTGCTTGGGACTGTGTTCCATCATCGTCAGGATGTCGCAGATCATTTGGGTGGGATGGAATTGATCGGTGAGGCCGTTCCATACCGGCACCCCGGCATACTCGGCCAGAATTTCCACCAATTCCTGCCCAAAACCGCGATATTCGATGCCATCATACATCCGTCCCAGCACGCGGGCGGTGTCTTTCATGGATTCTTTGTGGCCGATTTGGGAACCGGACGGTCCCAGGTAGGTGACGTGTGCACCCTGGTCGTAGGCGGCCACTTCAAAGGCGCAGCGGGTGCGGGTGGAGGTTTTTTCAAAGATAAGGGCGATGTTTTTACCCTTGAGCCGCTGCTGTTCATAGCCGCCATACTTGGCGGCCTTGAGGTCGGCCGACAGCTTGAGCAGGAATTTGAGTTCTTCGGGAGTGAAATCCAGTTCTTTAACAAAACTGCGGTTGCGTAAATTAAAAGCCATTTGTGTTTCTCCTTAACTAAAAAATTTGTAAAGACGTTTTTGCCAAACGGCCGTTTTGCAACAAGGCGCACCGGGCATTCCCCTACTAAAATATCATACTGTTGGGAAAGAGACGCCAATACTTAAAACGACAGCGTATATCACGAATAAAATGATCAAAACCGGCAGGGTAAAACGCAGCCATTTGTCATAGCGCACCCGTCCCAAAGCCAGACCACCCATGACAACAGCAAAGGTGGGGTTGACGATGTTGAGCAAACCGCTGGCGGATTGGTAGGCGGTGATGATGAGACTGCGATCCACGCCGGCCGTATCGGCCAGCGGCGACATAATGGGCATGGATACCGTCGCCAGACCGGAAGAAGAGGGGATGAGGAAAACAAGCGGCAGATAGAGCAGATGGGTCAGGTTGATAAAGGCCACGCCGTCCACCCCGGCGACGGCGCTTTCCGGCCAAAATAGAATGGTGTCGATGATCAGGCCGTTGCT
>JAWOGU010000654.1:0-3927 GCA_046496595.1 Chloroflexota bacterium
CGCAAAGAGGTAGGCGAGTTGGAAGAAATCGCCAAAGCCAATGGCGCAAAAGGACTGGCGACGATGGCATTGGACGCTGAAACCGGTGAAATGAAGGGCTTTATCACCAAGTTCTTTACGGTGGATCAATTAATTGCCATTACGGAGCGGCTGGCGGCCAAACCGGGCGATCTGCTGCTCTTTGCCAGCGATAGCAAAAGTGTGGTTGCCAGCGTTTTGGGCGCTCTGCGTGACGAAATGGGCACGCGGCTGGGCCTGAAGAATACGAGTACGCTGGCGTTTTGCTGGGTGGTGGACTTCCCGTTGTTTGAGGAAGGGTTGGAAGATGGGCATTATGCGCCCAGTCACCACATGTTTACGGCGCCAAAACGGGCGCACATCCCGCTGCTGGACACGAATCCAGGCGAGGTGTTGAGCGAGCAGTATGACTTGGTGTGCAATGGCTTTGAGGTGGCGGGCGGCAGTATCAGAATTCATGAACGGCCGTTACAACGCAAAATCATGGAGTTGATCGGTTTCTCAATGGAAGAAGCGCTGGATCAGTTCGGCCACATGCTGGAAGCCTTTGAATACGGCGCACCCCCGCATGGCGGCATCGCTCCCGGCATCGACCGGCTGGTGGCGCTGATGGCCGGCGAACCGAATATCCGCGAGGTGATGGCCTTCCCCAAAACGGCGCAGGCCACCGATTTGATGTCGGATTCGCCTTCTGAGGTGGCGCCGAAACAGTTGAAGGAACTGCATATTGCTTTGGCGAAGGGCTAGAGCGAGAGTAGTGTCCAGTGAACAGTGTACAGTGAACAGTGAAGAGAAAGCCCGGTGATGAGCCGGGCTTTTTTTATGGATGGGGGGTTTGGCGCGGAAACAACAGCCAGACGGCTACTCAACAAAGATCTCGACGCGTTCGCCGCTTTCGTCATCGGTGACGTCCATCACTTTGCCTTGCTGACCACTTTTGACGGCGTCCATGATCTGCTGATATTCCATGCCTTCCATTTCCGGGGCAAAGCGGGCACCCATTTTGATGCCCACGTTGACCAGACCCATGGGAATGTTGACGTTGACTTTGTTTCGTCCGGTACGCATGTCGGTGACGCGCACGCGGAACCAGCGGGGGGAACTGGCTCCTTTGAGCGGTTCGGATTTGGGGCTTTGGCTGCCTTGATCCAGGGCGCGGAGTAGTTCGGCGCCTTCGGCGGCTGATATTTTTCCCTCTTCGATCATTTTGAGGATTTGCATACGTTCTTCTGTGCTGGCCATGGTTAGCTCCTTATCGGTTGACATCCAGGCGCATGTGAGTCAGTGTGCGCCTGGATGTGAAATTGGCTTCTTGCAGTAAATGGTTGGTGACCTCGTCGTCGTCAGGATGGTCTATACGGACGTTGCGCCGGGGCATGTAGGGCAGGCGGCTTAGAATTTTTGCCAGTAACGGCCGTTCCAGTTCCCCGCGCCACTGTGGATGAACCCGCAGGGTAATCTGGTGGGTACGGCCCCATTCACTCCACAACGCGGCGGCGCCAGTCAGGTAACGGCCGTTTGTCGTCACCCACACTTCCACATGACGGCCGTTGACAAAATGAGACAGCCGCCGCCACAAACCAAGCTGGTACGTGTCCCTGCCAATGGGTTCCGGCCAGTTTAAGTCAGACGCCAGAGCCAGAATATCCAATTCATAAGCAGTCTGGCTCTCCTTGCCGCGCAGTGGACGTATCGGCGTGTTATTTGAATTTTCCAGAGCGTGAATACGACCGGCGGGCGCTATCCAGGTCGTCATGCTGCCCAGATTTTGATAATGCAGCGATTCATATAAATCAACAGCGCCCGCGTTATCTTTATCCACCTGAAGCAGAATTTTATGACCATGTTGGCGGTGTACCTCGTCCAGGGCCACATTCATCAGGTGGCGGGCAATACCGCGCCGCCGAAAATCCGGATGAACGGCCACGTTTACAATGAGATAACGCCCCCTGATTTTTGTGGAAAGCAGGGTGATGTTGCCTACAATTCGCCTGTCTTGCTCCCAAACGTACCCCAATGATAAGCGGCTGGCCATCGGATTGAGCCGCCACATGATCGCCGGCTGTCCATTGATGGTTGAATGGCCTTCCAGAATACGGCGGCTGTCGGCGTCCAACGATTCCCCAAAGGCAAGCTTCAACAACTCCAATACCTGGGGAATGTCTTTGTTCATATTGATGGGACGCGGACCATTTGCAGGCCGCTCAACTGCCGGAACTGTAATGACCATATCGAAAAAAGTTTAGGGTAATTTTGCTTATTCTACCTCATAATGCGTGATGCGTAATTCGTGATGCGTGAAAAATCAGGTTCACGCATCACGAATCATTCTTATTGCTCCAACGCCTCCAAGAGCGTGTTCGCTTCTTCCGGTGAGATGATGCCCTGCTCTACCATTTTAAGGATTTTGATTTGCTCTTCTGGCGAGGATTTGGGTTTAGGCGGTTTGGGCGGTTTCGGAGCCGAGGGCGGCGGCGGGGGAGGCGACGCCCAGCGGGACTGACGCGCCTGTTCTCGCTCGGCGCGTTGTTGGGCGCGTTCGGCGGCTTTTTCCGCTTTAGCGGCGGCCTGCTCCGCTTTGCGGGCAAACTTGGCTGATATTTCTTCACCGAAGTTCGGGCCAAACTTGCTCTCGATTTCAGCGGTGAGGCGGCTGATGTTTTGCTCCACTTCGCGGCTGATGCGCTCGCCCAGGTTGGCAAAATCGAAAGCAAAACCGAAAGCGAACTCTTCACCGTTTTCGGCGGCGCTGTCGGCTTCCCATTCATCTTTAATCAGTTGCGCTTCCTTGAGTACGATGCGCCCTTTGGCTTCCAGATTGAGTACGGGACCGCCTTCGTCAAGACGGCCGTTCAACGATCCGGCTTCTTCGATGACATCTTGCAGAGGCAGCCGGTTCTTGATGAGGGGCGCCTGGGCGTTGATGGTGACAGGCGTGTCTACAGGCCAGCGCAGGACGATGTCGCCGTCGGCGGTGCAGCTATGTTTGCCTTCGGGAAGGGGACCTGTGAGGCGGATATCGCCGTTGGCGTGGAACAGCAGGACCTTGCCTTCAATCTGCTGCACGTTGACATCGCGGCTGCCGGTTTCCACGGTGACGTCGCCGCTGACGCCGCGCAGGTTGACGTCGCCGTTGACCTCTTTGAGATGGACGGAACCCTGAGCCAGGCGCACGCTGATGTCGCCGTTGATCGTGCCGGCATAGACGCTGCCCACCTGGCGGCAGGCGGCGTCGCCATTGATGGTTTCGACGCTGAGGCTGCCGTCAAGCTGTTTGGCGGAGAGGTCGCCGTTGACGGTGTTGATTTTGACATTGTTCAAGCCGACCAGCACCACATCGCCAGCGCTGGTTTGCAGACTGAGATCGCCGCTGACGCGCTTGACGACGAGGTCGCCGTGGACGGCGTGGATGGTAAGGCTGGCGCTGGTGGGCACGATGAGTTTCATCGCCCCCTGGCTGCTCAAAGCGAGACCGGCCTCGGTTTCTTTGGCTTCGTAGTGGTCGGATTGGATGGAAACGGCCGTTTCCGACCAGCTCCGTATCACCAAATCCCCATGGCAGGCGTCTACCTGGATGAGCGGCGCTTTATTCGTTTCAATTCTTTCTTGAGCCATTTTGATTTCTCTTTGGGAACACGAACTTCAAAGGCGGCCCTGTCTGGAGACCGGCCGCAGCGAAGTCATGGCCCATGATAACCTCAGTCGATGAAGACCTGGACGTGTTCGTTGCTTTCTTCGTCCTGCACGTCCACGATCATGCCATTTTCCGCTTTGCCAATCGCGTTGTACATTTCGTCCATGTCCAGCTCGTTGAGTTCCGGCGAGAACTGGCGGCCAATTTTCAGGCCAAATTTGACGACGGGCAGGGGGATGTTGACGCTGACTTTATTTTTACCGGTTTCCAGGTTT
>JAWOGU010000665.1:0-5226 GCA_046496595.1 Chloroflexota bacterium
GGAACAGTAATTTGTGGAAAGATCCATGAAAAGATTTATGGTCGTTCTTTTAACCTGCGCAACGATGACGAAAAACAGGCATTCAGGGACGCCGGAGCACATGAACGCGAAGACGGATGCTGCGCTGTCGTTGGGGATGGAGCGCGATGGGCTACAGAATTGATCCTGGATGAAATAGAAGCGAATGGACTGACCCTGGAAGATTTCAAATATTTGATTGACACAAAAGAATAAAGTGAAAACTGAAAGGTGAGATTAGATAATATTATCGCATGTAAATTATTAGAAGGAAAAAGCTTATGCCTGAATTAGATACTGAAGGAAAAAATTTCTACGAGGATATTCCGCAGCAGGGGACGTTGTTTTTCTTGAAAGGTTCCTCTGAGCTGGATTGGGGCACAAGCTCAGCCCTCAAGAGGCTGTATAGCCACCAACTTTTAGTTTTCCGGTTGGTCTGGCTCTTTAGATTGGACCAATCTCCAAGATTAGACCAATCTGGCGAACAACGTTCATCATTCATAGGCCAACACTTCTCGAATGGTTAAGCGGGAAGCGCTGCGCGCCGGACCGAGACTGGCGACAAAAGCCAGTACGGTGACGATGATAAACCATAGAATCAAACCGGTGATTGAAAAGGTGTAGTCCAGTGGTGAGCCTAACAAAGCCATGCCGACTTGTTGGCTGAGGATACGGCTAAATGGCAGCGCAAGAATACCACCGGTGACAAAACTAAGCCAGCCAATGACAATACCTTCAGCCAGGATAATGAGGCGCACAGAACCGTCTGAAGCGCCAATGGCTCTGAGAACGCCGATCTCACGAATACGCTCCAAAACGTTGATGCTCATGGTGGTGGTGAGGCCGAGTCCGCCGACAACAGCCAGGAGAACGGCCATCATCACCAGGAAGCCGATGACAATGTTGAACTGGAAGTCGGTTTGGGCGCGGATGGCGCTGGTGGTGCGGGTGGTATCGACGCGCAGACCGGCGCTGGTGAAGCGGGAGGCGAGCAAAGAGGCCATGTATTCCTGGGTGACCTGGTCGTGGCGGGTGGTGATGACACGCACGCTGTTGGCCTGGTCCAGGCTGCGGGCGGCATAGCCGTAATCGCCGCTGTCAACGTAGACAAAGGGACCGCCGGCGGCGCCCCGGGTGACGCCCACAATGCGCCAGGCGCTTTCGCGGCCATTGATGTCCAGCACGAGGGTACTGCCCACACCTAAGTCTGGCTCTTCGTCGATGAGGTCTGTGTTGACGACGATGGCGTTTTCGTCTGTGGGGGTGAGCCAACGGCCGTTTTCCAGGATAGGCTGCATCATGGCAGAATCGGCAGGGGCGGCTTGCAGGTTGATGATTTCACTGTCGCTGCCATCGGGGCGAATCCGGCGCACGCTGCCGGTGGTCCAGGCTTCTACCGCCACGACGCCCTCTTCTTCCAGGGCAAGCTGCTCCAGCGCAGCGGTGCGGTAGGGACGGCTGAAGTTCACGCGCACGTCGTACTCGTGGAAGGTGAGAAAGTTGTCCAGAGTACTCTGCACGGAATCACGTACGCTGAGGACGGAAATGAAGAGGGCGGTACCTAAAATGAGCGTCACGAGGGTGAGCGCCAGCCGTCCTTTGCGCCGGACGGTATTGCGGAATGAGATGATTAACGGCCGTTGTACCGGCAAATTTTCTTGCACGGCGTGGAAAAACTTTTCCAGCAGGCCGTTTTGGTAGCCCTGACCGCCGCCGCTGTTATTGAGGGCGGAATGGGTGGTGACGTTGACGCCGCGTATCACAGGCCAGGCCGCAGCCAGCAGCGGAATGAGCAGCGCCACTGCCGCCTGTAAAGCAAGAATCGTCCAGGGCACGCTCACATCGACAACCTGGAAGTTGAGCAGGCCGGCGACGTAGTCGCGGACCAGGAATTGAGCGAACAGGATGGCGGCCGGCATCCCGATGAGCAGGGCAGCCAGGCCGTAGATGGCAACCGTGAGGAAATACATGACGATGATCTGGCGGCGTTTGCCGCCGACCAGTTTCATGACGCCAATTTGTTTGACCTGCTGCGCCAGCAAAGCGGAGACGGTGTTGACCACGAGGAAGCCGGAGAGGAACAGGATGAGTACCCCAAAAACGGTGAACAGCAGCACCAGGGTCTCAATGATGTCTTGCGCCCAATGTTCGCCAGGAGTGGGTACGCTGATGAAGTTAACTTCACGGCCGCTTTTTTCCAGTTTGTCTTCAATGGTCTGGCCGACGGCGCGGATGAGGCTGATATCTGCCGGATCACCGGCGACGGTATAGCGCAGTTCGGTGTAAAGACGGCTGCCGCCTAAGGTTTCCATGGTTTCCGGGGTGATGAAGCCAAAACCGCGATTCATCACGTCGGCGTTGGGGACATGGCCGAAATGGGTGAGGCCGCTGACCAGCAGCTCTTTTTGCGCGCCGTCGTCCAGTTCGATGAGAAGGGTATCGCCCACAGCCGCGTTTAAGTAGGCAAGGGAGGCGTCTTCAACCAGGAGTTCGCCTTTGGCGGGGGTGGTGGCGCCAGACACGGGCACGATTTGGTCGAGGGTGATGTTGGCGTAGTCGGGAACGGCCGTTAACACCAGATCCCGCCATTGATTCGGAGCCGCCTGTACGCGCACGCGCAGCGTGGAACGCCCTTCAGCTTCTGCGACTTCCGGCATGTTGCGCACGCTTTGCACAAAGTCATCGTCGAAGGGCATGGCGTAGATGGTGGCCGAGGCCGGATTAGAGGACAGGTAATCGCGGTTGAGTTCGCCCAGCAGAATGTGCTGGGCGGTGGCGACCAGCCCCACGGCAAAGACGCCAACCGCAATGGCGGCAATCACTAACAAGGTGCGCGCCTTGTTGCCCTGTAGATCGACTAAAACTTTGCGCCAACGTGTTCTTAACATACATTAACTGTACCGATTTTGGGGGATTTAGACATGTGCCGATGGTGCTATTTTGAATTGGGGCGCAGAAACACGCGGATAGCCGATAGTCATGTGACTTGTGGCTAGCGCCGGTAGTCAGTGAACACGCTTAGATTGGACCAATCTCGAATTCTTAAAGTGGCAGCCTGATGGTGAAGGTGGTTCCCTGCCCGGTTTTGCTGTGGACGGCGATATCGCCCTGATGGGAGTGGATGATCTCGCGGCAAATGGCGAGACCGAGGCCAGTGCCGTGATTGTCGGCGCGTTTGGCGTTTTCGCCGCGGTAGAAGCGGTCGAAGATGTAAGGCAGGTCTGATTCGGGAATGGGGGGACCGTCGTTGTGGAAGGTAATGAGGACAAAACGGCCGTTTTCATCCTCCTCCTGCTCGCTGAAAATGGTGATTTGGCCGTATGCCGGGGTATAAGTGACGGCGTTGGCGATGAGGTTGGTAAAAACTTGCGAGATGCGATCTTTGACCATCGGTATGGCTGGCAGTTTGGAATTGGGTTTGTGAAAGATAGAGATGTGCCGGGCGGCGGCGTTTGCCGAATGGGTTAAGACAACCTGCGCAATGACAGGATCCAGAGTGTATGATTCCTGCATGACATCATTTGTTTTATTTTCCAACCGCGACAGGGTAAGCAAATCTTCAATCAGATTTCCCAACCGCCTGGCTTCCGAGGTCAGAATTTGCAGAAACCGGCTCTCTTTTTGCGTGTCTTGGGTCTGGCCGAGCAGATTGAGATAAAGCTGAATATTGGTGATGGGCGTACGTAATTCATGTGATACGTTGGAAACAAAGGCGCTTTTGATCTGGTCCAGCTTTTGCAGTTGTAAGTTGGCCTCCGCCAATTCGTGCGTTCTTTCAAGCACGCGCTGCTCCAGTTCCGCCTCCCGTTCTTTACGAGCGGTGAGGTCAGTCATGATGATGTAAAAACGGGAAGTGTCCGGGTTAATCTGGTGCTGCGAGAGGCGGAAATTGATGAATCGCTGCTCGCCGCCTTGCTGCTCAATCCAAAATTCCATTTCTGCCGGCACGCTGTTGGTTTTCATGCTCATCTGTACGATCTGGCTAATAACGAATTTTTCGTTTGGGGCAGCAAAGTCTTTGACGCTCATCCGGTTAATTTGTTCGTAAGAGTAACCCAGAAGTGTGCAGGCACGCTGGTTCATGTAAAGAACCTTGTTTTTTTCGAGGATCATGAGGCCGTCGGAAATGTTTTCCGCCATCCAGCGGAAGCGGGTTTCGCTTTCGCGCAGGGCTTCTTCGGCCTGCCGTCGTTGTGCAATGTTGCGCGCCACAATGACGACATATTTTTCTTCCTGGAACAGGACTTTATGTAAGGTTATTTCAATGGGGATGACACGGCCGTTTTGAGCGTGAAACGCGGTGGTGATAATGTTCGGGTTATGCACATCTGGCAGTTGGTTCGTGGAGATTTTATCCACTTCAATGGTCAGGTCTGGCGGGGTAATGTCGTTAATGCTCAGCGCCAGCAGTTCCTCCAGGCTGTAACCAAGCAGACAGCGGGCCGTTTCATTGGCGTCCACAAAACGGCCGTTTGCCATCTGCGCCAGAAAAATAGCGTCATTACTCTGATCCAGCAGCGCCTTAAACCGTTCCAACTCTGCCAGCCGCTGGCGCAGCTCAGGGTAATAGCTTTTCTTGAGCGAATGTTCACCCAGACCAATGATCTTGTGCCGTTGATCTTCCCAGGCATCGGAAGGCTTATAGGGCTTCTTCATATACAACTTCAATATCACGCTGATTCGGGCGGCGCGGATTGGTGACCATGCAGGCATCATGGAGCGCATTCTGAGCCAACTGAGGGATGTCTGAGCGGCTGACGCCCATCTGACTGAGCGTATGATAAACCCCCACCCGCTGCCGCAGAGAATTGATGTCAGAGATAACGGCCGTTTTCTGTCTAGCCATCGTCATGCCGCGCAAATCCAGGCCAAGCGCCTGCCCTACCCGGGCAAAACGCTCCGGTGAGGCCCCATAATTAAACGCTACCACATGCTGCAACAGTACCGCATTACACTGCCCATGGGGCAAATCCAACAACCCACCCAAACTGTGCGCCATCGCATGGACCGCGCCTAGACTGGCGTTAGAAAAAGCCAGCCCCGCCTCCAGGCTGGCTAACATCAACTGCCCACGCGCTTCAACGTCCCCTGGCTCCGTAATGCAATCCTGCAAATACCGTCTACCCAGGCGAATCGCCTCCAGGGCGTGCAAATCTGTCATATGAGATTGAGCATTGGACACAAAGGCTTCGATGGCGTGAACCAGGG
>JAWOGU010000669.1:0-14088 GCA_046496595.1 Chloroflexota bacterium
AGCAAATTCAGGGTAACATGCAGGCGCTTTCCATCGAAGGCAAAGAAGGGCGGGTGCGCAGCCAGTACGTGGATCGCCTGGAGGCCACGGAGAAGAGCCTGCATGTGTTAAGCCAGGAGGAAGGGGAGTTGAAAACCGCCATTGAACGGTTGGAAAAGGAAATTGAGAAGAAATTGGAAAGTGGAGGATGACTTCTACCAAGCATGGACTCTCGTTTCATCGGTGAACCGGTAACGGCCGTTTTCCACACCCCGCCGCCCATGTCCAAAAAACCGGGCTGTCCAGATGGTTTTGTGTGGGGCGAAGAAACACTTGCCATCCAGGAAGTGCTGGAAGAGTGGGTTGATTTTGGCCGCCGCGGGCGCATGGCCCAGAACATGCAGCCGGAACATGCCGCCAGAGCCGCCCAGCGCGGTTCCTGGGGTGTGGGCAGATTCTTTTTCAGAGTGAAGGTGGAAAACGGCCGTTGTTTTGAAATCTACTACGACCGCGCCCCCAAAGACGCAGACGACCGCTTTGGCGTCTGGTTCCTCACCCGCGAACTGTTTTACGAATAAGGCAGAGTGTGGAGGTGTGGAGGTGATGGAGTGTAGAGGTGATGGGGTGAAAAACCCTGCCACCCTGCCCCTTTGCCGCCTTGCCCCTTTGCCACTCTGCTCCCCTACGCTACAATTACGCCAAACAAGGAGGAGAAAAATGTCTTTATACGATAGAAAAATGAATCAATTGATGGCAGCCACCTGGTGGGTGGTCTTATTGCGTGGCCTGGGTATTGCTATTTTAGGATTGCTTATGCTGTTTTGGACCGAGCCAACCCTGCTCATCATGACCATCTTTGCCGGCGGTTTTCTGTTCATCAGCGGTATCTTTGCCGCCATTGGCGGCATCATGCACCGCCTGAGCAACCCCAAATGGTGGCTTGATATTTTGATTGGGCTAATCGGCTTGATTGCCGGTCTGGTAGTCATGCTCAATCCGCTGAAAATTGCCCAGATTGCGCCGGAACTGCTGATTATCATTCTGGCAGGGCTGGCTCTTGCCAGTGGGGTATTAGAGATTTACAAGGGCATCGACGTGCGCCGTCATGGTCACAAAGATGGCTCCCACATCGTCGTAGGCGTGGGGTATATGTTGACGGCGATCGTGCTCATGTTGATGCCGCTGCTGACAGTGGGCCTGATCGTCTATGGCTTTGGCTTCTTTCTATTGTTCATCGCCTTCGTCCTCATCTGGTATGCCTTCGTGCTGCGTAAAATGCAGCATGAAGCCCCAGAAACCAGTGACGATACCGACGACACCGACGACACCGACGACACCGACGACATCTTTGAGGCAGAAAGCCTGGTTGATTCAGAAGATATGGTTGAATAACCGACTCAAAAATCACCGGTTGAGAGAATTTGATGACTGAAAAAACCTTGCAGCCTGCTGAGCAAAAAGATGTTGAAATGTATGGCGATTCGGTAACGGCCGTTCGCCTGCCTGACGGGCAGATATATGTCGTTGTTGCTCACATGTGCGATGCGCTTGGCATAGATACGCAAGGGCAAACCCGCCGTATGCAAAATCATGCGGTCCTCAGTGATGGCCTGACCTGGGTAGACGTTTTGTCTACCCAGGGTGATATGGCCCAACGGCGTCGCTCCCGCGTGCTGCGCGCCGATCTGGTGCCGTTATGGTTGACGGGAATCCGCGTGGCGGTTGTGAAGGAAGAAGTCCGGTCAAAGCTGGAGCAGCTTCAGCGTAACGCGGCCAGAATCTTGTGGGATGCATTTCAAACCGGTGAATTGACGATTGATGATGATTTTCAGTCTCTTCTGAAAGCTGCCGACAGCGACACGGTACAGGCATACCTCATCGCCCAGGCCGTTGTCAAACTGGCCCGGCAGCAGATCGCCATTGAAGCGAAAGTGCAAGATCATGGGCGTCGTTTAGAGGAGTTGGAAGGCGCCATTGCCTCTGACACGGCCGTTGTGACTCAAGATCAGGCGATGCAGATCAGTCAGGCAATAAAGCTGCTGGCTATTGCACAGGGAAAGCAAAGCGGGCGCAATGAATTTGGCGCCACCTATGGCGAGCTTTATAGACGATTTGGCATTACCTCTTACAAGCAAGCCCCATCCCATAAATTTAAAGAAATCATGAAGTGGTTGAATGAATGGTTCATTTCCATTTCTGATGATGAGTGGCCTTTCTAGCCTTGAAACGACGGCTGAGCTTGTCGAAGCCAACGATGGCTGAGCCTGTTGAAGCCCGTCACGCGCCAGCCTTCGACAGGCTCAGGCTTCGCCGGGAACTGATAACAAAAACGGCCTGGATTTGCTGAAAATCCAGGCCGTTTTTTTACGCCTCACGCCTCACGCATCATCCATCATATTCCGCAGAGGCCAGTTTGACGCACAGCGCCACCACTTCCATGGCCTGCGCGACCTCAACCACCGGCGGGCGGCTGGGCGAGAGGCGGATATTGGCGTTGTGGGGGTCTTTTTCGTAGGGATAGGTAGCTCCGGCTGGGGTGAGGGCCACGCCCACACCTTTTGCCAGCTCGACGACGCGGCTCGCCACCGGTCTGGTGGTGTCCAGACTGATAAAATAGCCGCCTTTGGGATTGGTCCAGGTCGCCAGACCGGTTCCAGCCAGTTCGCGCGTCAGTATCTCCACCACGGCGTCGAATTTTGGTTTCAAGATTTTGGCGTGTTCACGCATGATGCCTTCGATGCCGCCGGGATAGCCGGTGAGAAACTTGACGTGGCGGTACTGCTCAACTTTGTTGGGCACGATGAACTGGGTACCCAACAGTTTGCTGATGAAAGCCACGTTGCCTTTGCTGGCAGCCATAAAGCCGATGCCGGCGCCGGAAAACGTGATTTTGGAGGTGGAACCAAACAGGTAAACGCGGTCCGGATTGCCCGCTTCTTCGCAGGCGCGCAGCAGGTTGAGCGGTTTGGGCGGGTCGTCGGTGAGGTGGTGGGCGACGTAGGCGTCGTCGGCAATGATGGTGAAATCGGGAACGGCCGTTTTCATGCCAGCCAACCGCCGCACCGTTTCATCCGACACGGTGTCGCCGGTGGGATTGGAGTACGTGGGCACAAAAATCAGCCCCTTGATGCCGGCGTCATTGGCGGCTAACTGCTCCACGGCATCCATGTCAGGCCCATCAGGCGTCATTTGCACAGACACCATCTCAATGCCCAGCGTTTCCAAAATCGTAAAATGCCGGTCATAGCCGGGCACAGTCACGATAAACTTGACCGTTTCTTCTTTGCACCAGGGGCGCGGGCTGCCCTTGAGGCCCTTGATCATGGCCCACATCAGCGTGGTAGACATCATCTTGAGGCTGGCGTTGTTGCCCACAATCGTCTCTTCCGGGCGTACGCCCAACATGCCGCTGAACAATTCGCGCGCTTCGGGCAAACCGGCTACGCTGCCGGGGTAATTGCGGATGTCGATGCCGCTGGGCGTCACCAAATCGCTTTCATCCACGATGGTCAACATCTTGTTCGCCAGGTCAAAATCGGCGTCCGAAGGCTGCCCGCGCTGCATGTTGAGCGCCAACCCCATGCTTTTATACTGCTCATACTGTTCTTGTAACGCTTTAAGATCACTCACAATTCCACTCGCTCCTTTTTTTGCACCAGACCAGACAAATTGTTTTGGATGATACCGGAAGAAGTTGCTCGTCTGACGCCGCTGATTTTCAGGCGGCGCATTAAGACAACTATCGATTTTAGCAAAGGGGTACGATTAAGCGAGGGGAAAAATGCCAGTATTTAGGGAACAGTTTTCAGTGTACAGTGTACAGTGTTCACGGTTCACGGTTCACTGTCCCCCTCTCCCCCAACCGCTTCCAGGCGTCCCGCCTCGGTCCCGGTGCGGGAGCAGGGTTAAGGGCAGACAGGATACGGTTGAGTTCGGCTGGCTGTGGGGCGTCTGGCATGAGGCTGGTGATGGGCGTGGTGCTGAGGAGGGCGCGCACGGCCGTTTCCACCACACTCTCCGCCTGCCATTCCGGATCACAAGCCATCGCTCTTTGATGGATCCGCGCCAGCTCCCGCTGCGCCTGTTCCTGGTAAAACGCCGTCAGCGCCGCCAAAAGCTCATTGACCGCTTCAATGTACGCATTCAGCCAGCCAGGCAGCGTAAACGGCGGTTTTGCTATGGCTTGCAGCGTCTGCACCGCGCTCTGCGCTTCCGGCAGGATAAAATAGGAGCGCACGTCCAGCCAGTTCCAGTAGCCGGCAAAACCGCCCCACTTGCCTTGCAGCATGTGGCCCACGCGCAGTTTATTCTGCAAATCAACCTGGGCCTCGGCGTCCAGGGCCAGCACCGGCAGAATATCGGCGCGAAATTCGCTTTCCAGGTCGATCAAAGTGTCAACCGCGGTTGACACATCTTCCGGCGTCGCCGGGTAATCAGGCGGCGGCACATCGGTCAGGCGGATGCGGCGTTCTTCTTGCTGGCTGCTGAATGGCCGTTTCACCAACACCGCCAATCCCGCTTTGGCCGCCATATCCAACACACTGTCCACGCCGTTGGGCTGGTTGTTCTGGGTGACGGCGCCCGTTTCCAGCAGGTTCAGCGGCAGTTCTACTACCTTAAAGTGCGGATAACTGCCGCTCTCCAGAATGGCGCTCAGGGAAATGAACGCCGGATGGTCGCGGCGCAGGGTCAGGGCGCTGCTGCTGACGCCGTAAAATTGGATGCGGCCGGCGGCCGCTTCTTGCTCCAGGTGCTCAAAAGCCAGCTTGAGGCGGATGTAGAACGTGCGCTGCGCCTCGCGCAGGGAAACGCCCACCCGGTCGGCCCATTGCAGGTACAGTTCCGGGTCGTGCAGCAGAAAGCCGTCCAGAGCCGCCAAATTCAGCCGCTCCAGCGTGCGCGTTAAAAATGCGTCCAGGAAGTCGGGATGAATACAGTGGTCGGTATCCTGCGAAAATTTTACGAGATTGGGAAACGGCCGTCCTGCCTCTTTCCGCGCCGCCGCCCATTCATAGGTCTCTCCGCGCACATATCCCGCCTTCCCCACCAACACAACACCCTCGCGCCCCCTCTCTATCTCTATCTCTATCTCTGTCTCTGTCGTGTCCACCAGGTTCACGCCCCGCGCCAGCGCTTGCTTGAGCAAAGCGCGGCCCGCTTCCGTCCCGCCAAACTGCGCCGCGCGGAAGCCAACCCGGCTGACCAGCAGCCCGGTATCGGCCAGCGGCGCGTAAACCATGGCGGGATGGGCGTCGGCGACGGCTTGCGCGCCGTTCGGGGTGGCGTGTCCGGGAATGGTCATGGCCCCGATTGTACCCGACGCCTGTGGTAGGGGCGAAACGACGCGGCATGATCTTTGCCCAACGGTTGGCATCTTCTCGCGTCGTCTCGCCCACGAGGGGGGCAGGGCGCGGCGCAAACACGGGCGAGGCAGGTGGAGATGAGGCCGTTTGTTTTAACCCAGGCCATACCCAACTGCTTCGCCCCTACCCGATCACGATTGGGAATTGAGGGAATTTAAATTACCGCGCACGATTTTTGTGGTGGGATGGTTTGGTCCCAATGCTTTTTCGCAGATGGCGAGGGCCTGTTCGTAAAACGGCCGTGCCTCCGCCAACGAACCATAATGTTGCAGGTAAACACCGGTTTCGTTGTTCAAAAAAGCGGCCTGGTTGGTATTCACTTCCCATTCTCTGGCCCGCTCTGTCCCCAAGCGGTCCCGTGCCACGGTTTGCACCAGACGGTACAAGGCCAGCGTGCCGTCTCATTTGGCCAGCATCCTCAAAAGAGACATTGAGGGTAAAGGCAAGCGTTTGTAATTCACTTTCACTGTAGTAAGTATTGAGTGCGTCCAGGATTTGCTGCGGGGTGATATTTGCTATTGGGCTGCATTCCTCCATGTGATTGCGTTATGTTTACGACAAGAGACAGGGTAATTGTCAACCACGAATCGTCAATCGCCAATCGCCAATCGTCAATCTCCCCGTGTGGCGTATTTGCGCACCAGTTCTTGCACACGCTCTTCATCCCAGGAGAGGAATTCGCCATCCCACTCGCGGGGCGCGTAGAGAGACAGCACCGCCAACGCGCCACCGGGCACGGCCGGGGGCAGCAGTTCCCCTTCTTCTTTGAAGCGCCGGAAGCGCTCGTAGACTTCTGCCGGCATACCGCTTTGGCCCAGGGTGCGGATGACCGCCTGCATCTCCGTATCGACCACGCCAGGCCGCACGGCAAGGCTGGTGACCATCTCTTCTTCAATCGCCAGGGCGCGGCTGAGCTGGTTGAGGCCGCCCTTGGTGACGCAGTAGGCGCTCCAGCCGGGAACGGCGTAGGCGGCGGCTCCGCTGGAAACGTGAATGACTCGCCCGCGGTTCTGGCGCAGGTAGGGCAGGGCGGCCTGGGTGAGCATCATGGGACCGAGTAAATTGATCATCAGATTTTGCTGCCACAGCGCCGGGTCGGCTTCCGCGATGGGGCCAACGGGTTCCAGGATGGCGGCGTTGTGGACCAGGCTGTCGAGTCGGCCGAAATTGCTGATGGTTTTCTCGACCAGACGCCGGCAGTCGGCTAATTGGCTGATGTCGCCGGGCACGGCGAGGGCTGCGCCGCCGGCGTCACGGATGGCCTGCGCTTCCTGCTCCAGCAGGTCGGCGGAGCGGGCAAACATGACGACGTTGGCGTTTAGCGCCGCGGCGTCCTGGGCGATTGCCAGGCCAAGACCGCGAGAAGCGCCGGTGATAATGACAGTTTTTGCGGACATTTTAACCCCCTTTTTGTGAAGGATGAAGGATGAATGGGCTGCGTGGCCTCACCTCATCAATCTTTGGTCTTTAATCTTTTAAGGCGGCGATGAGTGAGTTGACGTCTTCTTGGATTAATTTTAGCAGACGTTTCATTTCTTGCTGCTCGGCGATGGTGGTGTTTTGCAGGGTGGTGCGGGCGAGATGGCCGCGCACCCAGTGCAGGCGTTGGAGGCTGCTGATTTTGCCGCTGACCGGCGCTGCTTGCGCCAGTCCCGGCTCTGCGGCGAAGGCTGACCAGGAGGCGAGTTCGTCCTCCGGCAAATCGAGGGAAGAATCGAATATGGATTCAACGGCCGGCGGCAGCGGGGCGCGCAGGACGCCGATGGCCTGGTGGACGGTCATGTCCGGGGCTTCTTTTTTGAGGAAGCGGGCGATTTGTTTGTATTCCTGCCGGGAAACGTCGCCGGCTTCCAGGGCGCGGAAGAGCGCCCGCTGCTGGGAGGGTTTGAGGCTGGTGAGGGCGCGGGTGTCGCGTTCGCTGATAGCGCCCTGGCGCACGCCTTCCTTGATTTCGTCGGGCAGGTCGAGCAATTGGATGATCTGGCTGGCGCGCTGCCGGGTAAAGCCCAGGCGTTCGCTGACTTTGGCCCAACTGATGTTGAGCGAATGTGGTTTGCCGCTGGTGACGCCATCGGCGATTTCGGCGTTGAGTTCTTCTTGCATCAGGTCGCGCAGGCGCATCATGCCGTAGGCGCGGTCGACGTCGTTGAGATCTTCGCGCTGGATATTTTCGACGAGCTGGCGCACGAAGCGGGTGACCTCGTCGTAGGAGCGGCGGCGCACGACGGCGGGGATGGTGTCCAGGCCGGCGATTTGGGCGGCGCGCCAGCGGCGTTCGCCGTGCACGATCATGTAGTGGCCTGCGCGCACCTGGGTGACTTCGATGGGCTGGATGACGCCGTCCTGCTTGATGGAGGCGGCCAGTTCACTGAGGGTTTCGTCCGGGAAGGTAGAGCGCGGCTGGTTGGGGTCGGGGGTGATGGCGTCCAGGCGTAAGGCGAGCAATTGCAAGCCGGAGGCTTGTTCCACGGCGTCTTCAGCGCTAAAGAGAGCGCTAAAGTCGTCGGATTGGGCGGGAATGGGGCGGGACAGGTTTACTTTTGGCTTGGGTTTAGCCATTGGGTTCTCCTCGTATAAAGTAGCCGAGGATTCCAATCCTCGCTTGCACATAGCGCGTAAGGATACCGCGGCTACTAAGCTACTAAGCGACTCATGATCTCCTGGGCGACGGCGCGGTAGGCTGCGGCGCCGGGGGTGGTGGGGTCGTAGGCGATAATGCTTTGGCCGGCGACGGCCGATTCGGCGAAGCGCACGGAGCGTTTGACGACGGGTTCGTATATGTGGATGGCGTCGCCGTATTGGTCACGAACGGCCGTTTGTATATCCCGAGTCAGGGTGGTTCTGGTGTCCGCCATGGTCAGCAGGATACCATAAATCTCCAGGTTGGGGTTGAGCTTTTTGCGGCGCACCGTCTCGATGGTGGACAGGATCATCAGAGCGCCGCGGGCGGCCAGGTATTCGGTCTGAATGGGGATAATGACGCCATCGGCGGCGGTGAGAGCATTGACCACGAGCAAACCCAAGGACGGATTGCAGTCGATGAGGATGCAGTCGTAGTCATTTCTGACGCTTTGCAGCATCGTTGCCAGTACGCGCTCTCGACTGAGGGTGTTGATCAGCGATAACTCGATCAGACTTAGTTCGGGTTGGGCGGGCAGCAAGTGAAAGCCTTCTTCAGTTTCATAAATAGCGTCGGCGACGCTGCTTTCAAAGCCTTCTACTTCCTGTTTGAAGGGCTGATAGATGGTGGGAGACAAATTATCTGGGTCGAAGCCGCAGTGCTGGGTGAGGTTGCATTGAGGGTCCAGGTCTATCGCCAGGACGCGCTGTCCCATCTGCGCCAACGCCGCCGCCAGATTCATGGCGGTGGTGGTTTTGCCGACGCCGCCCTTCTGCATGGCTATGGTAATGATTTTTGCCATTCGTCCTCCTGTTAGTTGGATAGTTGGTTAGTCGAATAGTCGTTAGTTGCATAGTCCGACTATGCAACTAACGACTATTCGACCATGTAACAACCGACTTATAACATGATTGGGGGAGAGCGTCAATGAAGTGTCAACCGCGGTTGACACTTTCCATAATGTTTCCCGGGAAACAATTGTTGAATTAGTACAACAGGCAGAAAGGGAAGATGGATTATGAATAATCAAGATTGAATGAAGTGAAATCGTGTACAATATAACGCAGTGTGTTATAAATAATTTATAGCACGATACCTCTCATTGTTAAACGAATAGACCGCGATCAACGATTTGCCAATCACTGATAAGGGTAAGGGTGACAGCACATGAAAAATGGTAACCACGCACAAGTTGTCGATGATGTGTTTGATTATCTTGTTATTGGCTCCGGTTTTGGCGGAAGCGTATCGGCGATGCGCCTCTCCGAAAAAGGATACCGGGTGCTGGTGTTGGAACGCGGCAAGCGGTTCCGGCCTGAAGATTTTCCCAAAACCAATTGGAATGTATTTAAGTATATCTGGCTGCCGGCCGCCCGCTGCTTTGGCATCATGGGCATCAATTTTTTTGATGACATCTGGATTCTGAATGGCAGTGGGGTGGGGGGAGGCAGTCTGGTTTATGCCAGCACCCATATCAAGCCGCCCCAGGCGTTTTTTGAGGCGGAGGAATGGCGGGATCTGGCGGATTGGGAAGAAGAGCTGACGCCGTTTTACGCGGTGGCGGACCGCATGTTGGGCACGGCCGAGAATCCCAAGTTTTGGCCGGCCGATCACCGCTTGTATGAAATTGCGCAAGAAATGGGCCGGGAAGAGACCTTTAAGCCGACGCCGGTGGGCATTTTCTTTGGCGCGCCGGGGATGACAGTGGCGGATCCGTTTTTTGGCGGGGAAGGGCCAGATCGTCGAGGCTGTATTCACTGCGGTGGCTGCATGGTGGGCTGCCGCCACGACGCCAAGAATACGCTGGACAAAAATTACCTTTACCTGGCCGAGAAATGGGGCGCGGTAGTGCGGGCGGAGGCTAATGTGCTGGATATCCGGCCTTTGTATGGCGCGCAGCCGGATGGCGCCCGGTACGAAATTTTGTATGAGAAGATCACGGATTGGGGTATTAAACGGAAAACGGCCGTTCGTGCCAAACATGTCGTGGTCTCTGCCGGGGTGCTGGGCACGCTGAATTTGCTGCTGAAGTGCCGGAATGAGACCGGCTCCTTGCCGCTGCTGTCTGATCAGCTGGGGCTGAATGTGCGCAGCAACAGCGAGGCGCTGATGGGCGTGACGGCGCGTGAAGAGAATGTAGCCTATTCCGACGGCGTGGCGATTTCGTCTCACTTTTGGGTGGATGATGTGACCAGCGTGGAGCCGGTGCGTTTTGCGCCGGGACAGTCGTTTATGCGCAATTTGATGCTGCCGCTCATCCAGTTTGACGGCGGTGTGGCGGCGCGGGTGAAAAGGTCGGTGCGCGAGGCGTTACAACGGCCGTTAGACTTCTATTCGGTACGCATCCAGCCGCAGTGGGCGCAGCGCAACACGGTGCTGCTGATTATGCAGACGGTGGAAAATCGCATGGCGTTTAAGCGCGGGCGCAGCGTTTGGACGCTATTTACTCAAAATCTGGTAAGCGTGCGCGACAAGAGCGTGCCGATTCCGCCGGTGATTGAAGCGGGCCGGGCCGTGGTGGAGCGCTTTGCGGAGAAGGTGGATGGCGTGGCCTGGACGGGTATGAACGATATCCTGGACATTCCCAATACGGCGCATATCTTGGGCGGCTGCGGTATTGCGGCGGACGAAACAAAAGGCGTCATCGACGTCAACCACCAGGCGTTTAACTATCCCGGCCTGTATATTGCCGACGGTTCGGTGATTCCGGGCAATCTGGGTGTGAACCCCAGCCTGACGATTACGGCGATGACGGAACGGGCCATGAGCAAGATTCCGGCTAAGGTGGAGGCGGCGGAACCCGCCCCGCTGGCCGTGCCTGAAGGCGTGGAATGGGTAGAGAAGGAAAACGGCCGTTCTCCTCTCAAAGCAGCGCTCCCCTTCATGCTACTGCTGGCCATACCGCTGGCAATCCTGTTCTTGCTCAAAGCATGGAAACGATAAAAAATCTGCGGGGATTAAAGGATTGGGGGATTTTTGTCCTTGGCTTATCCCGTAATCTCCAATCCCCGCCATTCTTACAAATGTTTTTTCCTTTACATCTTTGCCGCTTTGCATCTTTGCGTTAAATCACTTTAAGGAGAGTCGTGATGCAAAAACCACGTTGTATTCCGTTCGTAAATCCCGCCACCGGCGAACAGTTCGGTGAAGTGGCGATGGCGACTTCCAGCGAAATTACTCTGGCGCACAAAGAGATGCGGCAGGCTTTTACCATCTGGCGCAAAAAGCCGCTCAAAGAGCGCATTCGTATCCTGCGCCAGTTTCAAGAAGTGGTCATCGATTCCATGGACGAGATCACGGAAGTGATTAACAAAGACACGGGGAAAAGCCGGCAGGATGGCTGGATTGAGGTCAACATGACGGTTGACCGGCTGCACCAGTATTACAAGCGTGCGCCGCACTGGTTGAGCCGCCGCCGGGTGCCGCCCGGTCTTTACATGTTCAAGCAGTATTACACCGAGCCGCATCCCTTTGGCGTGGTGGCAGTGATTGGACCCTGGAATTACCCATTCGATCTGACGGTGCCGCCGATGTGTTCGGCGCTGCTGGCGGGCAACACGGTACTGCTGAAGCCGTCTGAGGTAACGCCGGCGGTGGGGCAGTTGATCGAACGCCTGGTGAACCGGACGCCGGAGCTGTCGCCGTTTGTGCGCGTGCTGCATGGCGACGGCGCGGTGGGCGCAGCAATTGTGGCCTCGCGGCCCGACCTGGTTTTCCTGACCGGGTCAACGGCGACAGGGCGTAAAATTGCGCAGGCGACGGCCGATTCCCTGACGCCGTTTATCTATGAGTTGGGCGGCAAAGATCCGATGATTGTGTTTGACAGCGCGGATCTCCCGGCGGCGGCGAAATGGGGCGCGTGGGGCGCGTTTTACAACACCGGGCAGACCTGTATGGGCATTGAACGGGTGTATGTGCAGTCTGGCGTGTATGATGAATTTGTAACGGCCGTTCTGGAAGAAGCCCGCCGCTTCAAAATTGGGTACTCCACCCGCTTTGACAATCACTACAACATGGGTCCGCTCACTTTTGAACGCCAGGTGAAAATCATCACCGACCACATGGAAGACGCCCTGGCGAAAGGGGCGAAAGTGCTGCGCGGCGGCAAACTGGACGGTCTGTTTATGGAACCGACGGTGATGGTGGACGTGGATCACAGCATGAAGGTGATGCGCGAGGAAACCTTTGGTCCCATTATGCCTATTATGAAGTTTGGAGACGAGACGGAAGCGCTGTTTTTGGCCAATGACTGCGACTACGGCTTGAGTGCGGCGGTGTGGAGCGGAGACAGGCGCCAGGCCAAACGGGTGGCGCACCGCCTGGATGTGGGATCGGTGAATATCAATGACGCCATATCCCATTATCCGGTGTCGCTGCTGCCGTTTGGTGGGGTGAAGATGTCGGGCAATGCGCGCACGCATGGCAAGGAGGAGGTGCAGCAGTTCACCCAGATGCGCTCCTATGCCATCGGCAGTCCACCCAGCCCGCTGGATATTGCCACCATTATGCGCTCGCCGGGCCATTACCGTCTGGGTAAGGCAATTACGCGCTTCTTTTTTGGCGTCACGCCGCGCCAGCGCCTGGAACCGATGACCGAGTTATTTGAGGAATTGGATTTGACACCGGCGGCGAAGAAAACGGCCGTTTCCGTCGGGGCGGCTGGGGTATTGGCGGCCGTCGTTTTGGGCTTGCTGCGTTTCCGCAAGTAGGCAAGTTGCCCAACGCAAAACCATCGCGTGACCGCTCACACGATGGACAGAGGTATTTTATTGTCGTCAAACGATGGAATGGATGCTGATTGGTTGTACCGAAATGCTGGCTGATCAGCCGAGTTCGTAGCGGTCGGTGGTGGGGTTGGTGAAGGCGTAGGAGCAGGGCACTTCCGCCAGGTTGCAGGCCACGTTGGCTGAGCACTTACGTGAAATCACTTTGTACGTCCCGGTGTCCGGCAGGATTTCGGCGGGATAGACGCGCTGTTCCATGATGGTTGCTTCCGTTTTGATGTATTCACACCATTTTTTATCGACAATCACCCATTTTGTTGTGGTCATAGTTTCCTCCGATTCATAAAAAATTTACAAGTTTGCAAAAGAAGACAATTTTGTAAAGACCTTTCATTGGCTGCCCGGCTTGCGTGTAGGATACCGAGATACCCTGGTTTGATCGAGTGCATATTGTCACCCGATGTCAGGATGATGATCACCCAAACCATATGACGGCCGTTTTTCCCGACTTATCGAAAAGTTAACCACCAAGCTCGATGAACTCCACGTGTTGGGCTGCCAGGTCCACCACGCAGACGGAGCGGGATTCATGCCGGGTTCCGCCAAGAGCGCCCGGATTGATGATGCGGCTCCGGCCCACCACCTCGTCTCGCCGCCGGTGGGTATGGCCGTGAAAGATGTAGGCAAAACGGCCGTTTGCCGCCAGGTCCGGCACATTTCCGCGATGGCTGTGGGTGACGGCAATGGAAACGCCCTCGATTTCCCCGGTAAACGTAGCGGCGAGTACATTCTGCGGATTCAGCTTTTTGAGCGTGTCTTCAAGACCGCCGGTATTGCCATCCATGTTGCCGGCCACCGCGATCACCTGAAAATCTTTGAGCAAAACGGCCGTGTTAGGGCTGGTCATATCGCCGCAGTGGACGAGTGTGGTGATACCACGATTGCGAAACAGCGTGAGTGCGTGTTGCAGATTTTGAGTGTGGTTGTGCGTGTCAGAAAGTATCCCAATTTTCATGCCCCTATTGTAGCCCAGCCGTCAAGCGCGTGGTCGCCGCCATTGCCTACGCGAAGCTGCGCGACCACCTCGGCCTGCCCAAGAAGCCCATCCGCGTCTATGACCCGGTCCAGCAACTCGCCATCGTCGATGACGATGTGCTCGACCGATTCCATGTGGACACCATCGAACTCGGTCGGGCTTTTGCCTTGGAAGACTCATGGTGGCGCGAGTGGGTTCTGCCCGATGGCAGGCCTTGTTTGATGCCGTCCTGGACCAATCTCGAACGCCTCGAAGGCGAATGGGTCATCCGCTCTGCGAAAGGCCGTGTCATTGCGCGGATGCCGGAGGGATGTCTCTATTTCGAGCAGTGTTACTGGCCGTTCGCCGAGCAGGATGACATCGACC
>JAWOGU010000444.1:0-4201 GCA_046496595.1 Chloroflexota bacterium
GCCTCCGCTCCCGACAATGCTTTCCACTGGTTCAACCTGGGCACGGCTTACAATGCCCTGGGCCAATACCAGGAAGCGGCCGCCGCCTATGACCAGGCGCTCAGCATCGGCCTGCCCTGGCGTATGTTGTGGTACCAGTTTGGCCCCTACCAGGCTTATTACGAAACCGGCCGTTACGAAGACGTGTTACTCCTGGCCGATACCACCCTCAAAGACCGTCCTTATTTTGAAGAATCATTCTACTATCGCGCTCTGGCGCAGGCAGCCCTAGGCAAAAGCAATGCCGCCCTGCAAGACCTGCAAAAAGCCGCCAGCTTCAATCCCAACTATGCCCCTGCTGCGGACGCCTTAGCAACTTTTAATACCGGAGGATAGACAAGGCGGCAGAGTTGCAAGGTGGCAAAGGTAAGACCACCCTGCAACTTTGCCACTCTGCCACTTTTCATTATGAACAAACGAACACGAAACATTATCCTGGCCGTTGTCGGCCTGCAACTGATTATGATTATTGGCTTGTTGATGCTGCCCAGCGTGGTGCGGGCCATTCCGGGCCGCTACCGGGTGGCGCTGCAAGAACGCAGCCCCTTCCTGAGCGACATCACGGAAGGCGTCATCGATCAGGTAGCGCCCATGGTGGAACTCCCCGCCCCGGTGCAGGTGTCAGCCGTGGCCACTGTGGACATTAACGCCTTGATTGTGGCGCAGCCAACGGCCGTTCCCACCGAAACGCCTTCCCCCACCGCCCCGGCCGTTCCCGCCGAAGCAGAAGCCGCTGAGCCAACGCCGCTGCCCACTGAGGAACCCACCGCCACTCCCTCGCCCACACCCGAACCCCTGCCAACGGCCGTTACCCTGGCCGACATGGGCGTCATCAAACAAACCTTCAACAACTGCGGTCCCGCCAACCTGACCCAGGTGCTGAACTGGTACGGCAGCGACATCACCCAGGAAACAGTCGCTGAGTACCTCAAGCCCAATTCAGAAGATCGCAACGTCAGCCCCTGGCAAATTGCGGATTATGTCAACCAACAAACGCCGGGTTACAACGCCATCGCCCGCAGCGGCGGCTCTATGGAAATGATTAAACAATTCGTCGCCGCCGGGTATCCCGTCGTCGTGGAAAAAGGGTACGATCTGCCGGAATCCGGTTGGTGGGGCCATTACCTCACCGTCTACGGCTACGACGACGAGAAGCAGGAAATGTACAGCCAGGACAGTTACCTCGGTCCCTGGGACGGCAGCGGGCGCACAGACAGTTACGCCGAGCTGGAGAAGTATTGGCAGCAGTTCAACTACACCTTCTACGTGGTCTACAAACCAGAACAGCAGGATGAAGTCGCCGCCATTTTAGGCGAAGACATGTTCGACGACTTTAAAATGTGGCAGCACGTGGCAGCCCTGGCAGACAGAGAAGCCAAAGCCAACCCGGATGACGCCATCGCCATGTTCAATCTGGGCACCGCCTTCACGCGCATGGGCGAACTGACCGGGGAGCAGCAGTATTACCAGGCCGGTGCGCAGGCATTTGACAAGTCGCGGGAAATTGGCCTGCCGCCGCGTATGCTGTGGTACCAGCACATGCCCTATCTGGCTTATTGGAAAGTGGGGCGCGGTCAGGACGTGTTAGACCTGGCTGACGCCACCCTGGCGACGCAAGGCGGCGCGAATGTGGAAGAAACCTACTGGTACAAAGGCCACGTCCTTGCCGAACAAGGCGATCTCTTTGCGGCCAAATCCGCCTACCAAAGCGCCCTGGTCGTGAATGAGAACTTCTACCCGGCCCAGATTTCGCTGGACTGGGTGAACAGCGTGTTGGGTGGGAATTAGGCGTTTGACGTGGTTTGACGTGACAGTCACCTGGCAGGTGACTGTCACGTTCTACTCATCACTCATGATGCCCCGCCTTTTCCTCATCCGCCACGCCAACGTGATGCAAGATCCAACGGTCCCGGCGCATGAATGGGCGCTTTCGGAAAACGGCCGTTCCCGCACCATCGCCCTCGCCCACAGACTGAACAACCACCCCACCCGTCTCGTCACCAGCCTGGAAGCCAAAGCCATAGAAACGGGCCAACTCCTGGCAGACGTTTGGGGCATCCCCTGCGCCGCCGCCGCCAACCTGCACGAACACGAGCGGCGCGGCTTCCCCTACCTGCCCGACCCCGCCGAATTTGAAAGAACGGTAGCCCGATTTTTTGACCAGCCGGACGAACTGGTATTTGGCAATGAAACGGCCGTTCAGGCGCTGGAGCGGTTTGAAACGGCCGTTCTCACCCAGCTCAAACAATACCCCGCCGACACGCTCGGCATCGTGGCGCATGGAGCCGTCATCACCCTCTTGCTCTGCCGCCACAATCCCTTCCTGGAACCCTTCGCCGTCTGGCAAAACCTGTCCATGCCGGACGTTATCACCCTGGGAACGTAACAGTCACTTTGGAAGCGACTGTCACCTGCATACATTAGCCAAATCAACACGCCATCTTTAGGATAAATTTGCCAAAAATCAAGGGTTGACGCATTAACGCCAAACTGGTAACATGCCCACCATGAATCAATTTTTTGGCTTTTATTTCTTTTTTAGCAAGCCGCTCAAGCCGCAACTGGCTGAGAAGGAAATTTTGCGCTGAAATAAAGCCACAACGCAAGACCAAAACTCAACAAGACGCGGCCCCGCACAGGTCGCGTCTTTTTTTTACATCATTTGCGGAGATTTGGGGATTTGGGGATTTTAATAAATCCCTCAATCCCCGCTCAAAAAAACAGGAGAGAGAAGCATGAACAGTAACGGCCGTTCCCAATCCCCCATTGTGTGTCGCGGCGTGCGCGGCGCGACCACGGTGTGCAGCAACGAAGCGGAAGCCATCTATGCCGCCACCCGCGAACTGCTCTACACCATGGTCCGCCACAACGACATCGACCCGGCAGATGTCGCCAGCGCCTACTTTACCACCACCCTAGACCTCAACGCCGCCTACCCCGCCACCGCCGCCCGTCAGCTTGGCTGGCTGGACGTGCCCCTGCTCTGCGGGCATGAAATGGACGTGCCCGGCAGCCTGCCCTGCTGCATCCGCATTCTGCTCCACTGGAACACCGGCAAACCCCAGCAAGAAATCGTCCACGTCTACCTGCGTGATGCCCATGCCCTGCGCCCGGACAAGGAAACCATTCCGCCCATCCCCGCCGAAGAAATCGAGATGGTGATGGCGCTGCACAAACGACAGTAGTAAGCTGTAAGCCGTAAGCCGTAAGCTGTAAGCCGTAAGCTGTAAGCTGTAAGCTGTAAGCTGTAAGCTGTAAGCTGTAAGCTGTAAGCCGTAAGCTGTAAGCTGTAAGCCGTAAGCTAACAGCTAACAGCTAATCTCAATCGAGAAAAGGAAGAGAGAACCATGATCGTTGTTATGAAACCGGCAGTCGCGCAGGAACATGTGCAGGCCATTATCGAACGCGTCGAAAAAGAAGGATGCAAAACCCACGTCATTGTGGGCGCGGAGCAAACCGTCATTGGCGTCATTGGCGATGGCACCTCCATCGACATACGCCAGATCGGGCGCATGTTGGGTGTGGAGAACGTGGTGCCCATTTCCAAACCCTACAAAGGCGCCAGCCGCCAGTTCAAACCGGAAGACACCATTTTCCAGGTAGGAAATGTGACGATTGGCGGCAAAGACATGGTGATCATGGCCGGTCCCTGCTCCGTGGAAGGGCGCACGGAACTGCTGGAAGTGGCCCACGCCTGCAAAGAAGCGGGCGCCCACATGCTGCGCGGCGGCGCTTACAAACCACGCAGTTCGCCCTACTCCTTCCAGGGGTTGGGCGAAGCAGGTCTCAAATACCTGGCCGAAGCCCGCGAGGCTACCGGCATGCCCATCATCACGGAAGTGATGGAACCGGCGCTGGTACCCCTGGTCTGTGAGTACGCTGATGTGCTCCAGATAGGCACGCGCAACATGCAAAACTACGCCCTGCTCAACGCCGTCGGCAAATCAGGCCGTCCCGTGCTGCTTAAACGCAGCTTCAGCGGCACCACGGAAGAATGGCTGATGTCGGCCGAGTATATTCTCAGTCATGGCAATAACAACGTCATGCTCTGCGAACGGGGCATCCGCGCCAACGAAACGGAAACGCGCAATACCTTCGACGTCAGCGCCATTCCCGTGATCAAGCATCTTTCCCATCTGCCCATCATTGCCGACCCCAGCCA
>JAWOGU010000708.1:0-4419 GCA_046496595.1 Chloroflexota bacterium
GGACAAGTTGATGGCTTACTGCGAAGGCTGCGGCGCTTATGAGGTAGCCATCACCTATGGCATGATAATATTGCGCTGCGATCTGGCCCGTGAGCGCACCCATCGCCAATTAATGCGCCTGTATTATCTGGGCGGTGACCGCACAGGGGCGCTGCGGCAGTATGAACGCTGCAAGACCATTCTCCACGATGAACTAGGCGTCAAACCTGGCGCCGCCACTGACCAACTTCGCGCCCAAATCGAAGCTGACCAACTCGCCCCGCCGCTGCTGGATTCATCTGGCGCTTCAGACAATCCGTCGGGTCCGCAATACGCCTTGCTCCAATTACAGCGCTTCGACAATATCCTCAGCCAGACCCGCCAGGAAATTCAACAAGAAATCCACCGTCTCGAGAACGCCTTCTTCCAATCCAAAAAATAAAAAACTTCCCGTTTGTGCATAGGCCATGAATTGATAATACATAGTTTCACAGAGATATTCTCACATATCTCTTGCTCTGCATCCGCTGCATCGCTGCGGTGAAAATTTCTGGCAAACATCGTATCAAACCTAAACGCCCCGTAATACGCTCCAAGATCGCTCCGTAAACACCCCGCTTGTTACACTGCCCAGGTCATGGAAAACAAGCCGTCTGATCCACACCCGGCAGAATTGGACACCGCGTCCATGAATGCCTCGTCTATGGACACCACCAGCGAAAGCCACGCATTTGTGATCAGAATATGGCTGGAAGACGCCCAGAGTGATGAGAACAGCACACTCTGGCGCGGACACATCACTCACGTTTTAGACCACCGACGACACTATTTTCAAGACCTGTCCAGCATTATTCATTTCATTACACCCTATCTGGACGTTTGGACAGTAAAAGGAAAAACGTGATGCGTGAATCGTGAAGATTTTTCACGGTTCACGCCTTACGCATCACGAATCTCAAAATGATTGAAGAAACGGCCGTTTTTTACCAACATACACTTCTCCCCGCCCTTATCCGCCTGGATAAGCTGCTGGAAGACGCCTGCCAAACGGCCGAATTAGTCACGCCTACGGCAGGGGAAGACCGTTTTCGCGGCCTGTACATCAACCAGGCCGAAATTGCCCATCTGCTCAGCCAGCCGCCCGGTCAGCCCCATCTGTGGTCGCACAATGGGCATGGCGCCACCCACAACACGCCCGAACTGCCGCCCCATTCCCCCATCGCCTGGCTCAGCCGCACCTTCAACCTGACTCCCTTTGACTGTGACGTGCTGCTGCTGGCGCTGGCCCCCGAAATCGACCGCCGCTACGAGCGGATTTACGCCTATTTGCAAGATCACGTGGCCCGCAAACGGCCGTCCGTAGACCTGGCTCTCAACCTGTTGTGCCCCGACGCCGTGCAGCGCCTGGAACAGCGTCAGCGCTTTGCCCCGGCAGCCCCGCTGCGCCGCCACGGCCTGCTGCAACTGCTCCCCGAACGGGACAGCGAACAGCCCTCTCTGCTGGCCCACATTCTCAAAGCCGACCCCCTGGTCGTGCAGCTTCTCCTGGGGCAGCCGCAGTTGGATGAGCGTCTGGCGCTGTGGGCCGACTACACCGCGCCGCCACCGCAAGAAACACCGGCGGCGCTGGGCGAAGGCACAGTCCGGCGCTTGCTATCCCTGACGGAAATGGCGCAGGCGTACCAAGCTCCCTGCTGCCTGCACTTTTATGGCCTACCCGGAACCGGTAAACGGCAAACGGCCGTTTACCTCGCCGCCCATCTCCAAACCCCACTCCTGGAAATCAACTTGCAGCGCCTGCGTAACAATCAGAGCGATTGGCGGGAACCGCTGCGCATCGCCCTGCGCCAGCAGCATTTCCAGCGCTGCCTGCTCTATCTCAGCCCGCTAGATGCTGTTGCACCGCCTGAGTTCAGCCTGTTTGCCGCCGATTTGCTGGCGCTGGCAGTGGAGGCTCAGGGCGTGACAATTTTGGCCGGACAACGGCCGTTCCTGCCCCAAACCGAACACATGCTCGATGTCATTCCGGTTCCTTTCGACGTACCCGGCGCCCAGACCCGCCGCCGCCTTTGGCAGGTGCAGTTGGACCGTTATCAACTGCCGACAGACGAAACCACAAGCGCCGACCTCGCCACTCGTTTCCGCCTGACGCCGCACCAGATTGAAACGGCCGTACGCGCCGCACGCACCCAGGCAGATTGGCAGCAGCTAGGCGTGGAAGGGTCGGAAACGGCCGTTTCCCCTGACCAACTCTTCGCCGCTGCCCGCCGCCAATGCGGTCACGATCTGGCGGCTCTGGCGCAGAAAATCACCCCGCTCTACACCTGGAGCGACATCGTATTGCCCGACGAAACCGCCACCCAACTGCACGAAATCTGCCGCCGCGTCGCCTGCCGCTACCAGGTGCTGTATGAATGGGGCTTCGACGCCAAACTTTCCCTGGGAAAGGGGACCAACGCCCTTTTCTCCGGCCCCAGCGGTACTGGGAAAACGATGGCCGCCGAAATCATCGCCCGTGAATTGGGACTGGACCTGTACAAAATCGATCTATCCGGCGTCGTCAGCAAATACATTGGCGAAACCGAAAAAAATCTCAACCGTATCTTTAGAGCTGCCGAAAACGCCAACGCCATCCTCTTTTTTGACGAGGCCGACGCCCTATTTGGCAAACGCTCCGAAGTGCGTGACTCCCACGACCGCTACGCCAACATCGAAATCTCCTACCTCCTGCAAAAAATGGAGGAGTACCCTGGCCTGACTATTCTCGCCACCAACCTGCGCCAAAATCTGGACGATGCCTTTGTGCGCCGCCTGGCCTTTATGGTGCATTTCCCCTTCCCCGACGAAACCAGCCGCCAGCAAATCTGGCAGGGCGTCTGGCCCAGGCAAACGCCGCTGCACGCCGAGGTTGATCTGGATTTGTTTGCCCGGCGCTTCAAATTGAGCGGGGGCAGCATCAAAAACATGGCGCTCGCTGCCGCCTTCCTGGCGGCGGATGAAGATTCACCGGTGACCATGACCCACCTCTACCAGGCCGCCCGCCGCGAATATCAAAAGATGGGCAAAGCCATCTCCCTGTCCGAAATCGAAGCAGAATTTGCAACGTAGGGGCGAATAATTATTCGCCCCTACTACCAATAGACAAAAACAATGTCGAAACAAACAGCAAGCGTCGACAATTTGAGTAAAGAGAGCGCAGTGTCTGCGGCACAGCGGCAAGGACAGGTAAGCAGTAACGGCCGTTCCCACCCTGCCGATCTACCTGCCCAACTGCTCGCCTTGCAAGACAGCGCCGGCAATCAGGCCGTCGCCAATCTGCTGCAACAAGATCGCGCCCGCCACGACGCCGACCCGCTGGAGCAGGAGGCCGACCGGCTGGCGCAGCAGCCCAAATCGGCAGAAAACGCTGCCCATCCCGCCGAAAAAACGGCCGAAGCGCAACAATCTGGCCTGCCGCCCCACGCCCACACCACCATGCCCGGTCTGAGCGGCGGCCAACCGCTGCCCGCAGAGATGCAGGCCAATCTGGAAACACAGCTTCAGCACGACTTTAGCCATGTGCGTATTCACACCGATGCTCAGGGCGCAAACACGGCCGTTCAAATGAATGCCGCCGCCGTCACCTATGGCCGTGACATCGCCTTTGCCCCCGGCCAATACGACCCACACAGCCCCGATGGGCAGCAGTTATTGGCTCACGAACTAACCCACACTGCCCAACAAGGCGCAGCGGCTCCAATAGGCGCTGCTGCCCAAACCGTTAGCGCTGTTGCGCCCACCAGCGCCGCTCCCGCCGCCCAACGCGGCCTCTTCGGTGACATTTGGGAAGGCATTCGTTCCACCGGGGAAGCTATCGGTGGCGCCATCACCTCGGCAGTCGATTGGCTGGGTGACCGTGCCAAAGATGTGGGCAACTTCATCTCCGGAGCCGCCAACTGGGTGGGCGAACGGCTGCGCGACGCCAGCCAATGGGTCATCAACCTGATCCGCGATTTACCGGCGCGGCTGGGACGGTTGGCCGTCACTCTGTGGGAAGGACTGTCAGGCGTCGTCTCCTTCATCCCGGAAGCGATTGAAGCCCTTGCCAGCGGCGGCATCAGCGGCTTTGGCGATTGGTTGTGGGAAAAAGCCAAACGCGGCGGAACCTGGATTTTGGAATTGGTATCTCGCGTCTTCGACGTGCTCGGCGGGCCGGAACTGATGGAATTTGTCTGGCACATTCTCACCAAAGCACGGCCGTTATCCGGCGACGAAATTGCGGCGGCGCAGGAGGTATTGGGGCCAGGCGCCATTCGTTGGGGCGACGTACGCGTCTCTCAGGGCGGCCTGCTGGATGTGGTCTTTGCCCTCAACAACGAACGCGCCTTTGTCCTCTGGCACACCGTCAATTTCCCTGAAGGCGAAACGATTGACGTGATGGTTCATGAATTGACCCATGTC
>JAWOGU010000709.1:0-2820 GCA_046496595.1 Chloroflexota bacterium
GGCGCGCCGAAGAGGCTGTCGCCCAGCGGCGTGAAGAAGAGCGCCGCCGCGCCGCCGCCCAGGAGTAATAACACCACGAGGGGGATGAGCCATAACGGCCGTTTCCCCCCTTTCTTTTTTGGCGGACGCACCACAGTGGGCGGTTCAGCTAGCTGCGTGGCGGCGACCAGGGTGGGGTCGGTCAGGCTGGCAGCGGCGGCATAACTGGGCGCGGCCAACGGGGTGGTGTGCCCGGCCTTTTCATGTTTTTGCGCCAGTTGTAAAGCGGATATGAGATCAACGGCCGTTTGGTAGCGGTAGTCCGGCTCTTTTTGCAGGCAGGTGTGGACGACGTTGGCAGTGTGGGCCGTAATGTCGGGCCGGAGCTGCGAAATGGATTGGGGTGTCTCGCTGATGTGTTTGCTCAGCACTGCCCAGGGTGTATCCCCGCTAAACGCTCGCCGCCCGCTGAGCATTTCGTACAAAATCATGCCCAGCGAGTAAATGTCGCTGCGTCCATCGACCGGCTTGCTGCTCACCTGCTCCGGCGACATGTAGTAAGGTGTGCCGACGAGTTCATCCATGCGGGTGAGGGTGGCTTCATTTTGCAGCTTGGCGATGCCCAGGTCTGTGAGCACTGGCGTACCGTCGGTGCGCAGCAAAATATTGGAGGGTTTGAGATCGCGGTGAATGATGTTTGCCTGATGCGCCACGACCAGGGCGGAGGCCACCTGTTCGGCAATCTTGAGCGCCGCTTCGGTTTGCAGCACGTGTCCCTGGTGGCTTAAGCGGTCCAGTTGATCGCGCAGGGAACCGCCGGGAATGTACTCCATGGCGATGTAGTGTTGGCCTTCGGGCGTGACGCCGGTGGTATAAATTTGCACGATATTGGGGTGGCGCAGTTTGGCGACGGCGCGCGCTTCGCGGCGGAAACGTTCGATGAAGGTGTCGTCTTGGGTCAGTTCGGAGAACAGAATTTTTAGAGCGACGGGGCGTTCCAAAGCCTGATCGATGGCGTAATAGACATGGGCCATGCCTCCTTTTTTGATGAGCGATTGAACGGTGTATTGGCCGATGCTTTTGCCAATCCAGGATTGGGCCATTTGATCCATGAGTATCTGCTCCGCTGCTGCCTTGCTGCGCCTGTAAAACCAGTGTGCTGCCGAATTGGGCAAAAATCAAAATTTATTATAGACCATATCCGGCGGGATGAGAAAGAGAAAGATTGACGTGATGGGTGGGAGAACGGCCGTTCTCCGTTCTCCGTTCCCCGTTGACTGTTCTCAGTTGATTGTTAGCATTTTCGTCATGCCGCTGCCCCCAATTCACTACCCCGGCGGCAGGTTCATGATAAAATTCACCCCATGTTAAATTTTTGGCCCTTCTTCCTGAGTGCGTTTTTAATGGTAACGATGCCGTTAGTCGTCGCCTGGCTCATTTGGCGGCGGCGGCAGGCGCGGTGGGGATTGTTTTTCATCGGCCTGGCCGGTTTTATACTCTCCCAAATCTTCCACATCCCCTTCAACTGGCTCGTCGTAAATCAGCTCAAACTGATACCCACGGATACTGCGGTGTTATCCAGTCTGATCCTCATGTCGCTCTTTATTGGCGCGTCGGCGGGCTTTTTTGAGGAAACAACGCGCTATCTAACGCTCCGCTACTGGGCGAAGGATGCGCGTACCTGGGGACGCGGCATGATGCACGGCGCCGGCTGGGGCGGCATTGAGTCTATCTTGTATGGCCTGTTGGTGGGCATAAACGCAGTGGTCCTTGCCGCCATGAGCCAGGGCTTTTTGATGGAGTTGATACCGGAGGCGCAACGGCCGTTACTGGATCAACAAATCGCCGCCATGCTCGCCCTACCCTGGTATGAAGCCATGCTCGGTTCTCTGGAACGCGCCTTCGCCATTATCCTGCAATTGTCATTGTCACTGATGGTGATGCAGGCGCTCGTGCGCGGGCGCTTCCGCTGGTGGTGGCTGGCCTTTCTCTGGCATACTCTGGTAAACGCCGTCGTCGTTTTTGCCCAGTTTCAGTGGCAAAACGTCTACCTCACCGAGGGACTTGTCGCCCTGTTTGCGTTGGGCAGCCTGGGTATGATCCTCTGGCTGCGCAAGCCGGAACCGGTGGAACCGGCACAAGAGCCGCTGCCCCCACCGCCGCCTGTCGTGGCGCAATACACGCCATTGGACTTAGACAAGCTGGACAACAGTAAATATTCATAATTTTGAGTTGCAATTTCTGTGACTGCGGTATCCTTACCGCGTACCAGAGACGCGGTAAGGATACCGCAGCTGCCATTTACCATGATGATACAATACCATGATGATACAAACAGATAACCTCACCAAAAAATTCGACGACATCGTTGCCGTAGACCGTCTGACCTTAACCATTGAGCAGGGCGAAGTCTTTGGCTTTTTAGGACCAAACGGCGCGGGCAAAACCACCACCGTGCGTATGCTCACCAACCTCATCGCGCCCAGCGCCGGTTCCGCCACCATCATGGGCTACGATATTAGCAAAGACGGGCAGAACATCCGCCGCAACGTCGGCCGGCTCACGGAAACGCCCGGCATGTACGACCGCCTCTCTGCCTGGCGCAACATGACCGTGTTTGCCACCTTGTATGAGGTGAAAGACGTGCCGGGACAGGTGGAAAAATACCTGCGCCTTCTCGGTTTGTGGGAGCGGCGGCACGACGCGGTAGGTACCTTCAGCAAGGGCATGAAGCAAAAATTGGCGATTGCGCGCGCCCTGTTGCACGAGCCGCAAATTCTCTTCCTCGACGAGCCGACTTCCGGCCTGGATCCGGAAGCGGCCAAGCTGATACGCGATTTC
>JAWOGU010000731.1:0-13323 GCA_046496595.1 Chloroflexota bacterium
GACGGCGTCGGCGCTGTCCGTGACCACGGCGACGCGCCGCTGGTCGAACTGCTGGCGGCCTAACTGCAAGGTGTAGGCAACGTCGGCCAGGTTGACGTTTGGATTGGCTTTGAGGAAGGCGGCTAAATTGGCGGTGGCCTTGTCGAGCGCGGTTTTGGTTTTGGCGGAGAGAGGCAGGAGGGTAAACGGCCGTTTCACCACATCCGTTTCGTCTAGTTCCGGCGCTTCTTCCAGGATAACGTGGGCGTTGGTGCCGCCCACGCCCAGCGAACTGATGCCCGCCCGCCGCGGGAAGCCGGACGTTTGCCATTCCTTGAGCGATGTGTTGACATAAAACGGGCTGCTGTCAAAGTCAATCAGCGGATTGGGCGCGGAAAAATTCAGGCTGGGCGGAAGCTGCTTATGGCGCAGCGCCTGCGTCACCTTGATGAAACCGGCAATGCCAGCGGCGGTGTCCAGGTGGCCGATGTTGGTTTTAGCCGAACCGAGGCCGCAAAAAACGGTGTCGTCGGTGGACTGGCGGAACGCCTGCGTCAGCGCCTGCACTTCAATGGGATCGCCGATGCGGGTGCCGGTGCCGTGCGCTTCCACGTAGCTGATGGTGTCGGCCGTGACGCCCGCCAGTTCGATGGCTTCGGCGATGGCGGCGGCCTGCCCACCCACACTGGGGGCCAGGTAGTTGACTTTGCCTGCGCCGTCGTTGTTGATGGCGGAGCCTAAAATGACGGCGTGGATGGTATCGCCGTCCTGGATGGCGTCGGCCAGCCGCCGCAGCGCCACCACGCCCGCCCCACTGCCAAAGACCGTGCCCTGCGAGTCGGCGTCAAACGCGCGGCAGTGGCCGTCGGGCGACAAAATTTCGCCTTCCTGGTAGAGGTAACCCTGGCGGTGGGGGAATTCAAAGGTAACGCCGCCCGCCAAAACCATGTCGCATTCGCGGTTGAGCAGGCTTTGCACGCCAAAGTGGATGGCGACCAGGGAGGTAGAGCAGGCGGTCTGCACGTTGACGCTGGGACCGCGCAAATCGAGCAGGTAGGAGACGCGTGTGGTCAGGAAATCTTTGTCGTTGCCGGTGTGGCGCAGCAGGAAAAAGCCGACCGTTTCCAGCAGTTCCGGGTTGGTGAGCAGGTGGTAGGGCAGGTAGGCGTTGTGGCCGGAGCCGCCGTAGACGCCGATGGCGCCGTTGAAGCGGGCGGGATCGTGCCCGGCGTATTCCAGCGCTTCCCAACACACTTCCAGGAAATGGCGGTGCTGCGGATCCATGATGGCGGCGTCGCGTGGGTTGAAACCGAAGAAGGCGGCGTCGAACAACTCCAGGCTGTCGATGGGCGCGCCCACTTTCACATAGTCAGGGTGACGCAGCAGCGTTTCGCTGACGCCGGCGGCGCGCAGTTCGTCGTCGCTGTAGGCGCGGATGGCTTCTTTGCCGTCGCGCAGGTTTTGCCAGAAGGTCTCGACGTTATCAGCGCCGGGGAAGCGCCCCGCCATGCCGATGACGGCAATTTCTGTCCCGGTTAAGGAGTCGAGGATGTTTTGGTTGCTCATAGTTTTCGTGATGCGTGAAGCGTGATGCGTGAGGCGTAAGGCGCAAAATCACGTCTCACGCATCACGCATCTTCTTTTAACGCCTCCCTCGCTGTAAACGGTTTTGCATGGCTTCGCGGCGGGCGGCGGCGCGGTCGGTGGATTGGGTAACGGCTCCTTCGACAAGCTCAGGACGGGCCGTTTTCGCCGCGCTATTCGCGCCATTATCCCCCTCACTCAGGTAATCTACCAGCGCCCGGATGGTGGGGAAGCGGAACATGTCGGTAATCGCCAGCGGTTTGTCCACCAGTGATTTTAGTTCGCGGTGGACCTGCACCGTAAGCAGCGAATGACCGCCCAGGTCGAAGAAGTTGTCGTTGAGGCCCGCCTGCGCCACGTTGAGCACGCGACGCCAGATGCCCACAATCGTTTCTTCCAGTTCATTGCCGGGAGGTACGTAGGCCGCTTTGGGCGTGGTGGATTGAACTTGATCCGGCGCGGGCAGCGCTTTGCGGTCCGTTTTTTTGTTGGGCGTCAGCGGGAATTCGGTCATGGTGATGTAGTGGGCGGGGACCATGAACTCCGGCAGGTCGGTTTTGAGGTGGGTTTTCAGGGCATCGGCGTCAACGGTGTGTCCTGGCTGCGGGATGACGTAGGCCACCAGGCGCACGTCACCGGGCACATCCTCGCGGGCTGCCACCACCGCCTCGTTGACGGCGGGGTGCCGGTTGAGCAGGCTCTCGATTTCGCCCAGTTCAATGCGGTAGCCGCGCATCTTCACCTGGAAGTCGGCGCGGCCCAGGAAATCGACTTTGCCGTCGGGCAGCCAGCGGGCCAGGTCGCCGGTGGCGTACATGCGCTTTCCGGGCGCAAACGGGTCGGCGACGAAACGTTCGGCGGTCAGTTCGGGGCGGTTGAGATAGCCGCGCACCACGCCGTCGCCGCCGATAAAGAGATTGCCGGGGATGCCGGGCGGTACCGGCTGCTGGTGGCTGTCCAAGATGTAGAGCTGAGTGTTGGCGAGGGGGGCGCCGATGGGAACGGCCGTTTCTCCGCCCTCTAGTTGGTAAGTAGATGACCAGACCGTTGTTTCCGTAGGGCCGTACATGTTGATCACTGCGCCGGGAACCAGCTCGTGAAGCTGTTGGGCCAGGGCGGCGGGCAGCGCTTCGCCGCCAACCATCAACACTTCGAGTTTGGCAAATGCGGCGGGCATGCGGTCGTCCAGCAGCAGCATACGCGCCATGGAGGGGGTGCATTGGAAGTGAGTGGCCTGGTGTTGGTGAATCAGGCCGGGGATGGAGAAATCGGCGCTGGCGGCGGCGGGCGCAGCCTGGTTCTTGACCTGGTTGAGCAGGGGCAGATGGGCCAGCACTTTGGCCGACGGCACGCCAAAATCAATCTGGCAGGCGATTTCGTCCACGTTGATGCTTTTGAGCGTATTGACAAAAGGCATGACGGACTGCGGCGTGCCGAAGAGACCGCTGGTCTCAAAATAGCGGTGGAAGGCGAATTCCAGCAGGGCGTCCATTTCTTCGGCGGTCAGATCCTCTTCCTCGAAGATTTGCATAGGATTTTTGCCGGTGGCTTCGGCTTTTTGCTTGAAGGTGGGGAAGTGCCAGGCGGCTTCGCGCACCAGACCGAGGGCGCTGCGCAGGTATTCCTTCATCGGTGCGCGCACCGTGTCGCGCACGGATTCCACGTCGTGGCCGATGAAGGTGTGGAGCATGAGGGTAACATGACCTGCACCGCTGTGCCCGGCGTCGCGCCAGGCCTGCCGGTAGACGGCGAGTTTTTCGCCAAGCTGTTCTACCGTTTGGCCGAGCAGGTGGGTGAGAATGTGGAAGCCGCCCGCGCCTGCCTGGCGAAACGTTTCCGGGTTACCGGCGGCGGTGACCCACACCGGCAGTTCGTGCTGGATGGGGCGGGGCAGGGTGCGAATCAGCACGTCGCCGTGGGGACCGGGGAAGGGCAGGGTTTCGCCGCGCCACAATTGGCGCACTGTTTCGATGTCTTCAAAGAGGATGTCTTTGCGGCGATCGTAGGTTTGGGGCCTGAGGGCGAAATCGTTGGGCTGCCAGCCGGCGGCAAAGGCGATGCCGACGCGCCCCTTGGAGAGGTTGTCCACCAGCGACCATTCTTCGACGACGCGCACGGGATGGTGCAGGGGCAGCACGCAGGACCCGGCGCGGATGTGGATGCGTTGGGTGATGGCGGCGATGGCGGCGCTGGCGACGGCGGGGTTGGGATAGAGGCCGCCGAAAGCATGGAAGTGGCGTTCGGGCGTCCAGACGGCCGCGAAGCCGTTTTGGTCGCCGTATTTAGCGCCTTCCAGGAGCAGGTAGTATTTGTCGGCGACGCCTTCTTCGCTTTCGTCGCTGGCGAAGTAGAAGAGGCTGAAGTCGATGGCTTTGTGGGCGTGGGGGCTGGTGGGAATGCTGCCTGAGCTTGTCGAAGGAAGCGTTCTCGCCAGCCCAGCCCCTTCGACAGGCTTGGCCCCTTCGACAGGCTTGGTCCCTTCGACAAGCTCAGCCCCTTCGACAGGCTCAGGAGGCGGGCTGTCTGCGCCGTCATACAAAATCACTTGAAAGCCGCGCGCCAACGTCCAGAACAGTTCCAGGACTGAGATATCAAAGGAGAGACTGGTCACAGCCAGCCAGGTTCCCGGCGGATCGTGGGGGATACGTTCATCCATGCCCGCAAAAAAGTTGACGGCGTTGCCATGCTGCACCATCACGCCTTTTGGCTTGCCGGTGGAGCCGGAGGTGTAAATGACATAGGCCAGATGGCGCGGTAAGACGGAACTGTCTACATTGCTTGAATCATGTTGGGCGATGGTGTGCCAGTCGGCGTCGAGACGGACGACCTGGGCACGGTGGGGCGGCAGACTGTGGGTGAGCCGTTCCTGGGTGAGCAGCACCGGTGCGGCAGTGTCTTTGACCATGAAGGCCAGGCGGTCCTGGGGATAGTCGGGGTCCAGGGGCAGGTAAGCGCCGCCCGCTTTGTGGATGCCGATGAGCGCCACCAGCAGATCGATGCCGCGTTCCATGTAAACGCCAACGATCACGTCGGGTCCGACGCCGGCTTTGATGAGGTAGCGGGCCAGTTGGTTGGCGCGGCGGTTGAGGTCGCCGTAGGTGATCTGGTGGTTTTGGTGGACCAGGGCGACGGCTTGCGGGCGTTGGGCGGCCTGGGTCTCGATGAGGGTGTGCATACAGGCGCGGCGGTCGTAGTCCGCGGCGGTGGCGTTCCAGTCGAAGAGGATTTGCCGGGTTTGGGCGGCGGTGAGGAGAGAGGTCTCGGCCAGAGAACGGCCGTTTGCCTGCGCTAAATTATCCAAAAAGGCGGCGAACTGATCTTGCATGGCGGTGATGGCGGCGGGGGTGAAAACGGCCGTGTCGTAGAGCCATTCTATGCCGGTAGGGGTGATGAGCAGAGCCAATTCTGTGCCCGGTAAAGGCGCGTAGGATGCCGGATCGTCCGTCTGCACAAGGGCAACGGGCAGCAGGGCGCGGCCAGCTTTGGGCAGCAAGTTTTTCAACTGCGGGTAACGGGACAGCGCGTCCCAGGCGAAGGTGTGGCGCTTGTCGCGCAGGGAATGGAGGCTGGCTTGCAGTTGGTTCAGGGTGTTGGCGGCGGGGGCCAGCGGGTCGACTTGCACGCGGAAAGGCGGTTCAGCAGCGAAGTAGGGGGCGAGTCCGCTGACGGTTTCCCGAAGCGTTGGAAAGCTGACGGCCACGTCGAAGGCGGCGTTGTCGCAGAGGCGGCTGAGGTAGGCGGCGAAGGCGGCGGCGAGATAGTCGGCGTCGGCGGCGGGGCTGGGAGAAATGGGCTGACGCCGGTATTGGCCGCTGCTGGTTTCGCTGTGGCTGGCGGTGGGGATTTCGACGGGGCTGAGCTGGCTGAGCTGTTTGACCCAGTAGCTTTCTTGACGGGCGGTTTGGGCGGTAACGGCCGTTAATCGTTCCCCTGTTTCAGCATCCAGGACAGGCAGCACGTCACCAGTGCGGATGCCCAGACTGGCAGGGTTCATTTCAGTCCCGTCCAGGGCGCGCAGCCCGGTCAGGGCAACGGGATGGTCGCAAGCAGCGACGGTGAGGCTGGCGGCGGTGAGGGCGAGGATGGTACCGGGAACGGTTCCTTCGACAAACTCAGGACGGGCCGCTTCCGGTTCAGCCAGCACGGTGATGTTTGAAGGGTAGCAGACAGTTTCGCCCACAACAAGTTTGGGCAAGGACAATGGATTTTCATACGCGCCAAAGTCGAGGGCGCGCACCAGGGCGGCAAGGTCGGCGGCGCTTTTGGTCCAGTTCAGGCTGGCGGCGGCGGCTGGGCGGTCATATTTGCCGAAGTAGCTTTTTTCGGCCAGATTTTGCGCCTGCGGCTGGAGGGTTCCGTTTTCGATGTCGGCTACCAGGTCGGCGAAGGATTCGATGCCGGCTTCGTAGGCTTTGACGTTGAGGGAGAAGGCGGTTTCGTCCGGGCTGACGGGGAATAACTGCTGCTTGAGGATGAGACCTTCGTCCACGGCGGCGGTCATGGTGTGCCAGGTGACGCCGTGCTGCGGCTCCTGGTTGAGCAGCGCCCAGGTGGTGGCGTAGAGTCCGGCGTATGTGGGCAGGGGGCCATCGTGGAAGTTGATGGCGCTGTGGCGCGGCAGGGCTAATAGATCTTCCGGCAGGATAGAGAGGTTGGTGATGGAGAAAAGGTAGTCGAACGGTTCTTGCCGACGCAGTTCAGCCGCTAAATTTTTACCGGGGGTGTAGGTGGGGATGTGGTGTGACTGCGCCCATTGGAGGAGGGGAACGGCCGTTGTGACCACGCCTTGAATGCTATGTCCGCGCTGAAGCAAAATGTCACCGCACTGGATCAGCAAGGATTCAACGCCAATTAAATAACAACTGAACTTTATATTTGACATAACTCACCTGAAGTTTGGGAATTTTTTGACTAAGCGCATCACGTGGGAGCGTGGTGCATTTTCCTCTGAGATTACCTTCTCGCCAATACGGCTACAGTTAAAACTATGCTAAGGTTACAATGTTGTGCAGCTTATTTGAAAAAGTGTACCTATACAGCCAGACGAGGGCTGAGCGTTCGACTGAGCTCACGCCGAAGTCCTGTCGAAGCCCGGTTTCGCCTTCGACAAGCTCAAGCTACACCTGTATAGTCACGAAAAAGTAGACTAATCGAGTCAACTTACGGGTTCACTTAATTCGTCCTTTGTCTCATCATGAGAAGCTGTAAAACAGCGCTTGACCCACCTCCAGGCTGCCAGTACAATGCAGCCCATGTCTGATGCAAATAATACACAAGAAATGAAACATATGAATGCGCCAAAGTTAAACTATGGCGGGCAGGCGGTAATTGAAGGCGTCATGATGCGCGGCTCAAAGGCGTTGGCGGTGGCGGTGCGTAACCCCGAAGGCGGTATTGTGGTGCATACGGAACCGCTTAACGCCAAGATTTATGGTGGCGGCGTGGCGAGCTGGCCTTTTGTGCGCGGTTTAACGATGCTGTGGGATGCCCTGGGTTTGGGCATTAAGGCGCTGATGTTTTCGGCTGAAGTGGCATTGGAAGAAGAAGCCAAAGAGGGCGAAACCAAAGAAGAGCCGAGCAAAGTGTTTGAAGGTCCGATGCAGTGGGGCACGGTGGCGATTTCGCTGACGTTCTCTATTTTGCTCTTTTTTGTGCTGCCTACGTTTGCGGCGCGGGTTCTGGTGAACTGGCTTAGCCTGGCCGAGTATCACGTTTTGGAAAATTTGTGGGAAGGCGTTATCCGGCTGCTGCTGTTGATTGGTTATATCTGGGGCATTGGTTTTATGCCGGACATTAAGCGCCTCTACCGCTACCATGGCGCGGAGCATAAAACGATCAATGCCTATGAAGATGGCGCCGAATTGACGCCGGAAGTGGTGGCGAGATACCCGTTGGAACACCCGCGCTGCGGCACGGCGTTTTTGCTGTCGGTGGTGGTGATTTCCATAATTATTTACAGTCTGTTCCCGCCGATGGATTTGCCATTACGTATTCTCTCCAGGCTGCTGCTGCTGCCGGTGATTGCGGGCATTGCCTATGAGTTTTTGCGCTTTACGGCGGCTCACCAGGACAATGCTTTTGTCCGCTTCATTACAAAGCCAAATCTGGCGATGCAGCATCTGACGACGGCGGAACCGGATTTTTCGATGTTAGAAGTGGCGATTACGGCGTTTGAGCGGGTGATGATGTATGAAAAAGGGGAGACAGTGGTGGAGGAAACGTCCCTTTCGACAGGCTCAGGACAGGCCGTTTTCGCCGAAGCCCCTGTGACCAATCCGGCAGCCTAAACAGTCAGCTATATAAACTAACAAAACCGCGGAGGACGCGGAGGCGCGGAGAAAATCTCTTTTTTATCTCCGCGCCTCCGCGCTCTCCGCGGTAAATTTTTCAACCTACAATCCCAGCTTCGTTTCCCGAATTAAATTATCCATGACCGCTTTGAGCGCTTCCTCTGAATTTTCTTCGCCGCCATGTTTGTAGTAAACCGCTAACTGGCGGTCGGCGCTGGTGCCGTTCTTGAGAATGGTGCGCACATATTCCACGTCTTTGCGGCTGCCCAAATCATCCACCACGTCATCCAACAGTTCCAGCAGTTCCTCCATTAAAAAGTGGAAAGGCACGGCCTCTTCGATGCCGAAGTCGATCAGTTCGCCTTTGACGCCATAGCGCACGGCGCGCCATTTGTTTTCCGTGATGTGCATGTGGCGATAATGACGCCAGGAGAGATTTTGGTGGCGCAGTTTAATCAGCTTGGCGCAAATGGCCTGGAAAAGCGCCGCGATACAGACGCATTCATCTACCGTCGTGCAGATGTCGGTGATGCGGAATTCCAGGGTATCGAAGAGGGGATGGGGCCGGATATCCCACCAGATTTTTGCCATGGTGTCTGATTTGCCAAAAGAACCTACTTTGCCCAACGTTCTTTCGTAGCTTTTGTATTCGTTCCAGGAGTTGAAGGAGTGGGGAATGCCGGTGCGTGGCAGTCTTTCAAAGACGACGCTGCGGTATGACTTGAGACCGGTGTCCCGCCCATGCCAGAAAGGGGAGCTGGTGGAGAGCGCCAGCAAATGGGGGATAAAATATCGCGCCTGATTCATAATCTCGATCATCAGGTCTTTTGATTCAGGTTCCTTGCCAAAGCCGACGTGAACGTGCATCCCAAAAATGAGCAGGCGGCGGGCGACGCCCTGCATGTCGTCGAGCAGTTCTTTGTAACGCACGCCTTCGGTGATGGTTTGTTCTTCCCAGCGGGCGAAGGGATGGGTGGAGGCGGCGACGATGGCTAACCCGTTTTCGTCCGCCATTTCGCTGACGGCGCGGCGCAGGCGCACCACTTCGGCGCGGACTTCTTTGACGTTGCGGCACACGTGACTGCCCACTTCCACTTGCGACTGCATAAATTCCGGTTTGAGGTTGAGGCGGGTGGGCCGCGCCTGATCTTGAGAGATGAGTTCACTGATGTAGGAGTGGAGATTTCTGGTTTCAAGATCGATGATCTGGTATTCCTCTTCAACGCCTAGGGTCAGGGGTGGGGCAAAAGCGGACATAAATGATCTCCTTATGGAATTGGGCTTTGATTGATGCGGGTACTGTGCTTTTGTTTGCTGGCGCTGTAGTTTAGAGGCGATTGCGGGAAGGCGCAAGGGGGCAGGGCGGCAAAGTGGCAAAGTGGCAGAGGGGCAGGGTGGAGGGGAAACGGCCGTTTGACAGCTATCCGTATTTTGCGACAATGTGGCACAACATTGCTCGAGGAGAGAACCCATGACAAGCCCTGTTAGCCCCCAGCGCATCATCAATGCCGCGGCCCCCATCCGCATTTGCGATAACGGCGGCTGGACCGATACCTGGTTTGCCGAATACGGCCGCATTTTTAATATTGGCGTTTACCCCTATGCCGAAGTGCAGATTCGGGTTTTCCCGCGTGACAGCGTGGCCGACCGCATTACGATTTTTGCGGAGAATTACGGTGAGCGGTATGCGCTGGTCGAGCAGCCGGGAAAGTGGGACCGCCATCCTCTGTTGGAGGCGGCGATTGAGCGCATGTCTGTGCCGCCGGAGATGGCGGTGCAGGTGACGATATTCTCCGAAGCGCCTGCCGGGGCTTCGACGGGTACGTCGGCGGCGGTGACGGTGGCGCTGATTGGGGCGTTGGACCGGTTGACGCCGGGCCGGCTGGCGGCGCATGAGGTGGCTTATATTGCCCAGTCGATTGAGACGGAGATGCTGGGCCAACAGTGCGGCATTCAGGACCAACTGTGTTCGGCCTATGGCGGCATTAACTTTATCGACATGTTTGCTTACCCTTATGCCTCGGTGTCGCAGCTGCAACTGCCAAACAGCATCTGGTGGGAGCTAGAGCGGCGGCTCGTTTTGATTTATTTGGGCACGGCGCACAGTTCATCGGAGGTGCATGGCATGGTGATTCGGGAGCTGGAAGACGCGGGACCGGATAATGCCAAGATCAATGCGCTGCGGGAAACGGCCGTTCCTTCTCGTAATGCTCTCTATGCCGGAGATTTTGCCGGACTGGGCCGCGCCATGATCACCAATACGGAAGCGCAGCGCCAGCTTCATCCCGCGCTGGTGAGCGCCGACGCCCAAAAAGTGATCGACATGGCCCGCGAGCACGGCGCTGTGGGCTGGAAAATTAACGGAGCCGGCGGCGAAGGCGGCACCGTTACCCTGTTATGCGGCGACCAGTCTTCCGCCAAACGCAGTATGATTCGTGAAATAGAGGCCGAAAACCCGCTATTCCAGAATATTCCGGTTTATCTCAGCCGGTATGGGCTGCGCGTGTGGGAACAAGGTCGTGATGAGGCGTGAGGCTTGATGCGTGAAGGTCTCTCATCACGCATCAAGCCTCACGCCTCACAAAATAGCAAAAGGAGCTAATTACAGATGAACAAATATGGTTATCGCTTTTCTTTTGGTCCCTGGAACATCCATGAGGGCGCGGATCCGTTTGGACCGGCGGTGCGGCCGGCCGTCAGTTTTGACGACAAGCTGGCTGTTTACAAAGAGCTGGGCTTTGACGCTGTGCAGTTTCACGACGACGACGCTGTGCCGAATCTGGACGAGCTGACGCCGGCCCAGATTCGCCAGCAGGCGGAAGCGTGGCGGCGCAAACTGGCCGACAACGGCCTGGCGGCTGAATTTGTGGCGCCGCGTTTGTGGGAACACCCGAACACCGTGGATGGAGCCTTTACCGCCAACGATGGCGTGGCCCGGTTATATGCCCTGGACCGCGCCAAAAAATCGGTGGATATTGCCCGTTATCTGGATACGGACCTGATTGTGCTGTGGCTGGCGCGGGAAGGTACCTATCTGCGCGAGGCAAAAGATGCGGTGCGCGCTACCGAGCAGCTCATCGCGGCCATCGACATGCTGCTGACGTATGATCCCAAAATCCGCATTGTGGTGGAGCCGAAGCCGAACGAACCGATGGACCACGCCTATATTCCGACGATGGGGCATGGGCTGGCGCTGGCGGCGCATACGATGGATCCTTCGCGGGTGGGGGTGTTGATGGAATCGGCCCACGCCATTTTGGCGGGACTGGACCCGTCTGACGAACTGGGGTTTGCGCTGGCGCTGGGCAAGTTGTGGGGCGTGCATCTGAATGACCAGAACGGCCTCAAGTTCGACCAGGACCGCTCTTTTGGCAGCGTGGATTTGCGCCGGGCGTTTAATCAGGTGCGGGTGTTGGATGAGAACGCGTATTGGAAGATGGGCATGGTGGGCCTGGATGTGAAGGCGCTGCGCACGCAGCCGGCGGAGCTGGCGACCAAACATTTACGCAACAGTTTGCATTTGTTTTTGCGTCTGGTGGAGCTTTCGCGCTCTTTGGATCGGGCGGCGGTTAAAGAATTGGCGGCGGCGCGGGATTATGAGGAATTGGACTGGTTGATTATGGGTCATTTGATGGGTGTTTAGGAAATTAACGCAAAGATGCAAAGAAGCAAAGGGCAAAGAAAAGCAAAAAACTTGGCGTCTTTCATCCTTTGCACCTTTGCGTTGAAAAAGTAAAAAACCATTAACGCAAAGGGGCAAGGTGGCAGAGCGATTTGTCAAATCGCGTTACAGGGGTGAAGTTGTCGCCTGGGGGGGCGGTGGTTACAATCCGATTTATGAAATGTATTATTCAGATTCCCTGTTTTAATGAAGCCGATACGCTGCCGGAGACGGTGGCGGAACTGCCGCGCAGTATTCCGGGCATTGACGTGTTGGAAATATTGGTGATTGACGACGGCAGCAGTGACGGCACGGCGGCGGTGGCTGAAGCGTTGGGGGTGCACCATGTTGTGCGCCACCGGCATAATCAGGGGTTGGCCCGCGCCTTTCAGAGCGGGCTGGACGCCTGCCTGCGCCTGGGGGCGGACGTGATTGTGAATACGGACGCGGACAATCAGTATCCGGGCCGTTATATCCCGGAACTGGTGGCGCCGGTGCTGGCGCAGGAAGCCGATATTGTGGTGAGTGACCGGCAGGTGGCGACGATTGAGCATTTTTCGCCGGTGAAGCGTTTTTTGCAGAAGGTGGGCAGTTGGACGGTGCGCACGGTGAGCGGGACTGAAGTGCCGGACGCGGCGAGCGGGTTCCGGGCGTATTCGCGGGAGGCGGCGCTGCGGCTGCATATTCTGACGCGGTTCAGTTACACGCTGGAGACGATTATCCAGGCGGGTAAGCTGGGTTTGGCGGTGACGAGTATTCCGATAGAGGTGAATGAAACAAAACGGCCGTCGCGTTTGCAGCGTAATATGTGGCATTTTATCAAGGCGCAGGCGGGCACGATTATGCGCCTGTATGCGTTTTACGAACCGCTGCGCACGTTTAGTTATATTGCTCTGCCTTTTTTGCTGGCGGGATTGTTCACCTGGGGGCGGTTCTTCTATTTTGTCTTGCTGGGCGACAGCGGCACGGGGCGGTATATCCAGTCGATTACGATTGGCACGGGTTTGCTGCTGGTGGGGGTGATTACGCTGCTGTTTGGCATTCAGGCGGATATTGCGAGCAAGCACCGTCAGTTGACGCAGGAGACGCTGTACCGGCTGAAGAAGATTGAACTTTCTGCGGGGGATAATAGGACACGGATTGACACGGATGAACACAGATTCGATAGGAATCCGTGAAAATCTGTGCGCATCTGTTTCCTTTTCATAGTAAACCACTCATGAAGTTTCCTCTGTTTTCCTGGCGCCTTTTGTGGTTGGATGCGCGGCGGCTGCGGGGCGTAACGGTTAATCCACGGCGGCATATGTGGGGGTGGGGCGGGGTTTTAGGGAGGAATAGGGAGGCAATAAGAAGGCAATAAGAAGTCAATAAGAAGGCAGTACGAAGGAAGCAGGGAGGAAGGCTGGTGGAAGATGTGGGAAGGATGAGGAGGAAACGGCCGTTTTGGCTAGATGTGGGGGTTTGGGGTGTGGGAGTGGGGTTTTGGGTGGGGGCTATATGTGGGGGGGAGGAATCCTTCGGCAGGCTCAGGACAGGGCGGTGGATTGTCAATTGTTGATTGTTAATGAGGGGATGGGGAACGGCCGTTTGGCGATGACTTGTTCCGGCGGTTGAAACCGCGGTAATTACACTGAGTGTCAAGTAAATCCCAAAATGGGAACCGGAATTAGCTCATTTTGCGCTAATTCCGGCCAGTCAACGGCCAAAATGCCTTCAATATGGGCAACGGCCGTTTCAAATTGCTCTTTAACAGTGCTTTCATACAAACGGGCATAATGTTGAGTCATGTCCAATTTGCGATGCCCCAAC
>JAWOGU010000019.1:0-6724 GCA_046496595.1 Chloroflexota bacterium
GCCGCCTCGGTTTACGCGCCATCAGCCTGCCGGTACTTTCCGGTTTGTCGGCCTATTTCTGGTGGCAAGCATGGCAAATTTCACGCGAAGGCGCAAAGGCGCAAAGAAAAATCACCTCCACACCCCATCACCCCCTCACCTCCACATTCATCCTCGCCGGGCTGTTTGCCGGATTAAGCCTCTACACCTACATGGCGGCGCGGGCCGTGCCCATATTTTACGGACTGTTTATCGCCTATCTGGCGCTTTTCCATTGGCGGGATTTTAAGCGGCGCTGGCGCGGCGTGCTGCTGTTTGCCGTGACATTTGCCGTCACCGCAGCGCCTTTAGCCTGGTATCTGCTCAGTAATCCGGGCGCGGAATTCCGCATTTCAGAACTGGATGCGCCGCTGCGAGCGCTAAGGGCCGGCGATCTGCGCCCCATTCTGGCAAATGCAGTCAAAATTGGGCTTGGTTTCGGCTTCGACGGGGATCCGTTGTGGCGGCAGGGGGTTGCCGAGATGCCGGTGTTTGGACCCGTTGTGGCCTTTCTGTTTTACCTGAGCTTGCCGCTCTGTTTGTGGCGCTGGCGTGATGCCCGGTATGGCTTTTTATTGTTGTGGCTGGCAACGGCCGTTGTGCCCAGTTTAGTCACCATCAACGCCCCCAGCGCCATCCGCATGATCAACCTGCTGCCGATTTTGGGCATCTTCCCTGCCTTAGTTATTCACAATATCTCACAGTTATCCACAGTTATCCACGTGTTATCCACAGGCAAAGCAAAAATTGGTACTGTAGTACTACTGATTTTTGGCGTGAGTTATGCGTGCTGGACGGCATGGTCAATTTTCGTGGTCTGGCCTCAAGGAGGGGATGTGCCCTTCGTCTGGCAGACCGCTCTGCGCGACATTGGGCAGGCGCTTGATGAGGATGCCGCTATCGGCGCAGCGGCTGTCGGCGGCTGGTCGCCCGACACGATGGACCTGGCGACGATGCAGCTTTATTTGAAGCGGCACGATTTACCCGTGAGTACCTTCGGTTTGGAGCCGGGAGATGACATAATTTATACGCTGGTTATCCCCAGATTGGTTGGGGAAACGGCCGTTGCCATCCTCCACCCCACCGAACTGCCCCTGGATCCAGCCTGGGTCGCGCGGCTAAAAAATTGGGACGCCGAAACCACTATCACCGACACCTATACGCAATACACCCTGCAAAACCCGCCCACTGTCAGGCCACAACACCCCGCGGACACACGCTTCGGCGATTCACTCCAATTTCTGGGGTATGACCTGCTTTCTGGCGAACTGGTGACTTACTGGCAGGTGACGGCGCCCATCAGCCAGCCTATGCGCTTATTTGTTCACGGTTTAGCTGAAAACGGGGAAATTATCGCCGAAGATTACCGCTGGGATACGGCTGATCCGCAAAACTTGTGGCAGCCCCATTGGCAGGTGGGGGATCTCATATTACAGCGTCATCCATTCCCTGAGCCTTGGGGTAAGGCAAAACAATTCCGGATCGGCATTTTTGATCCCTACTCTTGTGATCCTGGCCCCTGTCAAAATCTCGCCACGGCTGCGGGAGAACCATTTCTGCTTCTGCCTGTTCAAGAGTAATACAAAAGCCACCGTTCTTCACTTCTGAACGATGACTTTTATTTTTTCTCCACTCAATGGAAGTTATTTGAAACGCTTTGTCATTAATCGGCCACTGCCAAAAAATAGCAACAACAAGAAAGGTAAGCCAAACAAGAGTTCAACTCCACTAACTGAAACTCCGGAGAAGGATTGTAATGTCACCGCGCTGGGACTGGATGGATAACAACCACTGTTATCGCAGGCAAGACCATATCCCGTGATGTCCGCGCTGGAATCTTCCGTGCCACCGGAGTGGGCAGAAAGGTACAGTCCAAAAAGGTATGACTCAGGTGGCTCTCCCCCCAAATATTCCCAAGGCACAAACATTTCCATGAACCCGTCCTGGGTGGTGCAGTTCGCGCCATCGCAGCTGCTGCTGGTAAACTCGGAGGGCCAATCATTACCAAATCCTTCCGAGACGCCTGTACAGGCATCATTTCTATCGCCACAGATGGGTGTCAAACTATTTAAATCGCAAGCGCCATCTTCGTTATCACATTGATTGACAGAAACACCTTCCGTGGATAATCCATTTTGGGGATGATAGTCGAGCATGTTATTAACCGAATAGTCTGGCAGCAAGTCGCCGTTCATATCAATGACAATTCTGGCGTCGGCTTTGTTCGGTTGTGTATCATCAATTGCCATGAGCAAATACAGCCCCCCATCCAGTTCCGAATCGATGTGAAGGCAATATTCGGTAACATCTGCCTTATCTAAGTTGGCATCGTCAACACCGCCTTCATCGGCAAAACAGGTCGCTGGAATGGCGCCAGTCCAGTCTGCGTGATCTCCATCCATATCCAGCGGTGTTTCAGGTAGTGCTGCCAGGGCGGCCACAGACAACATCGTTGAGATAAAAATAAGCAAGATTTTAGTGGTTTTTATCATGGTTTCGACTCGTATTCCTGATACAACGTTCAATGAGCATCCTGTCTTCCGGAGGTTTCCTCTCGAGAAAATGGCTTCTAACTCAATTTCCGGTAAATTTGTAAGCGTAGGCTTCGGCATCCATGCTCACCATAACAAATAAAACTTAACAAAATTGTAAAAAAACAGGATCATAGGAGTGAGAAACGGCCGTTTCACGTAAACATCGCGTGAATTCACAAAAAAACCACCAGTCTTGATGTCTAAAACTGGTGGCTGAGATGATACATTCCCCGCGCTTTCGAAAAGCAAGCGGCCCCACTCAGGGCGCCGGCGTCCCCCCGGATTCAGGAGGAGAAGTAGGCAAAGCAGTAGCCGTAAACGCCTCTGTGGGCGTTGGCGTCTCCGTGGGCGTGGCTGTAGCGGTAGCAGTTGGCGTGGCTGTAGCGGTAGCGGTAGCAGTGGGAGTGGCGGTGGGCGTTGGTGTGGGATCTTTGCGGATGATGGGCAGGAAATTGGTCCGTACCGCCACCTCGAATTCATGGCGATAAGTAACCCCATTGTAGACTACCTGGTATATCCAAACACCTTCCGGTGCATCGGCGGGCAGTTGATAACTGCGCCACCACCAGGAGAGGGTGTAGTCTCCGGCATTTTGCTGCCAGGTGGTAAACACCGAGCCATCAGGCCGAAAAATGGTGTGGGCGCCGATGACACTCTGCTTTTGATTGCGGTAGTAAGCGGTAAAAACCACGTCATTGCCAGGGTAGAACTGCGTTTGCATGTTGGGGATGGTGGGGTTGGGGCAGCTCGTAAATTCTACCGACGCAAAACCGGTCGTTAGTTTGTTAACGCCGGTCTGGCGGTAAGCTTCCTGGCCAGCCCACCAGGAGGCGCTGTTTTTGGCATTGCAGGCGCCGCTGTAGGGATCGATCAGGTTACTGCTGGTATAGGGCAAGGCCCGGTAGACTTCAAAATGCAAGTGCGGACCGGTTGAATTGCCGGAGCTGCCCACAATGCCCAAAACCTCACCGGCTTGCACGCTTTGGCCGACAGCTTTGGTGGTAACAGAGCCGTTTTTCAAGTGCCCATACCAGGCTACGGAATTATCCGCATGTCGAATGTAGACGGCGTTCCACTGGCTGCTGTTGAAGGAGCAGTTCCGGTCATAATTACCATCGGTTTTGCCGAGAATCACGCCGGCAGCCGCCGCCACGACTTCAACCGCCCCGTCGTCCATCTTGTTCCAACCAAAGGGCCACAAGAAATAGTCAGTGCCCTGGTGGTTGTACCCACTGGCGGTGTCGTAGGTCTGGTCGCCGCAAGCGTAATCACGAAGCTGGTTGGGATAGGCGGGATTATGATCCACGTAACCGGTGACAGCCTGGTAACCGGGGTCGGTAAAACCAGCGGCTTGTTTTAAAGGCCAGGTAAAAGCAACGTCGGCGGCGAGGTTAGGGGCAGGCAAACGGCCGTTTTCCGCCAATATCACATTGTTTTCCGCCAACATCGCCTCAATCTCCGCCCGCTGCTCCGGCGAGAGATGGTCCACATGCTCCGGCTCCATTTCGCCGCCGCCCATGGCGGTTGGCGTAGGTGGGGCTGCTTCCTGGCTGGCTGCCACGCCGTAACGCAGCGCCCAAACAGTCAGGATGATGACACAAACGGCCGTTATCCCCATCCCGATCCTTCGTTTTTTCAGATTCTCATCTCGTGCATTCATCTCGTGTTCACCCCGTTGAATGGAGTCCATTATAAAGGAAACGGCCGTTATGAAAATCTTGCCGTTAACATTTTGCTAACAAATACACGATACAATCCACTCCGTTATACCAACCTCACAGGCCGCTTATCCTATAATAAAGAGCGCCATGAGGCACAATTTGGAGAACAAGAAATGACAAAAGAAACCCATTCCGCGCCGCAGTGGCGCGTTTTGCTGGACCGTGTCGGCTACGAGACACGGCGCGTATTCAAACAAATTCAACCCTCGGCCCATACCGGTATGGGAGCTGTGCCCCACGACAGCGGCGCAGACTTTCGCGTGTGGGCGCCCCACGCCGAAAAAGTATTCGTCAGCGGCGATTTTAACCGCTGGTCGCCCTGGCAGTCGCCGCTTGCCAGCGAAGGCAACGGCTACTGGTCGGGCAGCGACGCCAAGGCGATTGTGGGCAGCGCCTACAAGTTCGTGCTGCATTACCAGGGCCAGACCCACCTGCGCACCGATCCTTACGCCGCTGACGTGGCAGGCTCGCAGCGCCACGGCGTCATCTGCGCCCCCCTCGCGCCTCTGGCGGACGATTTTCAGCCGCCGCCCCTGAACGAACTGATCATTTATGAACTGCACGTGGGCACCTTTAACCATAACGGCCGTTCCGAAGTGGGCGCATTCCAGGACGTCATCGAAAAACTGCCCTATCTCCAGGAATTGGGGATCAACGCTATCGAAATCATGCCCGTCAAAGAATTTGCCGGGGATTATTCCTGGGGCTACAACCCCGCCTTCCCCTTCGCCCTCACCCGCACCTATGGCGGACGGGCAGCCTTCCAGGAATTGGTCAGCGCGGCGCACAATCAGGGCATCGCCGTCATCATCGACGTGGTCTACAACCACTTTGGCCCGCAAGATTTAAGCCTGTGGCAGTTTGACGGCTGGCAGGAAAACGACAAGGGCGGCATCTACTTTTACAACGATTGGCGCTCCAACACCCCCTGGGCCGACACCCGCCCCGATTACGGCCGTTCTGAAGTGCGCCAGTTTATCCGCGACAACGTCTTGATGTGGCTGGAAACCTACGGCGTCGATGGCCTGCGTTGGGACGCCACCAACTTCATCCGCAATGTCCACGGCCACGACGGCGATCCCAGCGCCGACATCGCCGAAGGCTGGAACCTGATGCAGTGGCTCAATCAGGAGGTCAAAGAACGGTATCCGCACAAAATCATGATTGCCGAAGACCTGCAAAACAACGCCCGGATCACAGAAGCCACCGAAACGGGCGGCGCGGGCTTCACCGCCCAATGGGACGCCCGCTTTGTCCACCCCATCCGCCACGCCGTGATAACGGCCGTTGATGAAGACAGAGATATAACGGCCGTTTCCCAAGCCCTCACCACCCAATACAACGGCGATCCCTGGAGCCGTGTCATCTACACCGAATCCCACGACGAAGTCGCCAACGGCAAAGCCCGCGTCCCCGAAGAAATCGCCAACGGCGACGCCAACAGCTACTTCGCCAAAAAACGCGCTACCCTTGGCGCCGCTCTCGTCTTCACCGCCACCGGCATTCCCATGATCTTCCAGGGTCAAGAATTCCTGGAAGACGGCTGGTTCGACGACCATAAACCCCTGGATTGGCAAAAAGCCGACCAAAATTCAGGCATCCTTGCCCTGTACCAGGATCTCATTCGTCTGCGCCGCAACCTAAACGGCCACACCCTGGGGCTGACAGGTTCCCACATCCACGTTTTCCACACCGACCCCCGCCACAAGCTCATCGCCTTCCACCGCTGGCGCAACGGCGGTCCTGGAGACGACGTGATCATCGTAGCCAACTTTGCCAACCAATCCTGCCAGGGACGCACCATTGGGCTGCCCCATGCCGGCCTGTGGCGGGTGCGCTTCAACAGTGACGCCCAGGCATACGATCCAACCTTCATCGGACTCCACTGCCCAGACATCATCGCCGCCCCCACCCAAGAAAACCTGACCATAGACCACATGCCCTATCTTGGGAACGTGGCTCTTGCGCCTTATTCCGTTCTCATACTCTCCCAGGATTAGAAACCCCACACAGGTTGATAAAACCCTAATTCGAGCCAATCTGCATCCCCGGTTACAATGTAATCAGCGTTTCCTTCAACGGCACAGGCAATAAAAAGGTAACTTCTTTCTCGACGCGGATGTTGGCCGGGGTGGGGGTGGCTTATGGCAAGGATAGCAATGAATATGAGCAGGCGGGAGGGACCCGCACGAGTGAAATGAAGTAATTACAGAGTTCTACTTCGGCTAATAAACCGAAATGGCGCCGCGAACTGTGATTCGCGACGCCATTTTTGTTGGGGATGTGGAGATAGGATGGGAAACGGCCGTTTTGCAACACCGCTCGCTCATTATTTGCCATCACAAATCACCCCTCAACCTAAACACATGTATTACTTTTTCCAGGTTGTCCGTTTTTTTGAAGGCATTTCCCTATATAACTTTTAAACTAATCGCAACTTTTTTCTATATT
>JAWOGU010000093.1:0-6815 GCA_046496595.1 Chloroflexota bacterium
CTTGTTTGATTTGCATGATGGCTAACTTTCGCTCACTAAATAATATGTTTGTCATTTGCTTTTTCCTCCAGATGGAATAAGCAAATGTAACCACTTCCGTACGATGTATTGATGGTTTGGTTGTTAAGGTTCCGTATGATGTATTGATGGTTTTTCAGTTAGCTTTCCGTACGATGTATTGATGTACGACATTTAATCTTTAATTTTTAGTTCCGTGTGTTATGAAATTCCCAACCGTAAGCAGGCCGGTGCATGAGGGATGAATGATGAAGGACAACGGCCGTTTGCCCATACCCTGAGTTTGTCTATACTTCCTGGTCTATGAGCGAAGTTCGTCACATAAAACTGGCAGGAAACGGCCGTTACCTGCTGCGCAATGCACAATGGCGCCACACCTTTGGCGGCAAACTGCGCGGCTTCACCTTCCGCCGCCATCTGGCGGAAAGCGACGGCCTGGTCCTGGTAGAGAAAAAGGACAGCCGCGTCAGCACCGCCATCCACATGCTCTTCGTCTTTTTCGACCTGGGTATCATCTGGGTCAACGACGCCGGTGAAGTGGTAGACAAAACGCTGGCCAAACCGTGGCGGCTCTCCTACGCGCCGCAGGCCCCCGCCCGCTACGTCATCGAACTGCATCCCTCCCGCCTGGCTGACGTGACTGTGGGTGATGCCATTCAATTTTTAGCCGTGGAATAAAAACCGTACCAGACCTGGCAGGTTTTCTGAAACCTGTCAGGTCTATTTTCTGAGGACACACAACACCTTGACAAACACAGCAATCTGGCGGCAGGCCATCGCCCTATGCGCGGCGCTGCTGCTTTCTTTTTGCCTGCTGCCCCTCCTGGCGCAGGCCCAAACAGAGCCAACGCCGCAGCCGACCCCTGAGCCGACGCCCGAAACACAACCCGTCGCGCCCACCATTCCCTACGTCCACACCGTGCAGGAAGGCGAAAACCTGAGCGTCATCGCCGCCAACTTCGAGGTGACAGTCGAAGAAATTCTGGCCGCCAACAATCTGTCCGCCGATGCTTTGCTGGCAATTGGACAGGCGCTCATCATTCCGGGGCTGCAAGGCGAGGCGCAGGCGGGCGTTTATACCGTGCAGGCCGGAGATTCTTTGGCGGGATTGGCGGCAGGCTTTAACACAACGGCAGTTTCCCTGGCCCAGGCCAACCGTCTCATCAATCCCCAACGGGAACTGGCCGCCGGCCAGACCATCTCCATCACCAGCCAGACCGGCTTCACGGAACCGCAGCCGCTCACCGGCCAACCCCACGTCGTCGCTCCCGGTGAAACGTTGTGGATGATTGCCGCCCAATACAAACTCTCCCCGCTGGCGCTGGCGGCTGAGAATGAACTGAGCGCAGAAACGGCCGTTTTCCCCGGCCAACGGTTACGCATCCCCGGTGAAGAAACCTACCGCCCCCTGCCCGGCGAATGGACCGACATCCGCCTGCGTCCCTTCCCCATTCAGCCCGGTTCCACCTTCTCCCTCTACGTCAATAACCTGCTGGACGGTGAACCCACCGGCAAATTCGGCGCACAAACCCTGCGCTTCGCTCCCTACGAAGATGGGTTCATCGCCCTGGTCGGACTGGACGCATTTGCCGAACCCGGTCTTTACACCCTGGAACTCAGCGGCAACGGAAAACGGCCGTGGCGGCCCTTTAGCCAACCCATCACCGTCACGCCCCAGGAATACGGCCTCCAATACATCACCATACCCGAAGAGCTGTCTCCCCTGCTCGCCCCCGAAATCCGCGCCACCGAAGATGCCTTTTTAGACACCATCTACACCCAATTCACCCCCGAACAGCAGTGGGACGGCGCCTTCCAATACCCCGTCACCTCCACCATCGTCACCGCCCCTTATGGCGATTCCCGCTCCTACAACGGCGGCCCCTTCGAAATATTCCACACCGGCATCGACTTCGCCGGCGGCGTGGGTACCCCCATTTTAGCCCCGGCTGCCGGTGTGGTCGTGTTGAGCCAGCCCCTGGAACTGCGCGGCAACGGCGTCATTGTGGATCATGGTTTGGGCGTGATGACCGCCTACTTCCACCTATCTGAAGTAGACGTTTCCGTGGGCGACCGCGTAACAGCCGGGCAGCAGCTTGGCCTCGGCGGTGACACCGGTCTCTCCAGCGGCCCCCACCTCCACTGGGACCTGCGCATCAACGGCGTCGCGGTGGATGGCATGGACTGGCTGGCTCTGATTTTCCCCTGAGAAAGCATCTTCTCAATACCCCCGGCGGAGTTGGTTGAGCCTGTCGAAACCAACGGCCTTGGCCGAACCAACGGCCTTCGACAAGCTCCGGCCTCATATTGAGATGTTATCTGAGAAACTTCAAATTCCATGCCCGCCTACCGGTTTGGTCTCAAACCGCTCACCAAACCCGGCAATAAGCGGCCTGCCGCGCGAAATCGCATCTTGAACGGACGGCAGTGACAAAGATGCCTGATGACTCTTCTGGCTGTCCCACACCTCCGTAATCCACAGCGCATTCTCATCCGTGGCATCCAGGGCAACCACATAACTCAGGCAGCCCGGCATGCCACTGACGCCCTCTAGCAAAATAGCGGTCAAGGCAGCGCGCTGTCCTGGTGCAGCTTTCAACTTGCCTATCAAACCATACATATTCATACCTCCTCATGGCAAAACATACTGGTAAGATTTCACAAAAGTCTACCAGACTTTTGTAATCTGGCGTGTCAACCAAAGTTCCGCACATCCGATTAAAACAGTCGTGTGGCAACCCAACCTCAGACTTGGTATAATCCTCCCCTGGCAAATAAGATAACTTCCCCACAACAGGAGTTTGATGTGATACAACCCCTAACCCAAAATCCGGACTATTGGGGGTCCGAATTCAGCATAACCAACTCTGATATCGAACAGATATACAATCATTTTCTTGAGGTCGAGAAACCCCAGACCATCGAGCAAATTTCATACCACATCTTTACCCATCGTCTGGCGGAAGAGAAAACACGGATTGAACGCCTGCTGGCAGACCGTCTTGTTTACCAACCTCTCAAGACCTACGCCGTGGGTGATGAACTGGTATTCCCCTCTATGAAGTTTGCCAATGGTCAGGTAACGGCCGTTCGCGATGGCTTTAATCCCAGTTATGGCAAATTCCAGGTCATCCAGGTGAACATCAAAAATAAAACACGCGAATTCGCCGCCGACCTGAATATAGACCATCCTCTCAACCAGATTACAGTAGACCTCACTGCCATCTTTGAGAACATCGACATCGACGACCTGGCCGACTTATACGGTCATAGAGTCGAAACCGAACTGGAAGACGCCCTCAGTGAACGCAAAGAATTTGTGCGCCTGGGCCGCTACTGGTTCGTCACCGCCCTCATGGCCGAAGTCAACGTCGGGCATCTCCACCTGTCCCAGGCCATCTTAGAAATGTACGAAGGCGGCCCCCTGCTCGTCAGCGAAATCCTGCCCCACCTGGACATGGACCCCGGCGTAGACATCTCCGTGCAAGCATTTTCCCTCAACCACGCCCTCCTGCGCGACGAACGCTTCGACGAAGTCGCCCCCAAAGGCAAAATAGCCTGGTTCTTACATGCCTTTGAACCGGAAAGCGTCAAAAAGACACCGGAACGGCTGGAATACAAACCCGTCTCTTATGATCGGGCCTTACTCAGCCCCCAACTGCGGCTCCTGGAACGTGAACTAGACGACGAATGGTCAGACCTGCCCGCCGAAACCAGCGCCCAACCCGTCGTTTTCACCCTGATGTATCCCCATCGTTACGTGGGCGCCATCCCGCTCAGCGCCAGAACACGGCCGTTATTTGCCCTCAGCAATTCACCCCGCCAACGCTTCGTCCTGATCGACGACGAATCAGGCGAAGAAATTGTCGCCTGGGTCGTCACAGAACAGCGTTATATTTTCGGCCTGCGAGCCTGGTACGACGCCAACCAGATCCCTGTTGGAGGATTTGTCCATCTGACGCCAGATCTGGAAAACAACGTCATCAAAATCGGCTTCGACCGGCGAAAAGCCCAGCGAGAATGGGTCCGGCTGGCCTCCGCCTCCGACAACCGCATCAAGTTTGAACTGCTGCGCCGTTCAGTCGCCTGCGGGTATGACGATTTATTGATCGTCGGCACCGACGTGATCGCCGCCATTGACGCCCTTTGGCGGCGAGTTGAGACCAACCAACGCTCCATCGCTTCTTTGCTGGCCGAACTTTTTCCGGAACTATCCGGTCTTAATCCCCAGAACACGGTTCATGCCAAAACACTCTACAGCGCCATCAACATGCTGCGCCGCCTGCCGCCCGGACCCGTTTTTGCGGAATTGGTGCGCCATCCTGCTTTCCAGTCAGTCGGCGACCATTATTGGCGCTTCGACAGCAGCCGCTGGAATAAGGATTAGGTCATTCAAGAGGAGTTGTCTTTTGTCCAGTAATCCACGCCCCAAACTAAAATCCAGTCCCATGAAACGGGTCACAGAAGAGACCCGTTTCTATATCGACTATGACTGGTGGGACCAGTCAAACATCGACCTCAAAACGTACCTGTCCACCCGGCTGGGCATCAGTCTCGATGCTGATTTTGCCAGCGCGCGTGATGAAATCGACCTTGTCGATCCCACTACAGGCGAAGTGCGCCGTGTTGACAGTTTCCAGTACATGATCCAATCTTACTTTACCCAACTCCCGGACAACTTTTTCACGCAAACGCTGTTTGTAGACGCTGTTTTCTGTGTGTTGTTAGCCAATGCCAATCAGCCGGTGACTGCCCGCGACATTGCGGCGCGTGTGGAGAAACCGGTTGACATGGTGATACGCACGTTAGGCGGCCCCACGATTTATCAGGGTATCCGGCCTGTTTTTGAGGACGATTAGGCATGAAGGTTTTTATTGGCGGCATCATGCAAGGAACCCGGCAGGATGATCAGATAAACAGCCAGACATACCGGGTAAAAATTGCCGAAGCCTTTCAACAACATGCACCGGAAGTCGGCATCATTGATCCCTGGGCGCTCAATCCAAACAGCGTCAATTACGAAGACGGCCTGGCGCGTGACACTTTTTTGAGCATGACGCGCAAAGTGAAAGAAGCAGATTTGATGATTGCCTACCTGCCCCAGGTGAGCATGGGCACGGCGATGGAAATGTGGGAAGCTTACAATGCCGGTATTTATATTGTGGCCGTGACCCCTTATTTACATCACTGGGCCGTCCGTTTTACAGCAAACGAAATTTTACCTGACCTGGAGACGCTGTTGGCCGAAATTGAAAACGGCCGTTTACCCCAACTCATCCACGCCAAAAACTCTGTTGACCAACCACTGCTTGCAGATTAGAATTGCACCGTTACCACCTGCCCCAGTAGCTCAACGGACAGAGCGGCGGACTTCTAATCCGTAGGTTGGGGGTTCGATTCCCTCCTGGGGTACCAAGCTAAAGACGAAGTAATTGTTCACTCCCTGCCCCCTGAGCCTGTCGAAGGGGGCGTCGGTTTCGACAGGCTCAACCGACGGAGTGAATGATTACAAGACGAAAGACCAGAGACGAAGGAGCATTCCTTCGTCCTTCGTCTTTTTAGGAACAGTGCCCACATGATCCTCGTCACAGGCGCCACCGGCTTTTTAGGCCACAACCTCATCCCGCAGCTGCGGGCTGCCGGGCACGAGGTTCGCGCCCTGGTCCGTCCCACCAGCGACACCCGCTTCTTGCAGCAGCATGGCGTAGACCTGGCCTACACCGACGACATCAGCGATCCGCAGGCCGCCTTATACGCCATGCAGGGCTGCGACCAGGTCATCCACGCCGCCGGGCAGTTCCGCTTTTGGGGAGATTCCCTTTCCTTCTGGCAGACCAACGTCGCCGGTACCCACGCTCTGCTGGCAGCCGCCATGGCCGCAGCCGCCACGGCTGTTCCCGTAAGGCGCTTCATCCACATTTCCACCGTCGTCGTGGTTGGCAAAACAGACCACATCGGCGTGGTAGACGAAACGGCCGTTTGCCGCCCCCTGGAACCCTACCAGCGCACCAAATACGAAGCCGAACAACTGGCCCTGGCCTACCACCAGGCTCACGGGCTGCCCGTCATCGTGCTGCGCCCCGGCGCTTTTTACGGCCCCTGGGGACGCTACGCCTTCAACCGTCTCTTCTTTGAAGAACCGCTGCGCGGCTGGCGCATCAAAGTCAACGGCGGCAAACACATCACCTTCCCCGTCTATGCTCTGGACGTGGTGCAGGGGATCATGCTGGCATTGGAAAACGGCCGTTGCGGCGAAATCTACAACATTTGCAGCCAATCCCTGGACCACAACAGCGTCAACAACATCGTCAGCGACGCGGCCGGCATCAACCGCTGGCGCTTCAACTTTCCCACCTGGAGCGTGCTGTCCCTGGCCAAAACCTGGACCGCCCTCTCCCGTTTCACCGGCCACGAACCCTTCTATCCCATCAACCTGGCCCCCTACGTCTTCCAGGATTGGCACGTCAGCACCCAAAAAGCCCAAACCGAACTCGGTTTTCAACCCACTCCCTTCACCACCGGCGCCGCTGAAACCCTGGCCTGGTACCGCGAAGAGGGGATTTTGTAAAGATGTAGAGGTGAGCAGGTGATGGGGTGATGGGGTGTGCAGCGATACGGAAGTAATAGGGAAGGGTTTTTCACCCCATCACCTCTACACCCCATCACCTCCACATCTTTTCGCCCCATCACCTCCACATCAAAGAGGTGCTTATGCTCAAAATCTTCACCGTGGCGGAAATGGTAGCAGCGGAAAAAGCCGCCGATGCTTCCGGAGCCGCCAGTTACCCGCAGATGAT
>JAWOGU010000231.1:0-5074 GCA_046496595.1 Chloroflexota bacterium
CACTTGCCCTGGCTCAGGTGGCCGTTAAACAGGCTTCCTTCCCAAAACAGCGCCAACGCTTTGTTTATACTCTGGGCCGAACAGGCAGGGAAGGGGGTCGCTCCCGGACAAATGCCGCCAGCGGCAAACACGTTGGGGCAAGGGACATGGTAAAGCGGGGTTTGGGCGGTTAACGGCCGTTTCTTCACCGCATAGAGGGAATAGGCATGGCCCTGGCCCACGAAGACCAGCGGCGGCATAGGCACGTGGTATGTTTTCTTGTCGGTGCGCACCTGCCAGCGCCGGCCGCCCACGGTGACGCCCAGCGTCGTCTGGTTCGCCTGCCGCCGCCAAAAGAGGGTGTCAGGCGGCAGGAAGCCGCTGCTGAGCGAGATTTCCGTACAGGCGCTGACCACGTCCTGCACGGCCACGGGATAGCTGGTCGTCTGGCCGCTGCCCTCCCAGCGGGACAGGATAACGGCCGTTTCAAAGAAATCAAGGCGCAAACGCGGCGCCGGCGGCGGGGTTGGGGGCATGGCGTCTTCCATCACTGACCTCCTCTGGGAATTCCATTTTTAGCTGCGGCGCATAGCCTGGTTCCTGCCGCCGCTGCGCTTCCAACAGCGCCTCGCGCACGGCCATTATCTTCTGCGACGTCGCCTCGGCGGTCTCGTTTCGCCAGTTCAATAAGGCGTGGACGCGGTCTAAGACGGGGGCGGCTCTCGTCCATTCCGCGGCCAGCATCTCTACGGCAGCGGCGTCCCACGACGGATAGCCGCCCCCTTCCATCAGCGCCAGTTCGCCGGTGTCGAGCCAAAAATTACCGGCGTCGCCGTTGAGCATCTGAATCAGGTCCGGCAGGGCGTCCAGCGGCGCCGGCAGCGCCATGCGGCGCAGCGTCTCTACCAGATTGTCCGGCGCCAGATAGCGGGGTACCTGGTGGTCCGGATACAACTGCTGAAATTCATTGCCCGCCCGCTTGTCTGTCTCATCCGCGCGCGACCAGTCCATATGCAGCAGGTAGGGGGCCGGTTCCAGGAATTCTTCCCAACTGTCATACCAAATATCAAAACCCATGGGCAGTACCGGGATTTCATACAAACGCCACTGGATCAGCTCCAAGTCAATCTCCCAGAACTCATCGTGAAGGGGGAAGCGCCGGGCTACCTGTTTCAGGAAGCGCTCCACGGCGGCGGCAACGGCTTCTTCATCCTGCCAGTCGGCGACTGCCTCATCCAGCAGCGCCGGCTGCTCGGGAAAGATCATTTCGTATAGCTCTGCGAGACGGGCCGCCAGCAGCAAGAACTCCAGGGGCGGCAGGCGACTGCATACCACGGCTGGCGCCGGCGCAGGCAGCAGCACGGGACTCAGGTCTAAAAGCCCAGGGGGATGTCGGTTAACGGGGTAGGGGGGATGTGGCAACATGCGCGAATCACCTTGTGGATGGCCCTGAGTTCATCCTGCTCCAGGTCGGCGTGCTCTCGCAGCTGCGCCGCCTGCGCCAGGACCAGACGCAGGCTCAGGGTTTCGGCCTGGGCCAGGATAGGATAGAAGGAGGGTTGGGGCTGTTCGTGGGCGGGAACGGCCGTTATGGCCGCGGTCAATGTCCGGATAGCGGCTAAGTCATTCATGGGGACGCCTCCTGGCAGGGCAACCGCCGGCCTTGGCGGCTGCTCTTTCTAAATAAAGTTAACCTGGTTCTTTAAGCTTTCAGGGGTAAGCAGGCGGCGAGCAGCAAGTGGCGGTATGACCTCAAGACTCGCCACACGCCACCAGCCACTCGCCACGCGGCGCCTGCCACTCGCCGCCTGCCACCCCAAAGAACCCTCTCATCCTTTGGTCGTCACCTGCTTGCTGAAGGTAATCTCCAGCGTACCGTCCGCCAGCGTCTTTTCTTCGGTCCGGGCATGGCCCAACTCGGGGAAAAACGCTTTGAGATGATCCAGCACTTGCTGAGGCGTGTAGGCGTCTCCCGGGTCCGGGAAGGACTTATCGCCATACCTGAAGACGCGGCGCCGGGGCGCAAGCTCTGGCGCTGCCGGTTCTGGGGTCATTTCTATGGTCATGATTTCTCCTTAAAACAGGCCCAGGTTGGCCGCCGGTTGTGGCGCACTGGGTTTGGGGTTCGCTGCCGGTCGCGGCGCTGTTGTCACGGGCGCGGCTGTGGTCAGGTTGTCGGGTTCCGTTTCTGCTTCAGTGTTGAGGTCGGGCATAACGGCCGTTTCTGCGCTTTCTGCCCGGACTGCTTCAGCCTCTTGCCTGGCCTTTGCCTGCGCTTGGGCCGCTGCGGCCTGCACGCCAAACGCTTTCCAGGCGTCATTAATCAGGTCGGGCAGGCAGCCAAAGACGCCGCTCTTGCTGACCGGCGCCTGCGTGGCCATGCCGACGCTGACCAGGGCCTGGCGCTGGTCCGTCGTATGTTCGCTGGCGGGCAGCGTGATGATGATGGTCACTGCCTGTCCCGCCAGGGGGTCTTCTATCGTTAAAGCTGCTTTCATGTTGGTTTACCTGGCCTTTAAAAAGAAAAAAGCCGTCAACTGAAAGCGACGGCTCATGCTTGTTCCGAATCTATGATTTTTTTGTAAGCCACCTGCTTTTGCGGTGAAAGAACCTCAATGAGAGATGGTGTTCGTCATCATCTCATGTGGCTTTAAGTTTGTGACTGGCTGTGTTTAATCTGCCTCGACAAGGATTCCTTCTGGCTGCCGGGCTGTGGCCAACATCCGCGCTAAAGCTGTGTCAAGCAGCCGCTGCTGGGTCTGGATTTCCTGTTCCAGATCAGCGCGTGTTGCCGGTTGAATGGCCTCTGGCAGCATACGTACATCAATATATTCAGGACCGTGACCGCGAAAGATATTACGCGCAGTCTGGACTCGAATAATTGATAATTCTCCATCTATGTCGAAGTGAGTCTCAAGCACAACCCCAAACCAATTGTGAATCTGGATGACATCACCCACGATTACTTTTGCATCTGGTACCATATCTTTATGATCTCCTCGGCCAGGCGCATGGCTTCATCTGTGCCCTGTGTCGTAAATCCCTGCCGATTTAAGCAGGCCATCAAAATCCAGTGATCACCGCTGCCTGAACTGGTATCAAGCGCCCGCTCAAAATGCGCCTAAATATCCCAAATGTCTGCAACAGACAAACGAGCCACAGCTTGCCTGTCAACGTTCATATCCCATCCTTTGCCGGCAAAAACAAGGTCGAATCCTCATTTCCGGTCCCAGTATAACATGACTTCTATTGTAAGTGATGCCTGTTTGTCCTCATCATGAACAGATGAACCTTCGGCGCCGCCATCAACTTTCTCCGCCAGGTTCCCACGGCTGCTCGCTGTAATCAGCAAACTGCATGTTTTGTCCATTCACGGGCAGGCTGAAGGAACGGCCGTTTTGCGCCCGCTGCCATTCGGCAAAAGCCCACACCAGCAGGGTAAACATCTGGGCGTCGCTCAACTCGCCGCTCTGCTCAACCAGTTGCTTCTGGAACCAATCGCCGTAATTTTCATTAGCCCCCATCGGCTGGCCGGTGAGAAACTCAAAAGCGTTGCGATTACTGCCGTACCGGTTGGCCGCCTCCACCAGGTGCAGGATTTGGGCCTTGATCCATTCCCGCGGCAGTCCTCCCGGTTCCGGGTGGGCGGGAATCCGTTCAGACCACGGTTGGTTCGGCGCGAACTGGCGGCAAACCAGCATCTGCGGCGCGCCGGCCAACTCGGAGGTGAGTTGTTTGAAAGCGACGCCGCGCAACCGGCCGGCCCACGCGCAGTGAGGCACATCTTCGTCTTTTGTGGGGCTTTTCTCCAGCTTGTGACGACAGCCGGCGCAGGCGGTGGCAAAGGGATGGCTGACGTTGAAGCGCTCGTGGCGCTGCATGTACTGAGCGATGAGTGCGCGCTGCTTTACAATGGGGGCGTCCGGAGCCGGTTTGGCGCTGGCGGCGGCCTCTTGGTTGTCAGCCGTCGCCGTTGCGGCGCCCATCGCCGCGCCCTGTCCTAACCCCGCCCCTTGTCCTGCCGGCGCAGATTCTGCCCTTTGCCTTTTGCCTTTCCCCCTTTCCGCTTCTGCCTGCTGCTTTTCACTTTCTTCGTCTTCGGCCAGCTCTTTGGCCTGTTGAGCCTGCCAGGCCGCCAGTAGGGCTTCATAAGACTTGACCCGGTAATCCGCGCCGTCCTTGACGACGCCGGGATGCTCGCTCCAATCCCAGGGCACGCGCACGTCAAACGGGTCGTTGGCCGCCAGGCCGTGGATACAGCGGGGGCCGTCTTCAGCCACCCGGCAGGGCATGCCCAGCGGCCCGCCCTGGCCGCCGGAAAGGTCGGAACGCAGCTGCTCTTGGGGCAGTTGCTTGATAGGGCAGGTTGCGCAGCTGACTTCGGGGACCAGGTACTGCACGATGGCGGCCCAGTGGATGCTGCCGTTGCTGAAATAGGTGTCTCCGCCTAGCGCCTGGAACCACAGCGTCAACTTCTCTTGGGCCGCCCACGGCTCGTCATGCACGCCCCGGTAGATGAACATCGAGGCCGCCGCGTAGGCGTCTTCGGGGAAGGCGGCCAACACCTGCCCCCACAACGCCACCAGGGCGCGGGCGATGTTGCGCTGCGACTGATGTTTGCTCATCAAGGGCAGCTGCAGACCCGGCCACTTCTTGAGGACGGCGGCGCACTCCTTGATGTCCCTGGCCGTCAGTTTGTCGTTCGCCAGGATGAAGATGGACAGGCCTGTCTTTTTCGGTTCGGGTAAATCGGCAACGGCCGTGGCCACGCTCATGGGCAGCTCTCCGGTGGCGATACGCTGTGCCAGGTCGGGCGGGATGTCGGCCAGGGCCAGGTGGTTGCGCACAAAGTGGAGGTGCTGGCCGCAGTTGCGGGCGATTTCTTCCGGCGTCGCGCCCGCCAGCAGCGCCTGACGAAAGCTGTGGGCCACGCCCAACATGTCCGGCTGGTCGCTGCCGTAATTGGCCGCCTGCAAGGCGAGTATCTGCGCCTTCTGACTGCCTTCGAACAGGACAAACGGGATTTCTTCGGTCCCATATTTGCCCAACAGCGAGGCGATGAGCGCCTCCAGCGAACCGAGGGATTCCACCAGGG
>JAWOGU010000273.1:0-5934 GCA_046496595.1 Chloroflexota bacterium
GCATCAAGGAGAAATTATGACAAATTACCATGGGAATTTCTGGAATCGGCCAATTGTTTGGCCGGATTTATCGCCACAATAACAATCCCCGCCAGTACCGCAATAATGGCTACGACCAAAAGGACCTCAAGTAATGTAAAACCTGATCGCACACCTTTTTGTTTCTTTTTTCGCATATTTTTATTATATACTTAACTTAAAGATTATAATGATTAAAATTTAATTTGGCAAATTTTGTTCCGTTGCCACGCAGATTCTTTTAGGGTTCCGTCTGTATGTAATTTGTGGTATAATATTATAATAGTTTGAATAAACCACAAACGCAGATGTCATTACATTACTTGCTAACAAATCACAGGGCTAGAACGCTTAAACAATTTTCGCACGTTTTAAGCGTTGTTGTATTGGCTATGGGAGTGGTGACCTTGGTCGGCTGGCAATTAAACATAGATATTCTGAAAAGCGGCTGGAGCGGTCTCATACCGGTAAATCCCCTCACAGGGCTGCTATTTATTGTCACTGCGATATCCGCGCTGATTCTGAACAAAAATAAACATTGTTATCTGGCCGGTAAAATCTTGGCGGCGGTTGTAGTTGTGATTGCTTCTCTGAAAACCGGTTTAACCAGGTTCTAGAAGTCGATAATCCCCGGTCAAAAATCCAGAAGGTCATGCCCAGTGCAAAAAAGTTTTGGCAGCGATCTTTATCTTTGGTCGTGAGACCCTCTATGTCTTTGAGCGCTTCACGCGTCAGGGTGGTCAAAGGCACTTCGTGAACTTCGTAGCCGACCAGCGAACCATCTTCCAGTGGATTGGTGTCATACTCTGCTTTTTTGAGGTTTGCCAGCGTGAAGGCATCGGTATTGACGATGATGACGCCGCCCCGCTCCAAATCCGGCAGGCTGGCTTTGAGCGCAGCAGGATTCATAGCAACAAGTACGTAGGGAGAATCGCCGGGGGTTAAAATATCATATTGCGATAGGTTCACCTGAAAGCCGCTGACGCCAGCCAGGGTACCAGCCGGCGCACGGATTTCAGCGGGATAATCTGGCAGGGTGCTGATGTCGTTGCCAAAAACGGCCGACGTGTTGGTAAATTGAGAACCGGTCAACTGCATCCCATCGCCGGAATCACCGGCAAAGCGAATGACAACTGACTCCAGTTCTTCAATTTGGGCAGTGGGATCACTCATAACAATCTCCTCGTTTGTAATTTTGGGCGCGAAAATGAGAAATATTTGTTTTCGCGCTCCTTGACCTTAGGTTTGATATTTTTAGCCAGCATCTATGCAGATTGCTGCCTGAGCTTGTCGAAGGCAGCCGGGCTTCGACAGGCTCAGCCCTCGGCAATACTGTATAGGCGCTCTCTATCCACTGTTTCCCAGGACAGGCACAGTTGGTAATAAACAGAAATGTTCTGTCAGGAGTGTCAGACCTTCATCAAAGTCGTTTGCTTCCAACGCATCCACGATTCTTTCGTGATAGATCCATACATCAAGCCAATACTGGTACATGACAAAGCGGGTCAGTTCGCTGGCTTCGTAGGCATCCCAATAGGCTTCCAACAAACCCTGAACAAACGGGTTTTCTAAGCGGCTGAATATTTTGAGATGGAATTGGCGATGTTCGCCGTTAGGTACGTGAACCGGGTGGCTGCGTAATTTTTGCCAGGCGCTGTCGACAATTTTGCGCAGGTCATGTTTATCCTCGAGGGAAAGGTGGGTAACGGCTTCATGCCACATGCTTTTCTCGACTGCCTGCCGGACCTGGCTGAACTGTTTGAATTGTGTTTCGCCGGTTCCCAGACTGAATAACAAACCAATCAGCACGGATGGTTTAAAGTTGAATGGCTCGCGCCGGATACCTTTGCGGGTGCGCACGGAGACAAAACCAAGCGCCCGCGCCACTTCCAACTGTTCACGCAGTTTACCCACACTGAGTCCCAGTTCGGCGCTGATTTCATTCAACGTCGGTACCCTATCCTCTGGTTCTACGTGGTTGTCGATGAGATATTTGAGAAAGTCGGAATCTAGATTGTGCAACAGCATCGCTTTGATTAATCTGATTTATTGGATAAATTGAATCAATCCGAATTGTAGCAAAATATGGAAGGGGTGACAAGAGAACGGCCGTTTTCTTTGTGTATTTTCAGCAATCAAGGCAGGTAAATAACGCGGCTTTCGAGGGGGCTGCGGGTTTTCTCTTTCTGTTCGGCCGGATAACCAATGGTAATCAAAGCCTGCGGTTCCCAATCATCGGGCAAAGACAGGCTGTTTCTGACCACGTCAGAACAAAAGAGAGGGGCGCACATCCAGCATGCGCCCAGTCCCAAAGCGTGAGCCGCCAGCAGAAGATTCTGCCCGGCCAGGGCTGTGCTTTGGGCCGCCATCAGCCATTCATGCTGCTGGCGGGCGACATCCGGGTAGCGGTCCATGTCCGCCATTGAAAGGCAGAGCAGGATGAGCAAGGGCGCCTGGGTCAGGCGCTGGTAAGAGCGGGCGGCGTCTTTTTCGATGAGATCAGGCGGGACGTGGTCGGCCTGTAAATCGATCCTGAGCTTTGCGCCCATGGCTTGAGCCAGGCGCTCTTTTGTGCCCTGGTTTTGGATGACGGCGAAGCGCCAGGGCTGCCGGTTATGGGCCGAGGGCGCCCAGGCCGCCGCGGCGAGCAATTGGTCTACCAATTCTGGCGGCACGGGGTCTGGCTGGTAGCGCCGGATAGAGCGCCGGGAAATAATCCAGTTGATTTTTTCGTCCATGGAGGTGATGGTAACAAAGGTTGTTTAAACCACAAAGAGCCTTGCGTGCGCAAGGCCCTTTGCGGGAAGAGGAGAAAAAAGGAGGAATAGGTTATTTGCTTGAACAATGTTTCCAATAACAGTTTAATTGTTCAATGAAGAAATTCTAGCGCACCCAGACGGCAAAGAAAGGCAAGTCTGATACAATGCTAGTGTAAACTAGTTTACACTTTGGCAGGATCAGGCTCAGGGATAACGATGACGCTGCGCTGTAAAAATTGTGACCAGGTTATTTTGGCGGCAGATACGGTGTGCTGGCACTGTGGCCGGGAATTGGAGCCAACCGAAACGCCGTCGCAGGTTCAGTCAGGGGCGGCAGCGGAAGCTGAAGCAGTTGAACGGTCGTTAACGGCCGTTTCCGTTTTTGCGCTCCTGACATTGATGACCATTTTGCTGTTGTGGCTGGCAACGCAGGTTTTGTCTCGTTATCCCATCATTCAGCTTGATCCGCAGGCGCCGGTGAAACCGGGCTGGACTGCGTTTGTGGACCACCGGAGCAATTTTATGCTGGACCTGCCGCCGCGCTGGAGTTGGCTGGAGGATGAAACGGGCGCTGAACTGGCAGCGCTGACGGCGGCCCTCGCGGAACAGCCTCAATATGAAGCGGCTTTGGCGCCGCTGTTCTGGGAAGCGGCAGATATGGAGGTGCGGCTCCTGGCACAACCGGCCACGCCGACAGACGAGGCTATATCCGGTTTTGTGATTGTGGGGGAGAGCGCCCGCTTGAGCCGCTTAACGCCAACGCTGATTCAGGCATTGCTAAAACGCGGGGCAGAAAACGTGCAGGTGGAGGAAACGGCCGTTTCTCAGGATTTACACGGCCATGAAATGGTAACGGCCGTTACCCAATTCACGATAAACAATCAGACATGGCAGTGCCAACAGTACATCATCCAAAGTCAGACTTCCAATTACATTGTCGCCGTATGCCAGCCGGACAATGGCTCTCAAGATCAGGCCGCCAATAGTTTAGTGGGCAGCTTTCAATTATTTGATCCCCCAAAGTGATACGTGATACGTGATGCGTGACCTTACGCATCACGTATCACGTATCACGCATCATTTCTTCCGGCGCGGCAAAATATCTTCATATTTGGCGATGATGCCCAGCATGATTTCGTCTGCGCCGCCGCCAATGGACATGAGGCGGGCGTCGCGGAAGTAACGCGCCATCGGATATTCTTCCACGTAGCCCATGCCGCCGTGAAATTGCAGGCAGGTATCGGCCACTTCCCGCGCCAGCCGCCCCCCTTTTAATTTTGCCATCGACACTTCTTTGGTCACGTCTTCGCCGGCTACGTAGAGACGCACGCAGTGGTAGCACAACTGGCGCAGCGCCTCGATCTCCGTCAACAGTTCGGCGATGCGGAAATGGATCCACTGGTTGTCGATGAGCGGCTGGCCGAAGGTCTCCCGTTCGCGGCAGTAGGCAATCGTCTGGCGCACCATCTTTTCCATGCCACCCAGGGACATAAGCGTACCTGCCAGCCGTTCGCGCTGGAACTGGCGCATTTGCAGAATGAAGCCCATGCCCTCCGCGCCGATGCGATTGGCAACAGGCACGCGCACATCGTCGAAGGCCAGGATGGCGGTGTCGCTGCTGCGGTGGCCGAGTTTGTCCAGTTTGCGGCTGACGCTGAAGCCGGGCAGATTGGTGGGCACGACAAACAGCGTCATGCCGCGAAAGCCCTTTTCGTCGCTGGTGCGGGCCAGCAGGCAGAGGAAATCGGCCTGGGTGCCGTTGGTGATCCACATTTTGGAGCCGTTGATCAGGTAATCGTCGCCGCTGCGCCGCGCCCAGGTTTGGATGGCGGCCACGTCGGAACCGGCGCCCGGTTCGCTGATGGCGATAGCCGCCACCAAATCGCCGGCAATGGCCGGGACGAGGTACTGCTGCTTAAGTTCCTCGGAACCGTTTTCAGCCAGGGCGGGGGTCGCCATATCGGTTTGCACGGCAATTCCCAGCGGCGGACCAGAAGCATTGGCGCGGCCAACTTCTTCCATGAGTACGGTCTGATACCAGTAATCGACGCCGCCGCCGCCGTATTCCTCGGGATAGGTGAGGCCCAACAGTCCCAGATTGCCCATTTTTTTAAACAGTGAATGGGCGGGGAACTGGCCTGCTGCTTCCCATTCCTCAATGTGAGGGTTGATTTCGGTTTCAACAAATTTCCGCACCAGTTGGCGGAAGGCTTCGTGTTCGTCGTTGAAGTAAATGGATGACATGGCAACTCCGGGTTAGCTAGAGCCAGTACCTCAACTTTTTAATTTGCGGGATGGTTTGTAGTAACCGCTTCAGCGGTTAGACGGCTAAAGCCGTTACTACAAACCCCCAAAATCATAAATTCTGGGTACTGGAGCTAGAAAATTGAGAATGAATAAGTTTGAAACTTGGATTCAGGTTTGGTTGTTTTTTAACAAGTCGCGGATTTCGGCGAGCAGTTTCTCTTCAGGCGATGGTTTTGGCGGAGGAGGCGGCGCTGGCTGCTTTCTGAGAAAGTTGTTGTAGCCACGAATAATAATGAAGAGGGCAAAAGCAACCACCAGAAAGTTGATGACGGCCTGGATGAAGTTGCCGTAGGCGAGGGTTGCTTCACCAATTTGCAGGCTGAGCGTTGAGAAGTCGACGCCGCCCATTAGAATGCCGATGAGGGGCATAATGATGTCATCAACGAAGGAAGTGATTATGGCGCCAAAAGCGGTCCCCAAGATCACAGCCACCGCCAGATCGATGACGTTGCCCCGATTGATAAATTCTTTGAATTCCTGAAACATGTTTCACTCCTTTTTAGTCGGTAGCTGAGGGGAGCGGCTATAAGCTATAAGTCTATACGACTAACTTGACTAAACGACTTGATAGTTGCCTGCCAGCCGGCGTCATTTTGGCCGGGAACGAAGGGGAGGTAGAAGCTGACGCGGTTGAGCAGGCTGCCGTATTTTTGTTGAACGATGGCGGGCAGTTCGGCCCAGGCCCCGGTGACAGCGATGACGTCGAGCATGTCGTCGGTGATGAGGGCGGGCATGGCAGACCATTGGTTGGCGCGGGCGAGCTGGCTGAGTTCGCGGGCAGCGACCTGCCAGCCGTGCATCTCGGCAACGATGCGGTAGGCGGGGGTGCTGAGGTAGAAGGCGATTTGCT
>JAWOGU010000406.1:0-8776 GCA_046496595.1 Chloroflexota bacterium
CTTGTTGCTATGAATCCGGCTGCGCTCAAAGCCAGCCTGCCGGATTTAGAGCGAGGCGGCGTCATCATCGTCAATACCGACGCTTTCACACTGGCAAACCTCAAAAAAGCAGAGTATGACTCCAATCCACTGGAAGATGATTCGCTGGTCGGCTACGAAGTTCACGAAGTGCCCTTGACCACCCTGACCCGCGAAGCGCTCAAAGACATAGAGGGTCTCACGACCAAAGATAAAGATCGGTGCCAAAACTTTTTTGCGCTGGGCATGACCTTCTGGATTTTTGACCGGGGATTATCGACTTCTAGAACCTGGTTAAACGAGAAATTTGCAAAAAAGCCGCAGTTGGCAGAGGCTAATATTAAAGCGTTGGAGACGGGTTACTACTTTGGCGAAACCACAGAAGTGTTCCGGCGCCGGTTCAATATCCGTCCGGCTACGATCAAGCCGGGTAAGTACCGCAATATCACAGGCAACGAAGCCATTGCTTTGGGTTTGGTGACGGCTGCCAAGAAAATGGGCAAGCCGCTTTTCTATGGTTCTTATCCCATCACGCCGGCCAGCGATATTTTGCATGCGCTGGCGCCGCTGCGTAACTTTGACGTGCGCACTTTCCAGGCCGAGGATGAGATCGCTGCCATGGGTTCTGTAATTGGGGCAGCGTTTGGCGGCATTTTGGCTGCTACGGGTACCAGCGGCCCCGGCATTGCGCTTAAAAGCGAAGCCATGGGCTTGGCTATTATGCTGGAACTGCCGATGGTGATTATCAATGTGCAGCGCGGCGGCCCCAGCACGGGTCTGCCGACCAAGGTAGAACAGGCGGACCTGCTTCAGGTACTCTATGGACGCAACGGCGAAAGCCCGATTCCGGTTTTAGCGCCACAAAGCCCGTCAGATGCCTTCCAGACGACGGTTGAAGCCTGCCGCCTGGCTGTGCGCGCTATGACGCCGGTTGTGATTCTCTCGGATGGCTACCTGGCTAACAGTTCTGAGCCGTGGCTGATTCCCGACCCTGATGATATTGTTGAAATTCCGGTGGTACATCCGGCCGGCCGGGAGCATGATGAGGCGCCGTTCTTCCCTTATTTACGAAATGAGGAGACGTTGGGGCGGCCGTGGGCGTTACCCGGCACAGTTGGTCTGGAACATCGCGTGGGTGGTTTGGCAAAGGCGCCCATCACCGGCAATATTTCCTACGAACCGAAGCATCATGAACAGATGGTCCTGGAACGCGCAGAGAAAGTGGCGCGTCTGGCCGATGTGATTCCTGAACTGGCAGTAAGCGGACCGGAACAGGGCGAACTGTTGGTGGTTTCTTGGGGCGGCACGTTTGGCGCGGTCCACACGGCCGTTGCCAAAGCCCAAAGAAAAGGGTTCGATGTCGCCCACGCTCACCTCCGCTATTTGAACCCGTTCCCCAAGAATACGGAAGCTGTTTTGCGCAGCTATAAACGTGTGTTGGTACCCGAGTTAAACAACGGCCAGCTTGCTTTTGTGCTGCGCGGCACGTATGGGCTGAGTCACATCACTTCCTTCCCGAAATTGCACGGACGGCCGTTTAAGATTGGTGAAGTGTACGACAAACTGGAGGAATTACTGGGTTAAGGCAGTGGACAGTAAACAGTGAACAGTACTGTACACTGTACACTGTTCCCAACCCTGGAGAATATCATGACAACAACAATTCCCTTGCAACTAAAAAAACAAGACTTTGTATCCGACCAGACGGTGCGCTGGTGCCCTGGCTGCGGCGACTATGCCATTTTGGCGCAAATGCAGAAAGTTTTGCCGGAAATTGGCGTGGCGAAAGAAGACATCGTTTTCGTTTCTGGCATTGGCTGCTCCAGCCGTTTTCCCTATTACATGAACACCTATGGGATGCACAGCATCCACGGCCGCGCGCCAACGGTGGCCTCCGGCCTGGCGGTAGCGAACCCGGACCTCAGCATTTGGGTGATCACGGGAGATGGCGATGGGCTGTCGATTGGCGGCAACCATCTCATCCATGCCATTCGGCGCAATATCAACGTCAATATTTTGCTCTTCAATAACCGCATTTACGGCCTGACCAAAGGGCAGTATTCACCTACCTCCCGGCAGGGTATGCGTACCAAATCTTCCCCGATGGGGTCTATCGAACAGCCAATCAATCCACTGGCGTTGGCGCTGTCTTCAGAAGCGACTTTTGTGGCGCGGGCGATGGATGTGGATACCAAGCATTTGGGCGAAGTGTTGAAAGCGGCGGCCGAACACCAGGGCACTTCGTTTATTGAAATTTATCAGAATTGCGTGATCTTCAATCCCAACGAATGGGCAGGCATTGATGATCGGCGCACCCGTTCTGACCACGTTGTCTATCTGGAACACGGCAAACCGCTGGTCTTTGGCAATAACAACGACAAGGGCATACGACTCAATGGGTTCATGCCGGAAGTGGTTGAATTAGGCGGCGAATTCACTGAGGCAGACTTGATTGTCCACGATGAAACGTCGCAAGAACTGGCGTTTATTCTGGCAAATATGGAACATCCGAATTACCCACCGCCTATGGGTGTGATTCGCAGTGTGACCAAGCAAGATTACACCGCTGGCTTGATGGCGCAGGTGGCAAATGCTCAGGCACAAAAAGGGGTCGGCGATCTGGCGGCGTTGTATTCGGCTGGGGAGACGTGGACGGTTTCGTAGCCATGAGAATTCAATAGCTGGCACGGGTAGATTGGACCAATCGCAGAGATTGGTCCAATCTCGAAGTGACCGGTTTTCAGTAAGCAATAGGTGGGGCGGCGCATGGGCGGCGCCCTGTGTTTTTTGGGAGTGTTTATTATGAGTGTTATAGGTGCAGACTTTGCGGAGGTTGGGGTAGAGAAACGGCCGTTTCCTCCCTCATCTCCTCCCATCATCAACAACTTCTCTATTGTGGTGGCTACGGCCAACGGCACCGGCAGCCAAACCGCCAATTTTGCCCTGCTGCGCGCCTTTTTCCGCATGGGCATCCCCGTTAACGGCAAAAACATCTTTCCCTCCAACATCCAGGGACAGCCCACCTGGTACCATATCCGCCTCAGCCGGGATGGGTATGTGGCCCGCAAAGAAACGTCGGAAATCCTGGTGGCTTTCAACGAAGCCAGCGTCTACCAGGACATTCAAGCATTGCCGCCGGGCGGTATGTGCCTGTACAACCAGGACTGGCGCAACCTGCCTGAACGGAACGACATTGTGATGTACGGCGTACCCGTGAAGCAGTTTGTGGCGAAAAGCGGGCTGAAAGGCAAACTCAGCGACTACATTGCAAACATGGTCTACGTGGGCGCGTTGGCCTATTTGCTGGGCGCGCCGCTGGCGAAAATCGAAGAAGCGTTGGACGTGAACTTCAATCATAAACCCAAACTGGTGGCGTCCAATATGACCGTGGTGCAGATGGCCTATGATTGGGCGGTAGACAATCTGCAAAAAACAGACCCCTATCGAATCGAGCCGATGAACGAAACCGAAGGCCAGATTCTCATCACCGGCAACGAGGCGGCAGCTTTGGGCGCGGTGTTTGGCGGCGTTTCGTTTGCGGCCTGGTATCCCATCACGCCTTCCACCAGTTTGATCGATGCCCTGAACGGCTATTTGTCCCAACTGCGCCGCAATCCGGAAACGGGCCAAGCCACCTACGCCGTGGTCCAGGCGGAAGATGAACTGGCTGCCATAGGCATGATCCTGGGGGCGGGTTGGGCTGGGGCGCGCGCCATGACGGCGACCAGCGGTCCCGGCATCTCGCTGATGGCGGAATTTGCCGGACTGGGCTACTTTACCGAGACGCCAGCTGTCATTTGGGACGTGCAGCGCGTGGGGCCGAGCACCGGTCTGCCGACGCGCACCAGCCAGGGCGATATTCTCTTTGCCTATTATCTGGGGCACGGCGATACGCAGAATGTGCTGCTGCTGCCGTCGTCTGTGGGGGAATGTTTTGAGTTTGGCGCGGCGGCGTTTGACCTGGCGGATACGCTGCAAACGCCGGTATTTGTGATGAGCGACCTGGACCTGGGTATGAACAACTGGATGTCGGCGCCATTCACCTATCCGACGGAACCGATGAAGCGGGGGAAGGTGTTAACGGTGGAGGACTTGGTGGAAAACGGCCGTTTCGCCCGCTACAGAGATGTGGATGGAGACGGTATCGCCTACCGCACCCTGCCCGGCAATGAACATCCCCTGGCGCCCTGGTTTGCCCGCGGCACCGGTCACAATGAAAACGCCGTCTACAGTGAAAAACCGGAAGATTGGGCGCAAAATATGGACCGCCTGCGGCGCAAATTCGACACGGCGCGGACTATCGTTCCCGGTCCCATCATCGACGAACAGCAAAACGCCGCATTTGGCATCATCGCCTATGGCACGGCCTGCGACGCCGTCGTGGAAGCCCGCGACCGGCTGGCGGCTGCAGGCATCCATACCAGCTTCCTGCGCCTGCGCGCCCTGCCCATCAACGATGATGTGCGCGAATTCGTCAGCCGCCATGAGCGTGTCTACGTGATTGAACTCAACCGGGACGGGCAAATGCATAAGATTTTGCAAACCGAAATGCCAGAGCTGGCCGCCAAACTGGTTTCAGAGGCGCATTCGGATGGTATGCCGTTGACCGCACGTTGGGTGGTAGAAAACCTGCGTTAAATAGCAAAACGTTAATAAACCCATTGAAAAAAACTTGCATTGTGCTAATATCCTATGTATGAAATCTTTTTTACGAAACAGGCATATAAAACGCTGCGCAGAATGCCACCCAATTTATCTGACTTGATTCTTAACAAACTCGCAGCCATAGCCGATGATCCTTATGGTGAGCATAACAATGTTACAAAGCTGCAAAATCGGCCTGGTTACAGGCTTCGGGTGGGTGATTGGCGCATTATTTATGAGCTGCAAAATGATAAGTTAGTCATTCTTGTGCTTAAAATTGCGCCGCGAGGAGAAGTTTACCGATGAACGTGCAAGTAATAGAAAAAGAGGGAAAACCGGAGTGGGCTGTTATTCCTTATGAAGTCTATCAAAGTCTCTTAGCAGATGCGGAGATGCTCACGGATATTCAAGACTACGATGCTGCTAAACAAGCTGTAGAAAGGGGTGAGGAGTTGATACCTGCGGCGGTTGTTAAGGCTATTTTAGATGGAGGCAATTCCATCAAGATATGGCGGGAATACCGTGGCATGACGCAGCAGATGTTAGCCACTCGGTCTGAAATCAGCGCCGCTTATTTATCACAAATTGAATCTGGCAAGCGCAAAGGAACAGCTTCGGCATTAGCTGCCATTGCTGCCGCCTTGAATGTGGCGCTAGATGACATCGTGGATCTGGAGTAAATGATGGATACGAAATTGGATAAGGTTTTGAACCTGACAAAGAATGATTATAAAGGCCAACCCTCCACGCTATGTAAAGGATGCGGCCATAATTCCATCGCCAATCAAATTGTGCAGGTGGCGTTTGAATTGGGCATTGAACAGCACAAAATTCTGCGTCTCAGCGGCATTGGCTGTTCCAGCAAATCACCGGCATATTTTTTGGGCCGTTCTTTCGGGTTTAACTCGCTGCACGGCCGGATGCCATCCATTGCGACCGGGGCGCTGTTAGCCAATCACGAGCTATCCGGCATTGGCGTCAGCGGCGATGGTGATACGGGCAGCATTGGTCTGGGCCAGTTTAAGCATCTGGTGCGGCGTAACGTGCGTATGGTCTACATTGTGGAGAACAACGGGGTTTACGGCCTGACCAAAGGGCAGTTTTCAGCCACGGCTGACGAGGGACAGGCGCTTAAATACGCCGGGACTAACGAGTTCCCGCCGGTGGATATTTGCCTGGAGGCCATAATTGCCGGGGCCGGTTTTGTGGCGCGTTCGTTTTCCGGCGATGCCAAACAGGTGCGGGAACTGCTGAAGGCGGCGTTGCATCATCGAGGAACGGCCGTTCTCGACATCATCAGCCCTTGCGTGGCTTTTAATAACGAAGACAGCTCCACCAAAAGCTACGGCTACGGCCGGGAACACGAAGCGCCTCTCCACGACTTTGGTTGGGTGCCACAGGCCGAAGAAATCGAAATCATCGACTACGAGCCGGGCGAAATGCGGCTGGTTGAACTCCACGACGGTTCGATCATTCAACTGCGTAAGTTGGAAAAGGATTATGACCCTGGCGACAAAGGCGGCGCTGTGCAGCGCCTGTATCAGGCTCAGGATAACCATGAACTGGTTACCGGGCTGCTGTACTTCAATCCGGATCGTCCCAATCTGGTGGAACTGAGCAATCTTGTGAAAACGCCGCTCTCGCTCTTATCTGACGAACAACTCAGGCCCTCTCCAGAGGCGCTGGTTGAGGTGTTGGCGGGATATTAGGGAAACATTGCAGGTATTATAATCACCCTAAAAAACGTGAAGGGCGCAAAGATATGAAAAAAATCTTTGCGCCCTTTTTTATTGCTGGTCTAGCCCCGATTAGGGCTGGCCCAGCTTTTCTCTAACCTTAACCCTTACGGCAGTTCGTTGACGCGGTCTGTGCTTGGCGGAGCAACCGGACTGAACGTGCCGAGGTAATTCACCAGAGCCTGCAGGTCATTGCCTCCGTCGAGTCTTGGGGCTGTGATCGTAGCAAACGTAGTGAAATTGTCCCCACCGTCGGCCAGGAAGTTATTCACCGTCACATTGTAGGTCGCAGCCGGATCGAGAGCCACACCGTTCAATTTCACATTGCTCACTGTCACCGACGTGCAGGTGCCCGCCACGATGGTTGTAGAGAGGTCGTAGGTGAAACCATTTGACACGCCGAGATGCAGGAATGGGCGGCTCGCTCCGGCCGGCTGGCACTGCTCTTTAAGCACCGAGATGATCTGGGCGCCGGTCATGGGGAACGTTACCAGAGTGTTGCCGAACGGCTGGAAGGTGAACGCCTCGCCGAAGGTGACGACGCCGTCACCCTCCCCGGTCGACTGGGCGTATTTCAGGTCGGAGCGCACGCCGCCAGGGTTCATGAACGCGATTTGGGCGAAGTTGGACGAGGTTGCCCATAATTGGGCGTCGGCAACCAGGTTGCCGGCCGCCGACTCAACGCCGCGGTTCTCCGATCCGGGAATCCCGCCACGATTGATGTCGGCCGTGATTGTGCCAACGGGTGTACTGCCGGCAGCCTGGTAAAGCGGCTGCCACTTGGCAATGATCGCTGTGATTGCCGGATCGGGGGTCAGGGAGGCCTGGTAGACGGCGTGATTGGTTGATGTGCTGAGGTCGCGGCGCACGTCGTGGGTTCGCTTGTCGAGTACGAGATTCACTTCCGTAACCACCCGGCCGAATGAATAGGCGCTCGTCACGATCCGAGGTTGTCCGGCGGGATCCGGGAGCACACAGTTGTAGGGCAAATGGGTATGGCCCGTGATCATGACGTCGATGGCGGGATCAAGCGCGTTGTTGATAGCCACGATTGGGCCGGAGATGCCGACGCATGCATCTACGTCGCCTGGAGGAGGCGTCTGTGAACCGCCTTCATGCAGCAGCACGACAATGGCATTGACACCCTGCGCCTTCAAAATGGGGACGAGTGCGTTGGCGGTTTCCGCCTCATCGAGGAAGTCCCAGCCTTGTATACCGGCGGCGGCGACCAGCGTATCGGTCGCTTCAAGCGTCATGCCAATGAACCCGATCTTGACGTTGTTGAACTGCTCGATCCAGTAAGGCGGCAGGGGTGTCTCCCCGGCCTCGTTGACAACGTTAGCGGCGAGCCATTGGAAGTCGGCGCCGGGGAACGGCGCATCAGGGAAGTAGCAGCCATCAATGGGGTGGCAGCCGCCGTTCTGCATACGGAGCAGTTCGACGACACCTTCATCGAACTCATGGTTGCCCACACTGGAGACGTCGAGCTTCATGGCGTTCAGCGACTCGACAGACGGCTCGTCGTGGAAAAGCCCGGAAAAGGCCGGCGAACCGCCGATAAGATCACCGGCGGCAACGGTCAGACTGAACTTTTGGCCCTGGCGGAGCTGGTTAAGTTTTGCCGAGAGGTATTCTGCACCGCCGGCGGGGGCGCCGGCAATGTTGCCGGGTGTGGTTGCCTCGAGATGACCGTGGTAATCGTTGATTCCGAGGAGTTGAACGTGTATAAGTTGACCTGGTGGATCGGGGTTGCCCTTGCTCAGAGGCGCCGCAGAGGCTACTGCGGAGAACAGGAGCAATAAGACTAATATTGGCATCATCTTAACAAACGTCCGTTTCATGTTTTTTATTCTCCTATGATTAATATCTGGATTCTGGCGATTTTGAGCCAGGAACTCAAAACCAGACCTTTAAAAACCGACACCGTTTACCTGGCGGTATTCTCAAAGACTGAGCTGCAAAATGGATGAGTCGATACTGGGTCTAATGACTGTTTGGGCGATGAAATAAATTAGATGAAATCGATACGGATGGTTTAGAATGAATACGCAGATACCAGGGCATAATACTTCGTTATGGGCAGATATGTCAAGGGAAAAACAAACGGCGAGTATAACCACGTTTTGTGGGGGATTAGTTGGTTGCCGCCCACGCCCATTCAAATCTATCACTATGCAACTCGCCAAGAGCTGCTAACATCGGATTGACATTCTCGCGTTGCCACCCCCTCCCTTGTCGCTTCATACGATGATGAACCACGTTGTTAATACCGCTTTCTACTGAACCACTGCCAATAGGATAACCAGCGATTCGGTACCGATGATATTGCATCCGTTTCTTTTGTCGTTGGAAATATCCGATGCTCATCTCAATATCCT
>JAWOGU010000413.1:0-5313 GCA_046496595.1 Chloroflexota bacterium
AGCTGAAAGAGCGGCCCGACACGGCCGTGTGGCAACTGGTGGCCAAGTACGGCCTGGCGCAGCAGCGCCTGCCGCTGGCGTTGCAGTTCGAGATCGTCGGCCCCGGCGTCCAGAAGAACCGCCTGGGCTTGAAAGAGCTGGACCTGCGGCTGTTCAACGTCTGGCACATCGACCAGCGGCGTTACCTCGACTTCGCCGACATGCTGGCCGTCGCGCAGAGCCTGGGCCTGCCGGTGGTGGAACTGGTGGAGGTGGGCGAGGCCTTCGACCTGAGCGACGACGAGGCGCTGCGCCGCTACGCCGAGCGCACCTACCCCAACGGCGCCCCGGCCGAAGGCGTAGTCATCCGTCCGACGCAGGAGATGCGGGTCGACGGCGAGCGGCTGAGCTTCAAGGTGATCAACTTGTTGTATCGTGATTGATGCGGTGACGCCGTGCATCACGAATGCGGCTGTAGGCGCCGTGGCAATTCGTGCAAGCTGACGCACGAGCTGTGGCCTTTCTGGTCGATGTTGCCGTTGAGACCCCGTCGTACGCGCCAACATCACCATGCCCAAGGGGATCCTGGAGCGCTTGGTCCTGACTTCGATGAGCCAATCGACGGTCTCGAGGACTACGTGCCGTGAAGCTCCTCCTCGACACCCACGCTTTCCTATGGTCCATCGCAGGTGACAGTCAACTGGATAGCCACGCTCGACGGCTGATCGAGGATTTTGGCAATGAACGCTATCTGAGCTTAGACAGCATCTGTGAGATCACCATTAAGTCCAGCCTCGGTCGCCTGGTAGTGCCAACGCCACCCAGTGCCCTGATTCGAGAACACGTCTGGGCCAATGCTATCATCCTTCTGCCGATAATGCCGGAACACTTTGACTACACGCGCTACCCTCGCCACGACCCCGCCACCACCATCGGCCGCAAGCAGCGCAGCAATCCGTATTTGCAGGTGGAGGTGGTGAATTTGTTCGAGGGTTGAGAGGTTTCCGCGTAGCGAGTACAGCGGATACCGTGATCGTCTCCTTACCGGCTTACTCTCAACGCCACAGGTATCTGACACAGACCGCCGGTTGAGCACCAGACAGCTTCTAAGTGGCGATGAAGCTCAACGCCGTGTAACAGATCAACGTAGGACAGGGTGAAGGTGATCGAGAGTACCGTCTTACTATCTGCGAGGCGATATGCCATGGTTGCTACGATTAGCTTAGCGCTCATTCGCGTTGGGGCCTGGATTTGGACCAAGAACACGTTGGGCTGTGCCGATTATTGCTCAGACTAGGGGGCTGACAACTCACAACTGTTTGATCCTTTTCGGTCTATCGTGCTATAATCATGTCTCACGAATTCCTGTGGTACTCTGCGCGGTTTTCGTGCTAATCATGGGCATATGTGTATGTGTCGCATTCTCTGGCATTACAAGTATCGCCGGTTCACAAAGCCAGCTATGTGTTTCACCGTCGTTTCACTTTCTGATAACAAGACAACTGATTCATTGGCTTTCGAGATAGATTTTGAGGGTTATTTGTGGGCACGAAGACCAAGACATTTGGCGTAGGGCGCCGGGAAGGCCATGATTCATCTGCCTTCTATGATCGGCAACTTATGCCCATTGTAGAGACAACGGATGCTACTGTCGTCGACAACGCCATAGTTGACAGGATTTTCGTCGAGTCGGCAGTTTCCATGCGGCAATTGGAATCCAACAGTGTGGCACTCATGGTTACCTCGCCACCTTATCACGTTGGGAAGGATTATGACACGGGAGGTTCGTTTGGCGAGTACCTCGATATGCTAGAGGATGTGTTCGCTGAGACATACCGGGTGTTGGAGCCAGGTGGTCGTGCCGTCATCAATGTAGCAAACTTAGGCCGTCGCCCCTATGTGCCGCTATCGCATTTTGTAACCGAGCGCATGCTTAGAACTGGTTTTTTGATGCGGGCTGAAATCATATGGAAGAAGGGGAAAGGTGCCAGCGGTAATTGCGCATGGGGAAGCTGGCGCTCACCAGCTAATCCGGTCATTCGTGACATACATGAATACTGCCTTTGTTTCTCGAAGGGCCGTTTTGATCGAGTTCGAAAGGGAAAGGCAACTATAGGGCGGGACGAATTCCTATCGGGAACGTTGTCGATTTGGGAGTTGGCACCGGAGTCTGCTAAACGTGTCAAGCATCCAGCGCCGTTTCCTGTTGAATTGCCAAAACGATTCATTGAACTCTATACCTTTGAGAATGATCTTGTGCTGGACCCATTCTTAGGAAGTGGAACCACAGCTGTCGCAGCGGTCTTAACCAGACGGCATTATGTCGGATATGAAATCAACGCCGACTACTGCGAATTAGCCGAACAGCGAATTGCAGAGGCGCAAGAGAAAATACGTGTTGAAGAATGGCTAGCCGGTGATACGAGCAAGCTAATGCACGGAAATGAGGAAACAAGGGATGCAGAAGGTTGATTTTCAGGCACGGGCTACGAAGGAAGGTCGCAATGCCCAAGCAATGGCGAAGGGAGTGATCGAGACCTGCGGTTTTGAACAGGTTAGAGTAAACGAGCGGCTAGGTTCCGCAGGGATTACGGCTAATCTTGTGGGAACAAGCAAGCATGGCCGAAAATGGTACTTTATCGTGTCTGGTGCCATCGCAACGAAACGTCCCGGCTTGGTACGCACAGATACCGTGTTTAAGGTCCTTGGAAAGAGCTCGGTGCTGGCACAAGAGAGTATAGAACCCGTGGTATTACTTACCACAAATCTTCCGGTTTCAGGCAGTGAAGGTGATCGGGCATTGCGCGCTACACAAGGACGCGTTTTCTTTGATGCAATGGAGATGCTTTCGGTTGGTTCCCGACGTCGTTTGGGTATTTACGCGCATGCAGATGCGGTGACTCGGCCGCTTCCTGGGTTTTGGTCACTAGAGGATTTGTACGGACCAACGCTCGGTGCAGCCAATCCACTTGGAGCGCCTCGCAGCGCTCCCTTGACCAGAACCGGTGATCCATTCGGAGCGTTAGTACCTCGAGCTGCGCGGAGCATGGGCCACAGGCTTAAGCTTTTTATTCCGAGCCAAACCCAAGATGGTCACTTGATTTCCGATGAAAGACGCCAAAGCGTTTTAGCATGGGCAAAAAGCGAACTGATCACGCTGGGTGGTGGCGTAACCAGCCATGAAGCTCGCGGCCACTGGGTGAACCCGCTCGGTGGCATGGCAGATGAAAATGTCATTGTTCTCGAAACTTACTTCGCCAAAGCGCCATCGAACAATGGGGTTGCATCTTTGGTAAGAAGTATCCTTCAAGATTTGGATCAAGCCGCAGTTGCAGTCGTGCTGGACGATCGTATGTATGAGTTCACAGAATAGGGAGTTATGTGCCTAACCTAAGTACAGAAGTCACTGAAGTTGTTACTGGGCTGGGAATGCTGGGTTTTCAGACAGTCGATGAGGCTGTGCTATCACGCTCATCAACTATGATTGACGTGAGTGAAAGCGTGTGGAATAGAGTCATTGATGCCGTCGCTGGCGGACCACTGAGGGCTATCGCTCATGCCGCATGGGAGAATGGGCGCGCCTTTCTTGAAGCTGAGTATGGACTACGACGTAGGACACCTCTACGTATCGAGTGGAGGGGACCAAACCAGACGCCGAGTTTCGAGATGTTGCCTATCGACCTTCGTATCGATCACGTTTTTCTTGTGAGCTGTAAGTACCTTTCGCGCATCCTCTTCAACTGTTCTCCTCCTCATCTCTTTGATCGGTTGTTGGCCAGTCGCCACGGACCAAATCCCGATTGGTATATGGAGGTGGCAGGCGATGCGTACTTAAGTTTCTACTCCGAAGTGCGACGCTTCCTGGCACCACGCGTTAGTTTACCCGATGATTTGAGTAACTTGGGCCGAGATAACCGCGATGTCATAGCATTGGAGTTAAGAGGTCGCAATTTGCCAGTCCAGTTACGCGACCCGTATCGAATGTTTTGTGCTGCGGTGAGTACTGCCACGGCAGAAAGGTGGCAAGGTCATCTTACATCAGTTGCTGCGCGTGAAGAAATGCTTTGGAGACTTCTGAGGTTTGGAAGCGCTCCCTACTATGTGCTGGGTAGTTCGAGGACAGACTCCATTCGGCTTCGTGTCTATACCCCTTGGGACTGGCGACGCGAATTCTCGTTGCGCTCTTTTGAGGTTTTTGCCGATCTTATGGCAGGCCAACCCATAGTGCGTTGGAAGTCAATTGTCCGGCGTAGAACGAATCGAGCCGAACAAGAAATTGATGGTCATGTAGAGGTGCGTTGGAGCCATGGTCGTTTCGGGGGCTATCCTGAAGCGAAAGTGTACCTTGATACTCCGCATGACCAAGTGCCAGGTTATGTGCCTCTTTAAGATGTGACTGGAAGACTGTGCTGTTGATGTCTGAGAGTCGCCCCAAGTGGACAGAAAACGAAAGTAGCGGCGTCCCTCAACTGGTTTGATGGATTTCCTCAAATGGAAGGTACAGTCGCTCAAAATCAGATTGCCAGCGGAAAGCATTTTGCAGCCTAAGATCATCCCTAAATTGTGTTCAAGGAAGAAAGAGATTATGCCTACGGTGCTACAACCACTGCCAAAGTCGTTCCATTGTAGACAGGCCCCCTGACCGGAGAGTGCAAGGCAAATGGACAAATCGACTGACGCAGTCTTGGCCGAGATCACCCAACGCATTGTGGCCGTCAGCGACCCGCAACAAATCATCCTGTTCGGTTCCCAGGCGCGTGGCGACGCTGGCAGTGATAGCGACCTTGACATCCTGGTAATCAAAGATGACGTTGAGTCGTTAAGCGCCGAGGCAGCTCGCATCTATCGCGCCTTGGCTGGTCTGAGCACGCCCGTGGATGTGGTGGTAGCCCGTTCAGATTACGTGCGGCGCCATCGCGACGTGATCGGCACGATTGTGCGCCCGGCCCTACGTGAGGGGAGAGTGCTCTATGTCCGATGAGCAAAGGGTAATGTGACCTCCTCCCACATCACCATCAGACTCCTATCTGTCAACGACATCCCGGTTTTCGACCACGTTGCCGAGGACGTCTTCGATGATCCGGTGCGCATCGACCTGGCCGTCGAGTTCCTCAACGACCCGCGCCACCACATTGCCGTCGCGCTGGACGGCGGGGTCGTGGTCGGCATGGCCAGCGCCGTTCACTACGTCCACCCCGACAAGCCGGCGCAGTTGTTCATCGACGAGGTAGGTGTGGCCCCCTCGCACCAGCGCCGCGGCATCGCCAGCGAGCTGATCGCACGGCTGCTCGCCCACGGCCAGACGTTGGGCTGCACGGAGGCCTGGGTCGCTGC
>JAWOGU010000490.1:0-3434 GCA_046496595.1 Chloroflexota bacterium
CCTCTTGCGTGTATTTTTTCACCTCTTTAATCCACGCCTGGCGCGCTTCCCAATCGGGAATGTCGGCGGCCGGTTCGCCGGTTTCGCTTCCGGGCAGCAGGTGCAGCGGCAGGCTGCCCCGATGACCAATGGCGATGGGGGCGCGGCCGTCGCCTTCCCAGGCGGCTGATCCGCCGACGTATTCCACCACCCCGTCTTTCACAAATGGGCGGTAAGCGGATTCGCCCAGACGCCAGTCAATGACAAAGCTCGTGCCAGCGCGCTGCTGGCCGGATTCCCACAGCGCCTTCAGCTGCTTCTTCTGCTCGTAACTGCCATTAAAATCTTCTTCCCGGTCGCTGTAGGGGATGCCCAACACCGTCTCGGCGTCGGCAATGGCGGCGGCCTTGAAGGCTTCTTTTTTCGCTTCCAGACAGGACACTCCCAGGCAGGTGGTGTTGATGCGTTTGGGGCAGCCTTGGCAAGAAACGCGGATGATGTCGCCGCCCTGTTCTGCCGTCATATTGGCGACGCACCAAGGCAGCTCCTGCCCGGCGTGGTTTAGCGCCTGCTTGGTGTAGCTGCGGATGGCGTCCGAGGTCATCTTGGGATCTTTGATGGCCTGCTCGATGAAGTCCGCCGGCGCGACGGGCGGCCCCCAATGCTCACGGCGCGTGCCCCACTTGACGCCGCCATTGATGGCCTGCTGTACGGCCACCACCGGCGCCAATGCCAGGCAGGCGCGTTCGCTCAGTCTGCCTTCCCGGTTGGCCTGCTGGATTTCGGCCGGCAGCTCCAGCAGCCGCAGGCGGTTGGCGACGGTGGAACGGTCCAGGCCCCAGGCTTCGGCCACTTCGCGTTGGTTTTTGGCCCGCTCTAGTTTGCGCGCCAACAATTCGGCCTCTTCAACGGCCGTGATGTCCTTGCGCTCCCGGTTCTCCGACCAGACGGCATCCAGCATCTGCTCGTCGGTGAGGGCGTCGATGTGGACGGGAAAGAGGCCGCTCTCGTACCCCATCTCCTGCGTGGCATGCAGGTGGTCAAAGGCGCGTTTGCGCCGGTGGCCGAAGGCCAGTTGGACGCGCACGGCCAGGTCGGTTTGCAGGATGTAGTTTTTGTCGGTCAGGGTCAGCGCCTTCGCCACGCTGAGAACCTTGCCGTCCGGTTCGGCCGCGTTTCGGAAAATGGCCCGGCCACGCGGGATCTGCATCAGGCCGTAGCTGTCCGGATAGTTGGTTCGAGTGGCAGCGATGCGGGCGGCCAGGTCGGCCACGTCGCCATATTCCTGGCGGGCCTGGAATGGGTTGTCGTCAATCTGGTTGAGTGGTACGTAAATGAGCATGGTTAACCTCCTTCTCGTTGTTGATTCAAAAGCATAAATAAACATCTGACCCGGCTCCAGCCAGGTAAATCTGCGCGGCTCCTCCTGGTAACAATCCTGGCAGTAAAAAACGCCGTCTTTGACACGCACCCCCTCTGGTTCAAAGGCCAGCAGCGGGTTATCCTGCCGGAAGAAGCGGCTGTGGCCGCAGGGAAACCGGACACGCACCGTTTCTGCGACGCCAGATGTTGAGACATCTGGCGCGGCTTCTGTCGCGGGCCGCTCACCCATCGGCGTCCTCGGAGGCTTGCACGTGCAGCTGCCTGCCGGCGACGGCTGACAAGGTGCGGCTGACGGTTTCTTGCAAACGGCCGTTTATCCAGTCAGCGGCGTAGCTGTTGCGCACCAGGACTTCGGCCGTCTGGCCGCCGTTGAGCTTGAGCTTGCTGTCCTTGAGCCAGGTGTTGAACGTGGCCTGGGTCATTTGCAGCTTTAGCTCGTCCAGGACGTTTTTCCAGAGAACGGCCGTTTCCGGCGGCATCTGGTAAGGCGGTTCAGTTGGCGCTGGCGCTGGTTTTGGCCGGGAAACGGCCGTTTCTGGCTCCTGGGCCGTTTCCGGTTCTTCGGGCGGCAGCAGCGCCGGGGGCAGGAATTGGCCGTGGGTGAGCCGATCCAGTTGGGCCAGGAGGCTGGTGGGGATGTCAAAGGGCCAGAGTTCCTGGGGCATCGCTGCCTGAAGCTCAAGCAGCGGTTGGGCAGCGGCCGTCAGGGTCAGGCGGCGCTCCTGGTCGTTCATGTTCAGCCAGGCTTTAGCCAGGCGCTGGCAGTCGGCGGGCGGCTGGGTCTGACCTCTGCGCCAGGCGGCGATGGTGATCGCCAGCGGGTCTTTGCCCTGCTGCGTCAGGCGCGGCCGGTGCAGCTGCAGCCAGAAGGCCCAGGCCAGAGCCGTTTCGGCCGTTAACGGCTCTTTGCCGCAATTCCCCACAAAGCCAAGCCAGGCCAAAACCGCAACAACAACATCAAGGCCAGGCGGCTCGCCTTGCGTTTCGCACGCGGGCGTTGTTGTTGTTTTTGTTGTTTTCTTTGTTGTTTTCTTTGTAGTGATCTTTGTATTTAAACAAATGGCGGAATCCGCCATTTGGTAATGGCGCTTTCCGCCATTAGCTATTGGCGCTTTCCGCCATTGGCTATTGGCGCTTTCCGCCATTAAGGCTGGTTTTTCGTCATTGCTAATGGCGGAATCCGCCATTAGGGTTGGTTTTTCGTCGGTGCTAATGGCGGAATCCGCCATTAGGTCGGCCTCTGGCTCATTGCTAATGGCGCTTTCCGCCATTAGGGCGCTTTCTCGAGTGGCTGTCCCGTTCTCCCCTGGTTTTGACCCGGTTTCTGCCCGGCTGTTGGCGCTTTCCGCCATTGAAGGCGGTGTTGGCGCGTCATTGCTAATGGCGGAATCCGCCATTAGGTCTGAATCCGGCTCATTGCTAATGGCGGAATCCGCCATTAGGTCGGGTTCGCCTTCTGGCAGTACTAACCGGCCCTGGATGCCGGCGCCGGTTGTGTCTTTGGCCGGGTACAGCGCCTCCAACTCCATCAGCACTGCCATTTCGTTGAGGGCGTACCACGTCTTGCGGTCGGCGTCGCGCCAGTAGGAAACAAAGGTCTTGAGGGATAAATCCCCCTGGGTGTGGGCAGCGATACGGCCTCGGGCGGTTTCCAGTTCGCGGCGGCTGAAGCCGAGTTCTTCACACCAACTGTCTCCCGGCCGGTAAGCCGGATGGCTGCATGGCTCGTTGAATTTATAAAATGGTTTGCGCCCATTGTGGACCCAGCGGTAAATCACCTGCTGCAGGAGGATGGTGGCGGTGATGCTGCCGGTGAAGCTGTTCCAGCGCGGCCGGTACGATATTTGTTTGGTATCGTCGGCGATGAGCGCCAATAGATCGGCTGAGGTCATTGGACTGAATGCCTCCCTTGGTCAAATATGCGCACATGATTCTTGGTCATGCGGTTGTTGCCCAGAATAAAGTTCCGGTAACGGCTGACCGGCTCGGTTCGTTGTTCAGCCTCTTCTTCTTCGTGTTCTTCTATCTCCAACTTCTTGTTCATGTGATCCTCAAATCGATGTCGTACCTGT
>JAWOGU010000531.1:0-7148 GCA_046496595.1 Chloroflexota bacterium
GGTTCACTGTTTGACGGGGGCGCGCTCGGCCATTGGCAGCAGCATTGTGCAGGCCGGCGGCGCCAAAGAAGTGATCAACATGCAGGGCGGTTTGCGGGATTGGCTGGCAGCAGGTCTGCCGCTGGAGAATTGATAAGGGTGGCAAGGTGGCAAGGTGGCAAGGTGGCAAGGTGGCAAGGTGGCAAGGTTCTATCACCCCATCACCTCCACACCCCATCACCCCATCACCTCTACATCTTCACACACTGGCTTCCAATATCTTCTTCACAGGCGTCGCATTCAGGAACGCCTCGCGCAGCGCTTGACTCTCAATGGGGTAGACAATCTGGTCGATGACTTCGGCGGCAATACGGTAGTGGGTTTTAGCCAGCGCCTCAATGCCCACCACCTCTGCCAGTCCGGCGTGAATACGCCATAACAAGGCTTGCTGGTTGGTTTCGTGCGCTCTGAACAAAGCTGTGTGCCAGGTCTGTTCCGCTTTCACCAATTCCCCCTGAAATTGATAACAGAGACCTAAGACATAAAGCGCGTAGGCTTCATAATGGCGGGCTTTGATGGCTGTCGCTTCGGCCTGCATGGTTTCAGCGTAATGGAGCGCTTGGGTCAGGTTGCTTCGCGCAATTTCCACTTGCGCCAGCGAGGCCAGGGTTTGCAGCTTGATGTCGTGCTGACCCGTTTCGGCGCTCAGGCGCAGCGCTTCTATCAGGCAGTCCGCCCCTTCTTCGATTTCGCCAATGTCGGCTAAGTCCACGCCGAGATTACGCGTGAGATCCGCTTCCAGGGAGCTGAATTGGGTTTGTTTCGCCAGCGCCAATGCCTGCCGATGGTAAACGATGGCTTGTTGCGTATCGAATAAGGTTTGGTGGCACTCCCCTAGATTGCTCAACACTGTCGCCTTTTGGATGTCACTGATGTGGTCTGCCAACAAGAGCGCTTGTTGAAAAAACTGGATGGCGTTGTCCACATGCCCCTGATCCAACATGACAACGCCGAGCCAGTTACAGGTGCGTGAGCTTTCTTTTTTGTCGTCTAACTGTTCAAAGAGCGACAGGGCTTTGCGCAGGTGGTTGGCGGCCTCTTCTTCGCGGCCCAATTGGGCGTGGCTGCGGCCCATATTTTGGAAGGCGGCGGCGCGGCCGCGAGTGTAGTTGAGGGCGGTAGTCAGGTCCAGGGCTTCCTGACTGGCTTTGATGGCTTCTTCGTAGCGGCCCATGTTGTTAAACTGGTTTGCCAGCAGGGCAAGGGCGTCTACGGCCTGTTCTCCGGAGCTGACGCAGAGGTAATACTGCTCATAACAGGCCAGCGCTTCCTGGTGATTACCAAGCAGACGGCATAAACGGCCGTTTTCCCGCAGCGCCGCTAATCGGATTTCTTTGACAATAGGGTCGGTTGGGTTTTCGGCCGTTTGCGCGATGATCAAACCGTAGAGCCGGACTGTTTCATCGTAATCCCGTTGGGTTTTAGCTGTTTCGGCCTGATCCAGAAGTTGCGCCAGTTGTATTGTGCTCATTGTCCCACCACTACCAATAAAAAGATTGACTGCCAGTTTAGCACAGATTGGCCCGTAGACCACGAGAAGAAGTTGTGAAAATTAAAAAGAGCGGTCAGATGCCTGACCGCTCTTTTTTGCCCCGAGATGATGCTGATGTTTAGCTCCAGTCGGTTTTGATCTGTTTGCGCCCGTGGATGTACTTGTCTGCGGCGATGGCGGCAATGACGCCATCAGAGGCGGCGATGACAGCCTGCTTGATGTGGGTACAGAGCAGGTCGCCAATAGCAAACACGCCGGGAACGGCCGTTTGCAGTTCATTATCCACCACCAGACAGCCCTCCGCGCTGGTAGGAAGCTGCTCCATCAGATAATCGGTGATCGGTTTGCCGCCTTGCAGGTAGACAAACGCCCCCGACACCGGCAGTTCCGTTTCTGTGCCGCTTCTTGGCTGCACGCGAATACTTTGCACAGTGCCGTTGCCGCTGATCTCCTTCAGGCGCGTGCCCATGTGGATGTCGATCTTGGCGTTAGCCTCCACCTCTTTCGTCAGCACTTCACGCGCTTTTAAGGCCGGCGTGGGTACCACCAGGTGGATTTTCTCGGCGAACTTGGTCAAGAACAGCGTCTCTTCCAGCGCCTCATCATTGTTGCCGATCACCGCCACCGTTTTGTTGCGGAAAAAAGCGCCGTCACAAGTGGCGCAGTAGCTGACGCCCCGTCCCAGGAACTCCTCTTCACCTTTCACCGAACTGGTGCGGCCCATGGAACCAGTCGCCAGGATAATGACCTTTGCGTAAAACACATCAGTTCCCGCCATCACCATCCTGGGTTCTGATTTCAGGTCGACGCCCACTACTTTATCGGTGAGAAACTGCGCGCCGAAGGATTCGGCCTGAGCGCGCATAATTTCTACCAGTTCAGCGCCCGTCACCGCGCCGGGCACGCCGGGATAGTTGCTGATTTTGGCGGTGATACCCAGCGCTCCGGCCGTCAGACCCTTGTCAATGACCAGCGTTTTCAAGTCGGCGCGGGCGGTGTAGATGGCCGCCGAAGCGCCGCCGGGACCACCGCCGATGATGATCACGTCGTAGTGATTGTCGCCACCGTCTAGTCTGGACAGGCCCATATCAAGATTTAAGTCAAAAGACATATTGTGCTCCGTTATTTCAGGATTCTGCGAGATTTGTTGTGATGCGTGATACGTGATGCGTAATACCTCCCCGGTCACGCATCACGGTTCACGGATTACGGTTCACGATTTACGCCACCGCTTCTTGCAATTTGCCCAGCAGCATCGGTTCCGGCGCGGCGCCTTCCATATGGAAATCGTCGTTGATGACGGTGCGTGGCACACCCTGAACGTGGTATTTGTTGGACAAGTGCGGGAACTCGATGGCTTCCACCATGTCGGCGGTGATGAGGTCGCTTTCCATCGCCAGTTGGTGAGCCATGATGACGGCCTGCGGGCAGTAGGGGCAGGTGGGGGTGATGAAGACCTGCAAATGAACCGGCTTGTCCAGGCCGGCAGCCCAGGCTTTGGTTTCCGCCGATAGGCCGGATTCGCCGCTGGAAACCATCATAATATTTTCGATGAGGGAGCTGAATTCATAACCGGAGGGGATGCCGTAGAAACGGATGCCGTAATCTTTGGCTTTGCCGCCGCCGCGCACCACGGCAATCGCCGGAATTTTGTCGATGTGGTACTGCTCGGCGATCTCTTGATCCCGCACGAAATCATACACTTCCACGGAAATCTTGTCTGACAGGGCCGCTACTTCTTCGCTGATCATGCGGGTTTCAGAGCAGTATTGGCATTCCATTTCCTGGGTAAACATGACGAGTTTAACCGGTTCGGCGAGAGCGCTGAAGTGTTCGCGCAGTTGTTGTTGATCAGATTCTTTGAGTAATGACATGGGTTATCTCCAATAGGTTTTTCCCGGCACGGTCTGAGCCGCAGAACAGCCAAACAGCCAGGGTTATTTGTGTAAAATGTAACAATGATAAGCATATCTTCCTTGTATAAACAATGGGTAAGAGACGTGTAATGATTCTGTAAAGGATGGCGCGAACAGGAAAAATCTATGGTAAAAATGTTGTCATCTAAATGGGTGCGTTTGATTTCAACATTGCACTGGAGAAAATCATGAAACTTAATAAAAATATGGGAAAGACAGATCGTATTGTTCGCATTGTGGCGGCTTTGGCTATAATTGCTCTGATTCTGGCTGGTGTTGTTTCCGGTTGGCTGGCAATTGTTCTGGGTGTTCTGGCTGCGGTTTTTGTTGTGACGAGCATTATTAGCTTTTGTCCGCTTTACCTGCCCTTCCATTTTTCTACAAATAAGGAGTAATTCTGTATGAAGTTTAAACTTGTTTTTGTTTTTTCGTTATTGTTGGTTTTGGTTTTAGCGGCGTGCGGCGGCAGTGGAACGGCCGTTGTTAATCCCAATATCGCTGCTGCCCAAACGGGTGAACTCACCCTGGCGGAAACCGTCGATGTGCAAACCGTCGCCGGCATCATGAATCGTGACGATGTCGTCCTTATCGACGTGCGCGAGCAGTTTGAGTATGACGAAGGCCACATCCCCGGCGTCACCCTCATCCCCCTGGGTGAACTGGCGCAGCGCCTGGATGAAATCCCCACTGACAAGACGGTCATCATGACCTGCCGCAGCGATAATCGCAGTGGTCAGGCCACGGACTTTTTGCGCCAGAACGGCTTTGACAACGTGCATAACATGGATGGCGGCATTAACGCCTGGAAGCAGGCGGGTTTAGAGGTGGAGCAGTAACCAGTAAATTTCTTTGCGCCAGCAGCGTTTGTAATTGATCGAAGTTAATGCCATAACGGGCAGCGATGTGGTTGGCGTAACTGCGTCCGAGCGGCGGTCCCATTTGCACCCGGTAATTGTAACGGCCGTTATCATCCCCTTCTTCTGCACCCGGTGAAACCACCAGGCTGACGACCTTGCTGTCGCCAGTGGTTTCGGCGTTGATATCACCGACAGCCGCAGCCAGATCGTGGAGATGAGTGGTAAAAACAGCACGCAGGCCAATTTGGCGCAGGACGCAAACGATATCACGGGCCAGGTAGATACTTTCGCCCATATTGGTTGTTGCCAGTGATTCGTTAAACAGCACCAAGCTGTGCCGCGTCACCTGCTCGAAAATAGCACGAATCCGTTGCGCCTCGTCGCCAAACCGCCCGGTACCCAGTTCCAGCCGTTCTTCACTGGGGTAATGGGTATAGATGGCGTCAACTGGACTGATGCACCCGGATGTGCCTGGAACTGGCAGCCCCAACTGAGATAATACCTGCACCAGGCCAATGGCCTGCATATAAGTCGTTTTGCCGCCTTGATTAGGACCGGTGAGAATAGCGATACGGCCGTTTTCATCCATGTTGATATCGTTGGCAATCACGTGCTGCGGTAGGGGCTGCTTGTCATCACGATGCAGCCCCTGGATGGCGAGCTGCAAATTATAGGTGTCCTGCACCTGGCAAAGACGGGCGGCAGCAGGGGCTATCTCTGGCCAGCACCAGGTCATGCCCGCTTGAGACAATTTTTCAGTCAGCGTCAGCGCATGGACGTAAAAAATGATGTCAGGACGCAGGTCTATCAGGAAACGGCCGTTTAACTGCATATACTTCTTTAATTCGTGGGCAATCGGCTTCGTCACCTTTTCCAAAATTTCAGATAAATCCTTGAACAGCGGCACCAGCATCGGGTCGACGCGCTGCAGCGGACCATTCACCGGCGCGCCGCCGGTGATCATGCCGCTGCCCTTGCTCATCAATGGCGGTGTGTGCAGCGGCGCGATGCCCTTACCATCTTTCGCTCCCTTGCCCAACATCCGGTCCAAAAAGCTGTTGTCGCTGAAACGGAAATCGTTGACCGCCAACAGCACTGCTTCTTCCGGACGCATCAAATGATCAAGGTTAACGCCGATGGTAATGCTGGCGCTGGTGCGCAGTTTAGCCAGCAGCGACGGCAAACTACCAACCAAATGCTGAAAGTTGGTATCGACTGCCAGCGATTCAACGTGGTTGTACAAGGCCGTAAGACCAGTAGATTGCAGGGGAGCCGTTAGGGCTGTAAATGCCTGACGTAGTTGGTGAACAGCTTCATGCAGCAGTTCCAGTTCACCGACGCGAGCCACAACTTTGTGCAGTGTGGTCATCTCGTCAGCTCGCCGGTAGCTAAACAGCGCCAGTTCATCTAACAACGGCAGCAGGTTGTGTAATACTGCCGCCAACTTTGGCTGCTCCTGTAGATCGGACAAGACTTCCTGCCGGTAGCGAATTGTGGCCGGGTCCAGGCAAAGGTTATATACAATGGGAGCCATGACCTTTCGATAAGGTTCATGCGGGCAAAACGCCGCCACAACTCTTTCCAGTTCTAAATCACGTATCGTTTCTGTAGACATCTTCCAGGTAGCCGATGGCGCCCTATCAGGCCAAAGTAAACTAAGATGTGTCATCGTTTCCTCGTATCAAATAGTGACAAACAAACATTCTCAATTCGTTTTGTTCAACGCCCTAAACAACTTCTTATTCTGCCGGTACAACTGCGTAAACACCGCAAAATTCCGGTCGTACACTGCGCGGTTCTCCGGCTGCGGCGTAAACGCGCGCGCCACCCGGATATACGGCGCCGCCTCCTGAAACGAGCCAAACAGTCCCAGCCCCACCGCACACACAATGGCCGCGCCCACCGTGCCCGCGTTCTGGGCGTTCTCCACCACCTCAATGCGCCGCCCCGTCACATCCGCCAAAATCTGGGCAGAAACGGCCGACTGCGCCCCGCCGCCCACAAACCGCAGGGATTCCCGGTAGGGCACATTCTCCTCCACCCGTTCCAGCATCCAACGCATATGATAAGCCACCCCCTCCAGCACCGAGCGAATCAGCTCCCGTTTGCCCGTCTCCAGGCCAATGTTGAAGAACATACCTCGCGCATACGGGTCTTCAAACGGCGAACGATTGCCGTGCAGCCAGGGTGTAAAAATAACGCCGTTCGACCCCGGCGGTACCTTTTCCACTTCCTGATTGAGGTACTCATATTTCTCAACGGCGTCGCTGTACGGATGGTCGGCCAGGTAAACGCCGATTTCGTCCAGGGCCAGGTGGTCGCGCACCCATTGCAGGCAGCGCCCGGCCGTTTCCTGCTCCGCGATGTAGTTGTACCAGCCCGGAATTGCGCCCAGAATAGAGGCAATCAGGCCGCCGATGTCGGTTTTGCGCCGGTCCAGCGCCGTCACCACCCAGCCGGAGGTGCCGATGTAGATGTGGGTGTCGTAGAGATTGAAGCAGCCCGCTCCCACCGAAATCAACGACAGATCGCCGCCGCCGCCAAACACGGGAATGCCCGCCGCCAGCCCCAAATCGGCCGCCGCCTGCGCCGTCAACTGCCCCACCACATCGGTGGCCTGCACAATGGGCGGCAGGTGGGCCATGTCCACGTCAAACAACTTGCAGATCGGTTCCGACCAGCCCACTTTGCCGGGGCGCGTGTCGCACATGAAGGTGGCGTGGGCGGAATCGACGCCCATGCTGAATGCGCCGGTGGCCCGCAGCGCCAGATAATCGTTCACGTCCAGCCACTTGTACAGGCGGGCAAACAGGTCCGGCTCGTTCTCACGCATCCATTGATATT
>JAWOGU010000559.1:0-6697 GCA_046496595.1 Chloroflexota bacterium
TTCAAGGGCGGAGTTGTCTCATCCTATTGTGGCACACAGGTGAACTAGCACCAAAGGTTAATATTACTGCATCTATTTTGACCTATAATTCCTCCCAATTACTTCTAGCATCTCTTGGAGTTTTTATATATGTAATGCTTATTTATTTATGGGTGCAAGCATTTCGATACAGAAATGAGTGATGCAAACAAATTATCAACATCAGTGAACGGCCGTTTTGAATTGTGAATTGTGAAAGAACGGCCGTTTTCTCCATAAACCTTTTGTGGCAGGAACGGCCGTTTGCTACATAGACCTTTTGTGATGAGAACGGCCGTTTGCTGCATAGACTTTTGTGGCGGGAACGGCCGTTTTCTCTGTACGGTATGTGCTGGCGGAACGGCCGTTTTCTCCATTAACCTTTTGTGGTGAGAACGGCCGTTTTCTGTATAGACCTTTTGTGGTGAGAACGGCCGTTTTCTCCATAAACCTTTCGTGGCGGGAACGTCCGTTTTCTGCATAGACCTTTTGTGGCGGGAACGGCCGTTTTGCTGGCCCTGTGTGCAAGCGCGGTTAGGGTGATTGTGGATGGGGTAGGAACGGCCGTTTTGCTGCATAGACCTTTTGTGGCGGGAACGGCCGTTTGCTCCATAGACCTTTTGTGGCGAGAACGGCCGTTCTTCATTCATATTTCTGAGTTGTTGTGGGCAACTGCCGTTAAACCCCATCAAGCCTCTGCTCATTAAGGGCGCGGGAATCCCGCGTCCTTTTTTTGCGCCCGGCAGCGCTAACGCGCCGATTTGAATGAGTGACGGTCCGTTCCTGGTCCCATTACAGGCGCTGGAATTACCTTATTGAATTTCAGGCTGAAACGGCCGTTTCTTCGCCTCCCATTTCCCCATAAACCCCATCTAAAAGGAAAATCTCATGACACGACTTGCCAACATGGAGAAGGCAGGCTTCTTCGCCTGCCCGCCTGCCGTTAGTCAGCTTATCTCGACTCACATCACTGCGCCGCATGGCGGCCGTGTCCTGGACCCCTGTGCGGGTGAAGGCGCCGCTTTAGTTGTCCTGGCTGAAAAACTGGGTTTGGATCCTTTCGGCGTGGAGCTGCATGAAGGCCGGGCCAAAGCCGCCCGCGAAGCAGTGAGCCAGCTCGTAATTGCCCGAAAGGGAGAAGATGATTTTTCCACCCGTATTCTGCACGACAGTTATCTGAGCCTGGTCACTTCGCGCGGCGGCTACAACCTGCTCTATCTTAACCCACCCTATGATCACGATGAAGAAGATGGGCGCCTGGAGTATCAATGGCTCGTCCATACCCGCCCCTGGCTGCAGCCGGGCGGACTGCTCGTCTGGGTTGTGCCGCAGCACCTGCTCCGCTTCCGCAAAGCCACCCGCTACATCCTTTCCTGGTACGACCGGGTGCAGTTTTTCCGCTTCCCGGATGATACGTATGACCAGTTCAAGCAGATGGTCCTCTTTGGCGTTCACCGGCCCAAAGCGGTCATCCCCGATGGTGAGATGGTAGAGAAGCTGGCGCAGCTTGCTGTGGGTAAAGAAATGCTGGCCCCATTAACGGCTCCTTCGACAGGCTCAGGACAAGCCCCTTCGGCAGGCTCAGGGCAGGCTGAACCCACCTACACGCTGCCCCCGCTGGCTGTGAAACAAAGCGCCTTCAAATTCCGCTCCCACTTCATAGACCCGGCCGACGCCCTGGCCGAAGCCCGGCGGGTGGGCGCTGGCGCGAAACCAGGCTGGCGCGAACACCTGGATCCTGGCAGCACTGATGTACCCTTACGGCCGTTAACCCCCCTCAAAATTGGACACATGAACAGCGTCATTGCCGCCGGCCATTTGAACAACCAGGTGTTGGTGGCTTGCACTGAGCGGCTCAACGAAGTTGAGCAAGGTCGAAGTGATGACGACGAGCGGCTGCTGATCAAGGGCCGCAGCTATAAAGTGACCCGCGCCGAGGAGTATGAAGAACCGCTGCCCGACGGCCGTACCCGGGTGACGCACCTGGAGACAGAAAGCGTCGTCACTGACATCACCACAGTGGATACCAGCGGCCAGGTGACCAGCTACAAGGGCGCTGAACTGGAACAGTTCCTGCAAAAATGGATCACTCACCTGACCGGCATCGTGGCTCAGGATTATCCCCCGGTGTACCAGTTCGACATGAATGGGTACGGCCGTTTGCTGAACAGCCTGAGTAAGCAGCGCCCAATCCCGGGCATAGTTGACCAGGATGGCCGGAGAAAAACCGGCCTGCTGCCGGCGCAAAAACATGCCGCCGCGGCAGCCCTCACCCGTCTGGAAACCGAGCCGGATGCAGTCATCGTCGGGGAAATGGGAAGTGGAAAAAGCAGTATCGGCGCGGCCATTGCCGCCGGCCGCAATGCCCGGCGCACCATCGTCCTCTGCCCGCCCCACCTGGTAGACAAATGGCAGCGAGAATTCAAGGCCGTGTTTCGGCGCAGCGCAACACAAGAGTGGCCCGGTGTGCGCACGATGCATCTGCAAACGATCAGCGACGTGGACCAATTCTTCGCCGATCAACCTGACAACGCCACGCTAGTCGGTGTCCTGAAGCAGACCACCGCCCGCAGCGCCTCCGGCTGGGAACACGCCTACGACTACGGCGGCCCGGCCAGCCACAACTATGGCAGTCAGGGTTTTACCAATATTGAACGGCCGTGGGGGCAGGTATTGTCTGCTCGCAAATTGATGGATTTACCTGCTGAGAAACGGCCGTTTACCGAACACCAAATCCATGCCCTCCAACAGCGCGGCATTCGCTGCCCTGTTTGCGGCGAAACCCAGTTCCTGAGTGGACGGCCGTTAACCGTCAACGAACTCAAAACCGCCACCCGCGCGTGCGGCAACGAGAAATGCCGCTCCCCGCTCTATCAGTTCACGCGGCGGCGCAGCGAGTCGCAGCAGCGAGGCAGCTTCAAGCGGTACGCCCAGCGGGAGCGCCTCATTCGCAGCTACACCGATAAAGGGCAGCCGGTACCTTTGCTCGAGCTGGAGAAACTTGTCCTGAGCGGAGCCGAAGGATGGCATGGCACAGCCGTCCGCGACACCTTTGGTTACGGCAAAGTCCCCCTGTCAAGCTACATCAAGAAACGGGCCAAAGGGAAACTGGATCTACTGCTGGTGGATGAGGTCCATATGTACAAAGGGTTCGACAGCGACCAGGGTTACGCCATGCACCACCTGGCCCAGGCCGCCGAAAAGGTGGTGGCGCTCACCGGCACCATCTACGGCGGCAAAGCCTCCAGCCTTTTCTACCTGCTCTTCCGCCTGGCCCCAGAAATGTGCCGAGCGTATATCGAACCAGACGCCACTGGTCAGCGCCGCCTGCGCAGCCGGGATTGGGTGTCGTCCTATGGCATCTTGCAGCGCATTGAGACCATCACCCTCGATGAGGATGGCAAACAAACGGCCAACAGCCGGTCCAACGTGCGCTTCAAGGAACTGCCCGGCGGCAGCCCGGCGATGCTGCCCTGGCTGTTGAACCGCTCCGTCTTCCTCTCGTTGGGCGACATGGGCTTTCCCTTGCCGGAATACACGGAAATCCCGGTATCCGTGCCCATGGCCCCGGAGCAGGCCGTCCTGTACGAGTCGCTCAAAGAGCAGCTCAAAGAAGAGCTGAAAGAGCGGCTGGTACGCGGCGACAAGTCGCTGTTGGCCGGCTACCTGTACGCCCTGCTCTTCTGGCCGGATTCGCCGCGCCGGGCGAAGGTGGTCAGCTGCCCGCGCAGCGGCGAGGTGGTGGCCTCCGTGCCTGGCCTGCCCGAAGATTTCCTCGGTCCCAAAGAAGAGGAGATCCTGGAACTGTGTTTGCAAGAGAAAGCGCGGGGCCGGCGGGTGATCCTGTTCTGCCAGCAGACCGACACCCTGGACATCCAGCCGGAATGGAAGGGGATGCTGGAGGCGGTCGGCCTGAAAACAGCCATCTTGCGCGCCGCGCCCCACAAGCGCGAACAGTGGGTAGAGCAGCAGGTGAAAGCCGGGGTAGATGTCATTATCACCCACCCGCGTAAAGTGGAGACTGGGATCGATTTGCTCGACTTCCCCACCCTTGTCTGGATGGCGATAGATTACTCCGTCTATACCGTGCTGCAAGCCAGCCGCCGCTCCTGGCGCATCGGTCAGACGGCACCGGTGAAGGTCTATTACTTTGCCTACGAAGAGACCATTCAGGAAGATGCGCTGCGCCTGGTGGCGGCCAAAGTGGCGGCGACCCTGCGCGTCAACGGCGACACCGTGGACGACGACAGCCTGGCCGACCTGGATGATCTGTCAGCCGGCGACCTGGTGGCGACCCTGGCGAAGATCATTACCGGGGATGTGCAAATTGAAGCGCGCAGTTTGCAGCAGGCGTTTGCCGAAGCCAACGCCGGGCTGCGCCAGGCCAATACCCTCATTGGTGAATACAGTCTGGTGGATGAGGATGAGGAGGTAGCGGTTGCTGTTAATGGCAATGGGCGGAGGCGTGGTGATGGTCAACGGCCGTTGCTAATACCTGATCACCTCACGGTAGCAAATGGCGCTGCCCGCAACGGCCGTTCTGCCCATCAGGTATCTCTATTTGGCAACGGCCACGGACAGGCAAAAACCAATGGTATCGCTGCCAGTCCGCCCCCGAACGGGCAGACGCCGGATCAGGAGCAGACCCTCGAAGCCGACAAGCCTGCTGCTATCAATCCATCCTCTCCGCCGCCCGTGCCACGGCCGAGGCTGCTGTTAAGCCAGTTATCCGGTTAGAGGAGGCGCCTGTGAATCAGATTGTTCCCAACAGCGCTTTTCGCCGTCTGGCAATCACTTTGCAGCAGCCAGCACTACCTGCCCGGTCAGAACCTCACTGGCCTTATCCGCTGCCGGAGGCGGAGATGATCGCCCGTTACGGCCTGCGCCGTCTAGCGCCGGTTGAGCAGGCGGCCTTCCCCGGGCTTCATTTGGTATTGCGGGTGTTCAAGGCCAGGCTGACGAAACCGCCGGCCGTCATGCCGCAGGCCAGAACAGATTGGGTAGTGTGGCTGGCTGAAACGTATCCCTATCATTATCTTGTCCGGATGCCGGGCGGGGCGGCGCTGCTGGCGCCGTACCATGACATGCGCTGGACGGTTGTGACCGCTGACACGCCTGTCACCACCATGGCCTCCGCCAGACAAGAGGCGCAGGCGCAGCAGTGGCGGCGGACGCTGCCTCAGAGCGTGCGGCGCAGCTTGTCTCTGCCGGACGCCAGATGAAAACCAGCGTTCTTTTTCAAATGAGACCAGATCGTGAGGAGTGTGCCATGCATCGCCTATCTTCCGCCGCCGCCCCCGACGAGTTATGGCGGTTGACCCTGGCCGAACTGCGCCTGCAAACGGCCGTTGTCACCTTCGATACCTGGTTGGCGGGCAGCCGGGTAGTGGTTCCGGCCTGTACCCCTTTCTTCTGGGTCATTGTCGTGCGTAACGAGTATGCCTGCGCCTGGCTGGCTCAGCGCTTTTATCCGGTGGCGGCGCGCACGGCCACGGCCATGGCGGCTGCAAGAGCCGGTTCCACCCCGGCTGCTGCCGGTCGCCAGATTGCCCTGTGTTTTATTCCGCAAGCCAGGACCTCGCAGATCAGCCAGCCCTATCCATCCTCGCCTCTCCCCGGCGACGGCTGCCAGCTTGAGCCGTGACGCCGCGCTGCCCGCTAATCCCAAACCCCCACTCTAAAATCCAAAATCCCCAATAAGGAGAGAGTCTCATGACAAAGCCATCACCCAATCCGGCTGCCCCGACAGCCACCTCTGTGCGTGTGCGCATTGCCAGCCACATCACCCAATCCCGCTTCCTCCACGTGGAGGACAGCCTCAAAATTGGCAAGATCCGGCTCTACGCCGGCAATTTCCGGAAGCATGAGGGCGCCAGTTCCCTGACCGCCCACTTCCTCGACGTGTCTGACGCGCGGGTCTTGTTTGAGGCGCTGGCGCGGGGCGAAGAAGGGTTTACTTACAAGGAGTACAAAGGCACGCCGTCCGCAAACGGGCAGTCCTGTGTCAGCCGGGTGTTGTCTGCCGCCGTTAAGGGGGAGAACGTTTACCTGGAGTTAAAAAGCGGCCCCGGCAAGCTGACGCCGACGGGGGCGGTGACGCCGGCCGGTCCGGCGCAGGTGGAGATAAACGTGGCTTTCAAACGGCACGAAGCGCGGCGGCTGGCGGCGGAGGCGCTGGCCTACATCCATGCCTGGGACGTGGTGCGCATGATGTCCCATCGGCAGCAGGTCGGAGAGCCGATCCCTTACCTGCTGACGGCGGCCGGCGGCGAAGGGATGCAGGCTGTGGCGCGGGGCGGGCAGGCATTATGAGCGGTTGGTAGATTAGGCCGGTGGATGGATAGGTGGATAAGGCGGGTGGACGATACATAGCACAAGCACAAGAGTTGCGGGGTCAATTTTCCAGAGATGGCGTCATCCATAGGGGGCGCGGGGGTATTCAAGCAAAAAGTCTTCCCGGCGGATTGAGAGGATGGTGGCATGAGAAAAATCTGAGGTTAAAGACAAAGCATGAAGCGAGACATTGACTAGTTTAGGATTGGTTGTTGGAAAGACGGTAAGACTGCACTTAATCGTGGTGATGAAATTGGGCTAGAATTAAAGTCTAGAATTAGACTTTATGTTTAGCATATAGACCGAAATTCACTCATTTTCCACCTAAAAACGATTATTTCGATAA
>JAWOGU010000498.1:0-12413 GCA_046496595.1 Chloroflexota bacterium
CCTTTGTAATACTCCACGTAGCCCAACTGGATGCTGCCGTCCGGCTGGCGGCGGGGCAGCAGCGAAAACCGGCCGGTGCGCACGCCCAGCAGCGAGGCCGCCAGCCAATGGCTCAACTCGTGCAGCAGCACGCCCGGAAACAATACCAGCGCATACAAAATGACGGCATATTCCGGCTTGCCCGTAATGAGCAGCGACAGTCCATGCAGGTGGGTATGAATCCACCGCTGTAAAAACAGCAGGACGATAAAGGCAAGCGTTACCCAGATGAAGGGCATCAGGTCGAGGCTCATAGGCGGAAGACAGTGAACAGTTTACAGTGTACAGTGGACAGTTAGTGGTACTGTAAACTGTTCACTGTACACTGTTTTTTAACTGGTCCTAAAGGGCGTTCCTCACCAGGTCCACAAACGTCGCTTTCAGGCTGGCGCCGCCGACGAGTGCGCCGTCGATGTCCGGGTGGGCCATCAGTTCGGCGCTGTTCTTTTCGCTGACGCTGCCGCCGTATTGGATGCGTACTTGTTCGGCCACGTCGTCGCCAAACATTTCTCGAATAGTAGCGCGCACGGTGCTGCCGATGATGCCGCCGGCCTGTTCCACGGTGGCGGTGAGACCGGTGCCGATCGCCCAAATCGGCTCGTAGGCAATCACGCAGGCGGTGGTTTGCTCGGCAGTGAGGTCGCCAAAGGCGGCTTTGATCTGTCCGCTGACGAATTCGTGGGTTTCACTGGCCTGGTTTTGCGCCAGGCTTTCGCCACAGCAGACGATGGGGGTAAGGCCGTGGGCTAATGCGGCTTTGATTTTCTTGTTGACGCCTTCGTTCGTTTCACCAAAGAATTCGCGCCGTTCGGAATGTCCCAGGATGACGTATTGGCAGAAGGGGGTCAGCATGTTGGCGGCCAGTTCGCCGGTGTAGGCGCCGCTTTCCTCAAAGTACATGTTTTGCGCGCCAACGCCGATGTGGGTGCCTTTGAGCAGTTCGGCCACGGCCGGAATAGCCAGGGCTGGCGGGCAGACGGCCACGTCGATGCCTTCGATGGCGTTCAGTTCATCTTTGATTCCGGAGAGGAAGGCCACGGCTTCAGCGGCCGTTTTGTTCATTTTCCAGTTTCCGGCAATAAATAATTTACGCATGATTGTTTTCTCCTGTATTGTGAGGCCAGAGACGAAGTTGTCTCGGGCCAATCTTATGGTGCAGTTGTTTTTCAGCTGCATGATGAGCCAGGGGCGGCTCGTTGGTTATTGGCTGGGCGGCTGCTTCTCGGGCGGCGTTGGAATTCTCCATGCCGCTTGTGTTTGGGATTGCCGTTAGCTCCACAGTTAATTATAGGTTAGGGCGTATGCCAGGGCAATTTGGATTTGATTGGCAGATTTTCCTTGTTGACGAAATGAACTGATATGTTATAAAATATGAACTAAAGGTTCATAATATGGAAATTTCAGAATGGTCACAAATACATACGCACATTTTGCAGCTTGAGCAGGAAGGATTGGTGACGCGCACCTTTCGCCGGTTGGACCCAGGTCGGCAGGATGTGGTCTTGTCGGCGATTTTGGAAGAGGCGATTGTCCGGGGGCCGACGGCGTTGAATATTAAGCAGGTGGCGGCGCGGGCAGAAGTTTCCATTGGCTCATTGTACCAATATTTTGGCAGCCGGGACGGGCTGTTGGCGTTTACGGTGGAACTGTGCGGGCGTTATATTCAAGACACCTTTCGCCAATATCAGAATATTCTGACGGCGCTGCCCATTCGAGAAGGGCTGGCGGCTTACCTGTTGGGCGGGGTGTATTGGGGTGAGACGCAGAAGGCGTTGATGCAGTTTTTTGTGCGGGCGGCGTATCATGGCGAATCGGAATTACAGGAGAGGATTGTGAAACCGGTGGCGCTGCAGATGCGCCAGATTGTGGCGGAGATGCTGGCTGCGGCTCAGGCGCGCGGCGAGATTCGCCCGGACCTGGACGTGGATATGACGGCGCGGTTGGTGAACGCCATGATGATTGCCCTGGGCGACAGTCAACTGCTGCCCTATTTGAACGTGTATTACCAGGTCTATGACGCTGAAACGACGCCGGAGCAGGTGGCGGCGGCGGCGGCGGCATTTATTTTGGATGGGATTTCCCTGATGCGTGATGCGTGATGCGTGATTTTTCCACACGCCTCACGCATCACGCATCAATATTTAAGGTGGAGCAATGAATACAAAGCGAATTTTAGTTTTAGGCGGGTATGGCAGTACGGGACGGCCGTTATGCAATCTTTTGCTGCAAGAAACGGCCGTTCAGGTGGTGGTTGGCGGGCGGACGCCGGCCAAAGGGGAAGCGTTTGCCGCCGAGTTGAATGAGCGGTTTGGCGGGGCGCGGGCAACGGCCGTTATCGTAGACGCCGCCAGTTTGCCCAGTTTGCAGGCGGCGCTGGTTGGCGTGGACGTGGTCGTGGCGGCGTCGTCCACCAGCGCTTACACGGAGAACATTGCCCGGGCGGCGCTGGCAGCCCATGCCGATTATCTGGACGTGAACTTTTCCGCGCATAAAACGGCCGTTCTTAAGCAGTTGGCCCCTGAAATTGAGGCGGCGGGTTTTTGTTTTGTGACGGACGGCGGTTTTCATCCCGGCGTACCGGCGGCGCTGGTGCGGTTTGCAGCCTCTCGTTTTGACGAGCTGCAGAAGGCGAACGTCGCCAGCGTCATCAAAATTGATTGGCGGCAGGTTGACGTGGGTCTGGACACAGCCGAGGAGATGGTGAGCGAGTTCATGGGCATGGAGAGCCGCTATTTCCAGAACGGCCGTTGGCGCAAAGCGCCGCTGATGGGCATGGGTGGAATGCTGACGATGGACTATGGCGAACCGTTTGGACGGCAGTACGGCGTGCCCATGGGCCTGGACGAGATGGCTCCATTGCCGGAGCAGATTCCCGGTTTGCGTGAAACCGGCTTTTTTGTGGGCAGTTTCAACTGGTTTACGGACTGGTTTATCATGCCGGTGGTGGCGGTGGGCATTAAGATCTCACGGAAGTGGAAACGGCCGTTGGGTCGTCTGCTGCTGTGGAGCCTGCGCCAGTTCACGAAGCCGCCATATGGCACTGTGCTGCGCCTGGAAGCGGAAGGCAGGAAAAACGGCCAGACGCGCCAGTTTGTGGTGCAGATGACGCACGACGACGGTTATGTATTCACAGCCGTGCCGGCGGCGGCCTGCCTGCTGCAACTGCTGGACGGTTCGGCGCGGCAGCCCGGTTTGCACTGGCAGGGGCAGCTGGTGGAACCGGCGCGTTTTCTGGCAGACATGGCGCGAATGGGCATTGACATACAGGAAAACGAATCAATCGGTGAAGTGGTGATGAAGCCCGCGTGATTCCTGTTGTCACTTTGTGGGCGCGTGGGTTATCCTTGCTTAAGGAAGAGGTAAATCTGGTGAAGTTGCATACTGCAACGGTAACGGCCGTTTCCCGTACAGTTGGATGATTTTTTAACCTGACCTAGCATATCATGAACGAGATTGGACCCATCTTAAAGATGGGTCCGATCTGGAAAATGCCCAGGTCTTCATTGGAGAAACCATGCGCATCATTTTGTATTTAGGGAAAGGCGGGGTCGGCAAGACCACGGTAGCGGCGGCAACGGCCGTTCGCAGCGCCCAGTTAGGCTACAAAACGTTGGTCGCCAGCACCGACATCGCTCATAGCCTGGCCGATTCGTTGGACATGCCGTTGGACGCCATACCGGTGCAGGTGGCGGAAAACCTGTGGGCGCAAGAAATCAGCGTCGTCGCCGACATCCACAACTACTGGAGCACCTTGCAGACCTTTGTTTCGGAAAACATTTCCAACCGGGGCATCAGCAACGTGGTCGCTGATGAATTATCCTCTTTTCCCGGCATGGATGAGATTGTCAGTTTGCTCCACATCAACAAACAAGCCAAAGAAGAAAATTTCGACCGCGTCATCATCGACGCCGCGCCGACGGGCGAAACCATTCGCCTGCTGACCATGCCCGACACGTTCCGCTGGTATGCCGGGCATTTGTCCCGCTTTGAGACGGGCGTGGTGAAGGCGCTGAAGCCCTTTGCCGGGCGTCTTCTGCGCGGTCCGGCGGAAATTATGGAAGCCCTGGAAAAGCTGGACGAAGCTACAGGCGAACTGCGCGCCACGTTGAGCAACCCTGAGGTCAGTAGTTACCGGGTGGTGTTGCAGCCGGAGAAGATGGTGGTGCGGGAAGCGGAGCGGGCCATCAGTTATCTGGGCCTGTTCAACTATCCGGTGGACAGCGTGATCATCAATCGCATTTTACCGGAGTCGGCGGCTGACGGTGAGTTTTACCAGAAACGGCGCGAATTACAGAAGAAATATTTGCAGATGATTGAAGATAATTTCTCGCCGCTGCCTTTGTGGCGGGCGCCTTATTACGCCGACGAAGTGGTCGGTCTGGCGGCGTTGTCTCGTCTGGCGGATGATTGTTTTGGCGACGTGGATCCGTGCGGCATCTTTTACCGGGGCGCGTTACAGGAGTTTGTGGAGCTGCCGGATGGCGGTTATCAGCTGCGCATTCCTATCTCGTTCGCCACCGGCGGCGACGTGAAACTGCGCAAGCGGGGCGACGAATTGTTCATCACCATTGGCAACTTTAAGCGGGAGATGATCCTGCCGGCGGTGCTGGCGAAGCGCAGGGCCACCAGCGGCGTGCTGCGCCAGGGCGTCTTGGAGATTGATTTTGCGCCGCCGCCGCCGCCGGAAGAAAGTGTGGCGGGGAACGCCCCCGCTGCCGCCTGAGAATGAGAAAAACGGCCGTTACCATACAGGAAACGGCCGTTTTTCTTTTTCAAGTTTTTGTGTGATGTATCCACATGTATAATTTCGGTACGCCGTTCTCGGCAATCAGAGGTGATGTTATATGAAAGCTGGTGAGTTTGATGAAAAATTTGATGATGGAGAGGAACTGCTTGAATATCTTGATCTGGCGAATGCCCGGCGTGTCAATCAGGAACAAAGAAGGATAAACGTTGATTTTCCTGTGTGGATGATTGAATCTCTTGATAGGGAAGCAAAAAGGTTAGGGGTGACGCGCCAGTCCATTATTAAAGTGTGGCTTGCTGAACGGCTGGAACAAACTGCCGCCAATAAAGGGCTGCATCAGGCAAGCTAATTTGTCACTTTTCTGTGTATGTGATTTGAACGGCCGTTACCACACAGGAAACGGCCGTTTTGCAATTGACAGGCTTTCTTTTTCCCCCTAAACTCTCGCCAATGTTTGCTTGGACGCCCCCTTTTTTACAGCGACATCCCTGGATTCTCAGGCTGCTGTTTACCCTCGTTTTGTGTATTCCGCTGGCCTTTTTGGCGTTCTTTTTTTTCTACCCGCTCATCAACATATTCAGCCTGAGCCTGACTTATGAAGCGGTGGCAGCCTTTTTTGCCCGCGCCTATTTTCGTAAAATCATCTGGTTCACCACCTGGCAGGCGGCGCTTTCTACTCTGCTCACCCTGGCTGCCGGCCTGCCCGCCGCCTACCTGTTTGCCCACTACACCTTTCCGGGGCGCGGGCTGCTCAAGGCGCTGACGACCGTGCCTTTTGTGATGCCCACGGTGGTGGTGGCGGCTGCTTTTCGGGCGCTGCTGGGCGCAAATGGACTGCTCAACCAGTCGTTGATGGCGTTGTTTGACTGGCAGCAAGCGCCCATCGCCGTTGAACAGTCGCTGACCATGATTTTGTTGGCGCACGTTTTTTATAACGTGGCGGTGGTGGTGCGTCTGGTGGGCGGCTTTTGGGCGAACTTGAATCCGCAGCTGGTAGAAGCGGCGCGGGTGATGGGCGCCTCTCGCCGCCAGGCTTTCTGGGAAGTGACGCTGCCGCTGCTGAAACCGGCCCTGATCAGCGCCTCGCTGCTCATATTCCTGTTCACGTTTACCAGTTTTGGCGTCATTTTGATTTTGGGCGGACCCCAGTTCAGCACCATTGAAACGGAGATTTACCGCCAGTACGTCACGTTTTTGCGGGCGGATATTGCGGCCGTTTTGTCGCTGCTGCAAATCTTTTTTACATTTGTGCTGATGTTTGTATACGGCCGTTGGCAGCAGCAGTCGGCGGTGTCGTTGGATTTCAGGCCGCAGCAGTCGAATTTGCGCAAACCGGAGAGCAGGCGGGAGAAAACGGCCGTTTTCCTTCTCATTCTCGGTCTCTCTTTCTTCATCCTGGCGCCCCTGCTGGCGCTGGTCTGGCGCTCGTTGGTAGACCGGGACGGGCATTTGACCTTCAATTATTACCGGGCACTGACCGAACTGCGCCGGGGCAGCGTGATTTATGTGCCGCCGTTAACGGCCGTTCGCAACTCCTTGGGATACGCCTTTCTCACCGTAGCCCTGGCCGGTTTTCTGGGTATCCTGACCACAACCCTGTTGGTGCGTCCTTCGCGCTGGCGCGCCTGGCTGGACCCCCTGTTCATGCTGCCGTTGGGCGTGTCGGCGGTGACGCTGGGTTTTGGCTACGTGGTGACCTACGACAAGCTGCGTACCTCGCCGCTGCTGGTGCTCATCGCCCATACGCTGGTGGCTTTTCCTTTTGTGGTGCGCAGTTTGCTGCCGGTGCTGCAAGGCATCAAGCCTGATTTGCGCGAGGCGGCCGCCGTCATGGGCGCGTCGCCGCTGCGGGTCTGGCGCGAAGTTGATTTGCCCATCATGGGGCGGGCGCTGCTGGTGGCCGCTGTTTTTGCCTTCACCGTGAGTATGGGCGAGTTTGGCGCTACCAGTTTTATCGTGCGCCCCAACAGCGGTTTTCTGACGCTGCCCATCGCCATCGAACGCTACCTGGGCCAGCCCGGCGCGCTCAACTTCGGCCAGGCCATGGCCTTGAGCACCATTTTGATGCTGGTCTGCGCCCTCGGTTTTGTAGCCATTGAGCGATTCCGATATGCGGATATTGGGGAGTTTTAAGGTGGCAGGATGGCAGGATGTATAGGTGAGGGGGTATAGAGGTGAGGGGGTGAGGTTTGTACTCTGCCCCCTTGTCACCTTGCCACTTTGCCACTTTGCCACTTTGCCACTTTGCCACTTTGATTAATCATGCTTGAATTTAACCGCGTACAAAAATCTTTTGACGGCATACCGGTACTGCGCGGCTTGTCGCACACGCTGGCGGCGGGTGAGGTATTGGTGCTGCTGGGGCCAAGCGGCTGCGGCAAGACGACGCTGCTGCGCATTATTGCCGGTCTGGAGAGCGCCGACGCCGGTTCTGTGCGGCTAGATGGGGAAGATTTGACAAAAACGGCCGTTCACCGCCGCGGCTTTGGTTTTGTCTTCCAAGATTACGCCCTGTTTCCGCACAAAAGCGTGTACGAAAACGTCATTTTCGGCCTGCGTATGCAAAAATGGCAGCCGGCAGACATGCGCGCCCGGGCCGAACAGGTTCTGTCCCTGGTGGGGTTGGCCGGTTTTGACGAGCGCACCGTCCATGACCTCTCCGGCGGCGAACAGCAGCGGGTAGCGCTGGCCCGGGCGCTGGCTCCTGCGCCCCGGCTGCTGCTGCTGGACGAACCGCTGGGCGCGTTGGACCGCGCCCTGCGTGAGCGCCTGATGCTGGATTTACGGGCGATTTTGAAGCAGGCGGGCAGTGTGGTGGGGCGTCCGGAGGGGGTAACGGCCGTTTACGTCACCCATGATCAGGCGGAGGCATTTGCCATTGCGGATCAGGTAGTGGTGATGAACCAGGGCCGCATTGAACAATCCGGGGCGCCTATGGAGGTGTACCGCCGCCCGGCAACGACATTTGTCGCCCGATTTTTGGGCATGGAGAATATTTATGAGGGAACGGTGCAGCGCAGACCCGTGCTGAGCGAAGCTGAAGCAGGCGTAGAAACGCAGAGAGAGCGTTTGGTGGTTAAAACCGGCTTGGGCGAATTGATGGTAGCAGACCAGCTACCCCCGGCGGATGCGACTGTGGCGCTGCTGATTCGGCCGGAAGCAGGCCGTCTGGCTGAAGCTGGCGAGACGGAAAATGTGATACAGGGGGTGGTGGGTGACATTTCGTTTCGCGGGCGCTACCAGATTGTGACCCTGCGAGTGGGCGAGTTGACGCTGAAATTGGAGATGGAAACGGCCGTTTCCCTGCCCACGACCGGGCAATCCCTCGCCATTCGCCTGGACAAAAACGCCCTCTTACCGTTAGAGTGGGGTTAGATGACCAGAATTCTCATTGCGGTTCCTGAGCGCTTGGGCGTATAATGCCAAAATTAACAACTTTGCTGCAAGCCGTGTCCTGTCATCTACGGCCTGCGGCACAAAAATAACGACTGAACTGGAAAAACCGCAGATTACGCAGATTACGCAGATTTTACTTTCGAGTAACTTTGCGTCTTTGCGCCTTTGCGTGATCTTTAGTCAACAACGGGATCTCATATGTCATTTTTATGGGCTTTAGCAGGATTTTTTCTGGTTTTGACGCCAATCATTCTCATCCACGAACTAGGCCATTTTGCCGCCGCGCGGCTGTCAAAAATCAAGGTTGAAGAGTTCGGTTTTGGTTTCCCGCCCAGAGCGGCCGTCCTGGGCAAAAGCGGCGACACCCTCATTACCCTCAATTGGCTGCCTTTGGGCGGTTTTGTGCGTCCTGCCGGTGAAGACGATCCCACGATACCCGGTGGTTTGGCAAGCGCTTCCAAACGGGCGCGTCTGTTTGTGCTTTCGGCCGGGGCGGGCGCTAATTTTATTGCCGCCTTCATTGCCTGGTGGATTGCTTTTTCCTTAGGCGCGCCAGCAGTTGCTGTCTCAGACGTGAATCCTGGTTCGCCAGCCGCCATCGCCGGGTTGATAGCCGGGGACATTATCCTCCAAGTGGAAGGTGAACTGGCAGATAATACCCAGGTTATCTCTAGGCCAATGTATGACAATGGCGGACAGCCCGTGGAAATGCTCATCAAACGAGATGGCCAAGAAATGGTTGTGGTCGTGGTGCCGCGGCCCGAGGGTGAGTATGATCCAGCCGTTGAGGGTCCCATTGGCATTGGCCTGACCATGGCGGGGAGCGGCGAGCGTATCCACCGGGGATTATTTGCATCGGCTTTGGGGGCGGGAGACATTTTCGTGGAACAAATCACGTTGTTTTTCACCATTCCGTCTATGCTCATCAACGGCGAACTGTCTGCCGAAGAGGCGCGGCCTGTCAGCGTTGTGGGTATCAGCCAGATTGCCGGACAGGTGACGGAAGTATCGGTTACCAACAGCGACGTTTTCCCGCTGCTGAGCTTCTTTGCGTTTATCAATGTGGCGCTCGGTCTGACTAATTTGCTCCCCATTCCGGCTTTGGACGGTGGACGCATTATGTTTGTGCTCATAGAGGCCGTGCGTGGTAAGCGTATTGAGCCTGAACGCGAGGGCATGGTGCATGTGATTGGGATGCTGCTGCTGCTCGGCCTTATGCTTTTTATGATCGTCCAGGATATAATTAACCCCATAATTCCATTCTAAAGTTGGGCAGCGCGTGTTTTATACAAGGGTATCTTGCGTATCGTCTGAATCTGATTTGATTTACCATACGCAGGACGCAAAATTTCTTGAATGAATTGACCTCCCCACAACCGGGAGGTTTTTTTTGAGTGAAAATTATGAAAGAAAAAGAAAGCCTAATTCCATTTTCAGAAGTGCTAGAGAAGATATTTCAGGGAGAGCCCATTCCTGTGCACCTGCTGTTTCGTTTATCCGACATGGTTCCGTGGGACAGTGAACGCTTTCAAAAAGCCTGGGCGGCGTCTGATGATGAACGGCGGCGTTTGATTATGCGGCATCTGGCTGATCTGGCAGAAGAGTCTTTTATTGTAGATTATTCATCGATTTTTAGGCTGGGCCTGGCAGATGACTATGCTGAGGTACGGCTGGCGGCGGTGGATGGGTTGTGGGATTCCACGGATACGCGATTTGTGTCCCTTCTGCTGACGATGATGCAGGAAGATCCCAGCCTGGATGTGCGAGCGGCGGCGGCTTCGGGTTTGGCGCATTATGTGCTGATGGCGGAGTGGGGTCAGATACCGGCGCGTGTGTCTGACCAAATTGTGGGAGTGATGCTGACGGAGTATGAAAAGCCGGAAACGGCCGTTCCCATAAAACGAGCCGCGTTAGAAGCCCTGGGCGCAACCAATCATCCCCGGGTGACCCAATTTATCCAGGAAGCCTATGATTCCCGGTTCGAGGACATGCGTATCAGCGCTATTTTTGCCATGGGCAACACTGCTGATGAACGTTGGTTGAGCACTATCCTGGCCGAGTTGGAAAATCCCGATGCCGAAATGCAGGCGGAAGCGGCGCGGGCGGCGGGCCTCTTGGGCCGCAGCGATGCCGTTGAACCGCTGGCTCTGCTGCTGGATGACGAAGACGCCGATGTCCGGGTAGCTGCCATTGTCGCTCTGGGCCAGATTGGTGGGGCGCAGGCGCAGAATATCCTGGGCGCACTGCTGGAAGATCCCGATCAGGAAGACATGCACGAACTGATTGAGGAAACCATTGAAGACATGCTTCTTTTGAGCGGCGAACTGGATATATTTGATTATCTGGAAGGCGAGAATTCCCTGCCGGATGATGACGATGATGATGATGAGGAATTGTAATGTTTGCCGGTGATGGCATGTGGCCTGGAATATTCTGTATGCGCCATACGCTCACCACAAGGTACCCTTTTTGTGAATAACGTCCTCACCGTTCTGACCCAAAACATCTTGCCCATCTTTTTGGTGGCTGGTTTGGGTTATGCTCTGCAAAAATGGAAAGCGCTGGACAAACAAACCCTGTCTCGGGTGACGTTATATGTGTTAAGCCCTGCTCTGGTGTTTTCTTCCCTGGTCAATTCCGATCTGGCGGTTTCCGAATTAGGCAATCTGGTGCTGTTTACCGTGCTGACCATGTCGGCTATGGGCTTGATTGCGTTTTTTTCGGCGCGGCTGCTGCACTTTTCCCGGCGGGAAACGGCGGCGCTGGTGCTGACAGTCGTCTTTGTGAATGGGGGCAATTACGGTCTGACGTTGAATCAGCTTCGTTATGGGGACGTTGGCCTCTCCCTGGCGGTTGTGTATTATGCCACCAGCACGGTACTGGTTTATTCGGTTGGTATTTTGATCGCCTCTATGGGAAAACTAAATGGACGGGCGGCAATGAAACGCTTGTTGAGCCTGCCGCCGATTTATGCCGCGTTGGGGGCGGTTGTGGTCTATTTTTTTAACGTTCCAATCCCGCAGCCAGTGATGAGTGCGGTTGACATTGCCGGCCGCGGTGCTATTCCGGTGATGCTGCTGGTATTGGGCATGCAGATGGCCGACATGCGCGGCAACGGCGGCTGGCGCCTGACGGTTCCTGCGATTGGCCTGCGTTTGCTGGTGGGACCGCTGGTAGCGGTGGCGGTGGCTTCTGCGGTAGGTTTGACGGGTCTGGGCCGGTCTGTGAGTATTATTGAAGCCAGTATGCCCACGGCCGTTATTAATATCATTTTGGCGACGGAGTTTGAGCTGCCGTCAACGGCCGTTACCAGTATAGTTATCTGGTCTACTTTGCTCAGTTCGCTGACAGTGGCCCTGGTCATCTCCTTGTTGGGTTTGTAACCATGTTTGCTAGTTTCTTAGTATCTTCTCGAAAAAGCACGGCGGAGTTGGTTGAGCCTGTCGAAACCAACGGTCTACGACAGGCTCAGACCTCGTTCCCCCAGAATATTGAGAAGATACGTTTCTTACACAGTAAGACAAAGACGGTCCGCTTTTTGAGGGCATTATTGTGTCTGGGCGCGGCTTGTTTGCTGCTGGCGGCTGTCCCGCCGCTTTTGGCGCAAACAGAAGAGCCTCAGTCCAGCGCCGATTATGCTTTCGGCCAGGTGATGAACTTCCATCTGGCGCCGGACGATCCCGCCACTGTGAGTAAAGTTACCCTCTTTTTTCGCGCTCCTGAGTTTGAAAATACTTTTGTGGCGGAAGCGCCGTTAGCAAACGGCAAAAGCCATTATCCGGTAGACCTGAACCAGGTACGCCTGGCGCCGTTTACCACCGTCACCTACTGGTGGCGCGTGGAATTCAAGGACGGCACGATTCTGACTACTCCTGAGCAGAAGATCGCCTATGTGGATGATCAGTTTGAGTGGCAGTCGCTTACTCAGGATGAGGTGACGGCGCATTGGACGGGCGAGGATGTGGCGCTGGGGCAGTTGGCGCTGGATGTGGCGGCGGAAGCGCAGCCGGCGCTGGCGGCGTTGATCCCCAATGCGCCTACGACCGGCTATGAGGTATACATTTACCCCAGTTCGGCTGATTTGCGGGCGGCGCTGCGCCTGACGGGGCGCGATTGGGTGGGCGCTCATGCTCATCCGGAACTGGGCGTGCTGCTGGTAACGGCCGTTAACAGCCGTACCGCCGCTTCTGATCTTCGCCAGAGTATTCCGCATGAACTGGTTCATTTTTAC
>JAWOGU010000510.1:0-15824 GCA_046496595.1 Chloroflexota bacterium
GGGCCGTTCCCCAGCCAACCGGGTCATGGGCGTCACCATCTGCTCCCCATCCGGAAAGGTGCGCACGTAGACCTGCCGCACCGGGGCGGTTTTGTCAACGCGCAGCCGCACCGTAACAGTGTCGTCGAGTTTCGGGCCGGGGTTGGAAACGTAACTGGCTGAACTGTTGTGATAGACAGAATCCAGCCAGGCGGAATGTGGTAATGTGGACATCAGGAAGCTGCTCTTTGCCATAAGGATACGGTGTGGAAATGGTAAGTCTGCGGGCTGGTGTCCAAGGGCTGAATTTCGACCAGTTTGTAACCGGCGCGGGTGAAATGTTTGCTGTCGCGGGCCAGAGTGGCAATGTCTTCGCTGACGTAGATGAGTTTGGACGGGGTCAGGGCGATGATTTGCTGAACGGCCGTTACCGACAGACCTTTCGCCGGTGGGTCCACCACCACCACGTCCGGCTTGCTCTCCAGTGTGGGCAGCACTTCTTCCAGCCAGCCCTGGTAAAGCGAGACGTTGTCCAGATGATCCAGGTTTGCCACAGCGTCATTGACGGCGTCTTCGTTCACTTCCACAGCGATGACCTGGGCGGCCTGCTCGGCCAGAAAGGCGGTGAAAGCGCCCACCCCGCAGTAGGCGTCCAGCACTACTTCCGCGCCCTGGAGGTTGGCCTGCGCCAGAACTGTGGTGAGAACGGCCGTGCGCATGGCCGTATTCGGCGCAAAATAACAGCCCGGCGACACCCGAAAATCCCGCCCACCAATCGTCTGCACCGAATATAGATCACCGACCAGCGAAGCGGCCGTCTGGTCCGGCAGCACAATCGCCACCGATATTGGGAAATCCACCGACAATTCCGGCGGTTCCACATCCTCCACTTCCAAAGCCGCCAGCAAGGCGTCATCATCGCCAATACGCAGCGTCAGCTTACGCAGTTCTGGCAGTTCCAGGTCTACGTCCCGCCAACAATCCATCAATTCTGTGCGAATGAGGTCGCACTGCTCAATAGGTATCACCTGCCGCTGCGCCGGCGACCAGAAACCCAGACCGCCGCCCGGAACCGGACTCAGCGCCACTTCGGCGCGATAGTTCCAGACCGGATCATGGGGAATAGGCGGCTTCACAGTTACTGTATCCAGCCCGCCAATCCGAGACATCTGGTCAGCGATAATGTGCGGGATGGCGCTCAACTGCGCTTCATAGGCCATGTGCTGAAAATGGCAGCCGCCGCAATCGCCAAAATGGGGACAGCGCGGCGTCACCCGCTCTGCCGACGGTTGCAGCACTTCCAACAGCGCCGCTCGGGCATAATGCGGTTTTTGTTCCGCCACGGCTGCCCGTACCTGTTCTCCGGGTATGGCAAACGGCACAAAGACAGGACGGCCGTTTTCGTCAAAACCCATGGCAGAACCGCCGTGGGCCATCGTTGTGAGAGTGAGGGTGATTGTATTTGTCATAGAAGTATCGCAAAAAAAGATTGGACCAATCTCCGAAGATTGGTCCATTCTTGTCAGGTAAAAACGAATTTTTAGAAACGGCCCACGGCAATGAGCATGGTGAATGACGCAATAAACCAGTGAATGAGCCAGGGATACACAAAAGAGTCAGACTGCCAGGCGATAAAACCAAAGCCAATGCCGCCAAAGATGGTAGACAGCGTTTCCACTTCCGGTTTGCCCAGGTGCATAAAGGCAAATGGCACTGCCTGGATTAAAATAGCCGGTCCCGGACCTAAAATCTGCGCCAGCCCAAAGAGCATAAACCCGCGCCACACAAATTCCCAGCCGAATAACTCGACGCCGTTCAGCCATAGCAGCCGCCTGACGTTTTCCGGAGTGCGCGCTTCGTAATAGGCTTGCATGGCTGGCGTACGGGCCACAAACCAGAGGATAACCGCCATGACGACGCAAACGCCGACGGTCCAGGCTAATCCCACTTTCCAGTTGCCGAGCTTAAAGCCATAGTCGGTGGGTGATTCCCGGAATACCAACAAAATAATCAGCATCGATAAGACGAAATAGAGAATAAACCGGTCGTATGCTTTGGTACTGGTCAGTTTGTGCCCGTAATAGTCCAACATGGGCACAATCGTACCGAAGATGATGAGTATGGTGAGTTTGAGGTCAAACTCAACGCCGCCAATGGTCACATTTTTTCTCCACATAGATTGATTTTACCGAAAAAACTCTTTTTCACCGCGAAGTTCGCGGAAACGCAGAGGTGATCGGATGTTGGTTTCTCTGCAAGTTTCCGTCTTGGTGTGAGCTTTTTAAGAGTTGACGCTGGGATTATAAAAAAAACGTGCCCAGCTTCCAAGCTGAGCACGCTTTAATTCTGCGAGCAGGCTGACAGTAATTAGACGACGGCTTCGCCTAAGGCTACCATATCCCGAAGAATGCGCTCGATGGCCATGGTGTGGCTGCAAATGCCACGAGAACCAAAGAAATCGCAATCGCACTGCCAGACACCGTCGTTGTATTCTACGGCGTGGGGTGCGTTGTTGTCACCGTTAACTTCTGCTTTGAGTGACTGAAAGGTGATGCGATCCCGCTCTTCGGAATATATTTTGGCCTTTTCTATTTTACTGATCATCCCATAGTCCATAAGATTTCGCTCCTCTGCAAAAATTATAAACCTGTTACCCTTTAAACAAAAAACGCACGCGGGCAGGCGTGCGTTAAAACTTTATAATGAGATTTTGGCTCACAATTGGTTTCATGCCTAAAGTATACTGATGATCAGGTTTGTGTCAATTGAATTTAAGCTTGTTTTCACACGATTTCCCTACGAAAGGGGAGGGATTCTTTGGGTTTTCAGGAGAGAATGCTGGCGGTGGGTGGCGAGTGGCGGGTGGCGAGTACATAGGTCATACCCGCCACCCGCCACTCAAGACCCCACACTTTCTCATAAGATGGCTTCGGCGAAGCGGCGGATGGCCTGGATGTGTTTGTGGGGGGTGTCGAAGCCGAGGGACATGGTGTTGAGGGTGAGGTGGCTGGCGCCGGCCGCCTGCCATTCTGTGATGGTTTGCTGCCACTGGCCGGCACGGCCGTTTTCATAAGAAAGCCGGGGTTCGATACCAATGTCGCTGAGGGAACGGCCGTTTTCCGCCAGGTAGTTTTCTAATTTTTCCAGGGAGGGTTGGGCAGCGGCGGCGGTGCGGTAGTTGGGGAACCAGCCGTCGCCCAGGCGCGCCAGCCGTTCCAGCACCGCGTCGGCGTGGCCGCCAAACCAGATGGGAATGGGGCGCTGCACGGGCAGCGGATTGAGTCCGGCGTCCGGGATGGTGTGCCACTGCCCCTGGTAGCTGACCAGTTCGTTTTGCCAGAGCAGGCGCAGTACCGCTACCTGTTCTTCGATGCGTTTGCCGCGAGTGTGGAAGTCCTGGTTTTGCGCCTGGTATTCCACCTTGTTCCAGCCATTGCCGATGCCTAAACGGAAACGGCCGTTGCTCAACACATCCAGTTCTGCCGCTTGTTTGGCGACCAGCGCCGTTTCGCGCTGCGGCAAAATCAAGACGCCGGTGACAAATTCGATGGTTGTGGTCAGCGCCGCCATGAAGCTGAACAGCAAGAACGGCTCGTGGAACGGGTTCTGGTAGGTGTAGGGGCCTTGCCACGGTTCATCACGCTGCGGGTTGGCGCCGAGGATGTGGTCGTAGGCCAGGATGTGGCTGTAGCCCAGCGCTTCGGCTGTTTGGGCATATTCTTTGATGGCGGCAATGTCGTTGCCAAATTCAATTTGGGGAAAAACTACACCAATGTTCATCATGTCTCCTTTCCTAAAAATATACCGCCGGTAACTATACAGGTAGGTTCCCTGAGCCTGTCGAAGGGAACCGGGCTTAGACAAGACTTCGGCGTGAGCTCAGTCGAACGCTCAGCCCTCGACAGCGCTGTATAGTTACTACCGCGGAGAGCGCGGAGGTGCGGAGAAAACCTGTTACTTGAGCAGCATGGTCCAGAGAAAGGCATAGATGTCGCTGTCTTCTTCGATGAGTTTGCCGGTGGGTTTGCCCAGGCCATGCCCGGCTTTCAGATCGATGCGCAGGATTTGGGGGTGGGCGCTGTGAGGGGGAACGGCCGTTTGCAAAGCCGCCGCCAGTTTCTTGGAGTGCATGGGCACCACCCGGTCGTCGGTGTCGGCGGTGGTGATGAGGATGGGCGGGTAATCCACGCCGGGCCTGACGTTGTGGAGCGGCGAATAGGCGTGGAGGAAGGCAAAATGCTCGGCGCTTTCTTCCGCGTTGCCATACTCCGGCGTCCAGTAGCGCCCCGCCGTGAAGCGGTGGTAGCGCAGCATATCGGCCACCGGCACGCCGCAGTGGACCGCGCCAAACAGGCCGGGGCGCTGCACCATCACGGCGGAAACCAGCAGCCCGCCGTTGCTGCGTCCTTGAATCGCCAGCTTCTTTTGAGTGGTATACCCATTTTCGATCAGCCATTCGGCGGCGGCGATGAAATCGTCGAATACGTTTTGCTTGTTCGCCAACATGCCGGCCTCGTGCCAGGCTTCGCCGTATTCGTTGCCGCCGCGCAAACTGGCCTGGGCAAACACGCCGCCGCGTTCCAGCCAGACCAGCCGCGCCGGATGGAAAATGGGCGTCAGGTTAACGGAAAACCCGCCATATCCATACAGGATGGTGGGATTTTTCCCGTCCAACTCCAGCCCTTTTTTGTGGGTGAGAAACAGCGGTACGCGCGCGCCGTCTTTGGAGGCATAAAAAACCTGGGTGGTTTCGTAGGCGCCGGTCTCAAAATCGATCTGCGGCTGGTGGAAGGGGGTAAGACCGCCGGTGGTAAAGTCGTAGCGGAAGATGGTGGGCGGCAGCAGGAAGGATTGAAAGCTGAAGAAAAATTCTGTGTGGCGGCGTTTACCCTCCAGTTCCATGATAGAGCCGACGCCGGGCAGGGCCACCTCGCCCAGCGGCGCGCCGTCCTGCCGGAAGAGGCGCAGTTGGGCGTGGGCGTCGTGTAAATAGGCGACGACGAACTGGTTGTTGACCATGGCGCTGAAGTCGATGACGTCGGGCTGTTCCGGGATGATTTCGCGCCAGTGTTCTTGGGCGGGTTGGGCGAGGTCAATGGCGATGACACGGCCGTTTTCGGCGTCCAGGTCTGTTTCAAAATAGAAAACGGGGCCGTCGTTGGCGATGTAGTGGTATTTGGCGTCCAGGTCGTCCAGCAGGCGCACGACTTCGCCGCCTGCCGCCAGGTCCAGGTAGTAAAAGCGGTTGCGCCGGTCTGTGCCCTGCCACACGTGCAGGATGAGATAACGGCCGTCTTCGGTCGTTTCGGGATCAAAACCCAGGTCCATGGCGTCGGGCCGTTCGTAGATGAGTGAATCGTCTGCCTGGGTTTGGTCCAGGCGGTGCAGATAGACTTTGTGATGGGTGCTGGGCGGCGCGTCCGGCAATTCGCCGGGGGCGGGGTAGCGGGCGTAGTAGAAGCCGCTGCTGTCGGGCAGCCAGGCGATGCTGGTGAATTTGCACCATTGGAGGCCGCCGGCTAAATCCTGCCCGGTTTCCAGGTCGCGCACGCGGATGGTCTGCCAGTCGGAGCCGTGTTCTGCCAGGGAATAAGCCAGATAACGGCCGTTTTTGCTGTACGCCTCATTCATCAAAGCCGTGGTGCCGTCTTCGCTGAGCGTGTTGGGGTCCAGCACCAGTCTGGGTTCGCTCTCCAGGCTGTCCTGCACGTAGAGAACAGCCTGGTTTTGCAGACCATCATTTTTGCGGAAGAAATAACGGCCGTGGCGTAAACGCGGCGCAGAAACCTTCGGATAGTTCCACAGGGCTGTCAGCCGCTGTTCAAAGGCGGGGCGCGCCGGCAATGCCTGGAGGAATTGTTGCGCAAATTCGTTTTGCGCTTTGGTCCAGGCAGTGGTCTCGGCCGAATCCGGCTCTTCCAGCCAGCGGTACGGGTCGGCTACCGCTGCGCCGTGGTAATCATCGACGACGGCGGCGGGTTGGGCGGGGGGATAGTTGAAGGGTTTTTGTGGTTCAGACATAGTGGTCTCCAGTTGGTGTGATTGCCCGTGATTATCGGACAACTTGATGAGATTGTAAACGGAAACGGCCGTTTACATTTGGAGTCATGCAAAAGCCTGCCTTTTAGATTGGAATAATCTCCAAGATTGGTCCAATCTGCACCCAAGTGAACCCTACCTTCAGTTGTTAGCAGGAGTTTCTGGTTTCCGACTGGTTTCTTCTTCAAGATAGAGAAAAAGTTCGTCCAGGGAGGCAAAACCACGTCGCTCCCCTGTGGCCGGAAACTCCAGTGAAGCCCGCCAGACGTGCTGCGCCTCATCTTCTGTTTCCCACAGCCGCAGCAAGTAAGAGAAATATTGCAGATTCTTCTTATGCCGACTCATGTCCGCCTCCACCTGCTTGCCTGGAAAACCGGAGGTTGGAGACTTTCTAATCTCCAGTCCCCAATCTCTTTTTGATCTACGAGTCTGTTGGAGAACCCCATTTCGTAGCCGCGACATCCCTGTCGCGCTTACACGAGCGTGGTAAGGATACCGCGGCTACGAAATTTGTGTGGTGAGGAGCGCAGCACGTGGGCGCGCTGCTCGTGCGCACTCCTCAAATTTATAATGGGTCAGGTTAGGGCACGATGTGCAGCAAGCCGCCGCCGTCAAAATTGGAGCCGCCCCCGCCAATCCACACCGCGCCATATTGATCGACGTGTAGGGCAGAGATGAAGTTGGTAAGCAGGCCATCGGCTGTTGTCAGGCGGGTCCAATCGCTGCCATCGTCTGAATAAAACAGGCCATTGGCCGTGCCGGCCCAGATACGGCCGTTTTCCCCCACAGCCAGCGTCGTCAACCAGTCCATAAACCCTTCTTGCGGGAAATTGATCAGCACCTCAGTCTGTTCGCCGTCATAACGCACAATGCTCAGATTAGCGCCAAGCAGCAGGTTGCCCGACTCGTCCAGCGCCAGCGCCCGCAGGTAAGGATGCGGCAGACGATTCTTATCCAGCGCCATCGACACCTGGCCATCAGCGTATTTTGCCAGGCCGGTATCCAACGCGATCCACATCGTCTCGCCGTCAGCCAGCAGCGCCATGACCTTATCGCTGGGCAGTCCTTCGGCGGTGGTAAGCTGCATGGCAGTCGAACCATCGGCGTTCAGCACCACAATGCCCTTCCCCTCGTCGCCAAACCAGGCGCGACCGGCGGCGTCTACGGCTACGCTGTCGTAAGAATAGAGATCTTCAAAAGGCTGCCAGACGCCATCGCGGAAGCGGCTGGCGCTGCCGTTGGTTACAGCGACCCAAACCGCGCCATCCGGGGCCATGGCAATGTCGCGCCCCCAACTGCCGCCCAGGCCCGGCGTTTCGCGGGCGCGGAAGGTGGTCCAGGGTGTGTCTGGCATGGCGGGATCCATCTGTTGGATGCCGCCGTCTGTGCCTACCCACAGGGCGCCATCCGGCGCGGAGGCCAGCGAATCCACGAAGTTGGCGGCAAGCTGATCGCTTTGGCGCACGAAAGCTGCCGTGTCGCCGCTGTCCGGGTTTAGCAGGGTGACGCCGCGCCCTGTGCCGTATACGACGCGCCCCTGCTCATCCAGCGTCAGGGCGAGGATGGGTTGGCTGGCAGCATCTTTATGAATAAGGGCGCAGGTATTGCTGGCGGGATCGAACAGACACAGTTCGCCGTCGCCGAGATGGGCGGCGGCCACCCAGATACGGCCGTCCGGCGCAATTTCCAGTTCATTGATGTCGGTGAGGGCGGTGGAAATGTCTCGGCCGTAGAGGGTCCATGCCCCGCCGCTGAATTTCATCAGACCGCTGGCTCCGCCTACCCACAGCACGCCATCCGGAGCGACGGCCAGGGCAAACGCCTTTTCGTCGGGCATACCGGAGGCGGCATTGTGCAGGGTGATCTGGTCGCCGCTGATTTGGGCCAGTCCGTTATAGCCGGAAGCTGCCCAAATATCCGCCCCACTGACCGCCAGATCGGTCACGCTGTCCCAAGCCAGCCCCTCGCTGCGAGTAAAACGCTGCCAACTGCCGTCGTTTAAATCCAAGACGCCCAGACCGTTGTAGCCGATCAGCAAACGGCCGTTCTCTTCATCACAATATAACTGGCTGATCTTGCTGTTGGCGACGCGGCTGTTTTCCGGTGTTTCCGGCGGCGCTTCCCATTGGCCTGTGTATGGATCAAACACACTCAAGCCGGTCAGAGTGCCCACGATGACGCGCGGTTCTCCGTTTATCTTGCAGGTGGTGATGGCATTGGCGCTGACATGACTCATGCCTTGCAAGGGTGTGCCCAGGTAGGATCGCGGCGTATAGGGGTCCGGGTCGCCATCCAGCAGCCCTTGCCCGCTGGTGAGATCCCAGGCGACCATGCCGCCCAGGGTGGCGGCGTAAGCCGTATCACCTGCCACCACCAGGTCGCGGGTGACGTTGGCGTTGACGTGAGCGTACCAACCCGGTTCCAGGCTGGAAACCGGTGCGGGCGTGACAGCCTGAAAGAAAGTAACGGCCGTTAACAGCCCTTCAAAATAGGGTTCAACCTCTGTCCATTGTGCGGCTGGCGCGCCCACCAGCAGGCTAAACTGTTGCGTGGGCGTCACCATCAGCAGCGCCGCCCGGCTGCGCATGGCCTTGCCGTTGTTATCGCCGGTGATGTCGGCGGCCAACCCTGCCATGCCGTCCACGGTAATGGCTTCGGCTTCGCCCACTGTCATGCCTGTGCCGTTTTTTAGCTGTTCATACAGTGTTTCGTTGGTCATTTCGCCGGTTTGTCCACCCATGATCATGACCATGGGGCCAATATCGGGGTCGGCGCCGTTGGCGAGCATGGTGACCATGCCGCCAGAGACGGAGACTTGATAATCCGGTATGGTTGGGTAGGCATAGCCGCCTTCCTCGTTCACATACGCCTCACCCCATTTGACAGAAACGGCCGTTGGCGCGGGCGTTGGGGCGGGGGTTGGCTCGGAAACGGCCGTTTCTGCTGGCGCCTGGGTGGGGTCTGGTACAGTGGTTTCGGGGGCGGATGTGGGGGAAACGGCCGTTGCTTCTACCATTTCCTCCTGCTTGCCGCTGCACCCCATCAGCAAAACCAATCCCATAAGGTATAAAATAAATCCAATTCGTTTCATCGTTAACATGTTATTTTCCAATTTGTTTTGTGTGCAGATGGGTCCATTCTCAAAGATTGGACCCATCTTGTATGACCCCCCTACCGTACAATCATTGGCAGGTAGACAAAAGAACCGCCATCATCCAAAATGAGGCCATTAGCCACGCTTCTGGCAAGCACCGCCCCGCCGGTGGGCGCTTGCAGCCGCACCGTGAAGGTTTCGTTGGCTTCGCTCACGTCGTCGCCGATGATGGGCACGCTGATGGTCTTTAACGTTTCCCCGGGGGCAAACGTCAGCGTACCATTGGTGACTGTGTAATCTTCACCGGGAACGGCCGTTCCCGCCAGCGTGGTATATTGCACCGCAATGGTTCCCATTCCCTGCTTGACTAACTCAACCACAAACGTCATGGGGCTTGTGCCGCTGTCGCCTTCCACCACCGAGGCATCGTAGATAAAGAGCGCGGGGCTGTCGTTGTCGATGATGGTTGCTGTGCCGGCCGCTGCGCCCAGGGTGGCGTTTATGGGATTGCTCAATTGTACGCTAAAGGTTTCGCTGGTTTCCTGCACGTCATCGCCTACGATGTTAACGGCGATTGTCTGCGACGTGACGCCGGGGGCAAAGGTTAGCTGACTTTGGACAGCGGCGTAATCGTCGCCGGCGGCGGCCGTGCCCGCTACCGTGGCATAGTCCACCGTCACCGTTTTGCCGCTGGCGCTGTTCAGGTTGACGGTGAAGACAGCCTGTACACTGTCGCTCACGTCCCCTTCTGTTATCGTCACATGATTGATCAGCAAGGAAGGCTGTGGGCTGCCGTCCAGGATGCTGCCAATGCCTTCGCCATCGGCGATGAACACCCACTGCGGGTTATACAGGCGCACGCGGAAGGTTTCTGTGTTTTCGCTGAGGGTGTCTGTGAGGGTGGGTATGGTGATGGTTTGGCTGCTCTGGCCGATGCCAAAGGTGAGTGCGCCGCTGGTGTGGGTGAAATCTGCGCCGGCAACGGCCGTTACATCAGTCGTTGAGTACTGCACCGTAAACGTAATCTGTGCCGGGGCAGAGAGGCTGACATTGAACACGGCCGCGCTGCCCTCTGTCACCGTCACATCATTGATATGCAGATAAGACGGAATCAGCTCTACAGCGCCCCGGTCGCACACGGCCACGCCATCCGTGCCGCCATCCACCGGCCGAAGCTGCCCGCGCTGGTCAAACGCGGCGCAGGCATTGCCGCCGCTGCCGGGCGCGGCCAGGTTCCCCTGGTCTACGGCCCAGCCAGACCCCAGCGCAATGGGTGAATGATTTGGCGTTGCGCCGCCGTTTAACTGCAACGGACCCAGCCCGGCGTTATAGCGCAGGTAGCGCCCCAGCGCCCAAAAACCGCCCAGGTTGTCGTTGTTGCCGGCGCCGCCAAACCCCTGGCAGGCGGGGGGATTGGCGTTATTTTGCTGCCCCTTGTCGCCGATCAGGTTATAGCCCTGGGTGGTAAACACGCCGGAGCAGTCGGCTGCGCCATACGGGTAGCTGCCAGCGCTGAGATCGCTATTTTCTGCAATCAGGGAGTTCTTGACGTAGAAGCTGGCGGCGGCTGACCACAAACCACCGCCATCGCCGCCATCGTTGTCGGTGTCGGCCGTGTTGTTGGTGACGGTGACGTTGTTCAGATTAACGGAGGCCAGCATATTCAAGATGCCGCCGCCATTCCCCTTGGTCTGGTTGCCGGAGAGCGTCACGTTGCGCAGCGCAGCGCTGCCGCCGAGCAGGTACAACCCGCCGCCGCCATTGCTTTCGGCGCCGGCGGTGTTGCTGATGACGGCGCTTTCCCACAAGGTGATGTTTCCGGCGCTGTAGATGCCGCCGCCGCTGCCGCCGCTTGTGGCGTTCTCTTGCACGCTGACCACATCCAGGGTCAGCGTGGTGCCGCTGTTTACCAGAATACCTGCGCCATTGGCGGTGGTTGTCAGATTACCGCCGCGTATGGTGATGCCGACGATGTCTACCGTGGCGTTGTTACGGATTTCAAAAACGCGGTCGGCGACTTCACTTTGGATGATGGTGACATTGGCTCCCGCGCCGCTGAGGAGCAGATCATCGGTGATGTCCAGGTCGCCTGTGGCGGCGGCATTTTCGCTGCCTGCCAGGGAGAGCGGGTAAACGCCGGCGGGCAGCAGGATCATGTTGGCGCCTACGTTGGCATTGGCCTGTTGGATGGCGGCGCGCAGGGTACACTGCTGTCCGGCGGCGGCGCTGCTGTCGCAAATGCCGTCGCTCAGGTTGTTGTCTGCGGCGTCGCCCAGCATGTTGACGGTGAAGGTGTCGGCGCCCAGTATGCGCAGCGGTCCGTAGCAGGCGGAAAATTCCGAGGTGCTGCCGTCGGGATCTGTGGCGGTGGCAGTGAGATAGTGGCCTTGGGGAACGGCCGTTGCCACCGTTATGTCTATATTGGCCTGTCCGGCGGCGTTCGTAGTGACCGTGCCCTGTCCTATATAGGTGCGTCCTTGCCCATAGCCGGTGAGGTCACAGGCAGGGTTGCTGTAAAGCTGGATGGTGTAGGTTTTGTGGGGCAGGCTGTCCAACATGCCTATGGCGCGTGTATTGCTGCCGGTGATCCCGCCCAGAGTGAGCACGGGATAATTTTGTAGATTGTTAGCGCCTATGTCGCTGTCGCCGCTGTCGTTCAGCGTCACCCCGGCCGGGCTGAGGTCTATGCCCATGCCGTTGCTGTAGATGCTGTTACCGAATATGGCGTTGCCGTTTCCCTGTTCCACCAGGATGCCGCTGCTGTTGTGGGCAATGAGGTTGTCTTGGATGGTGTTGCTCACGCCGCCGATGTGGATGCCGTTTATGTTGCCGAGCGGCGTGGTACCATTGGCGCCAACGCCGATATGGTTGTGGCGCACTATGGCGCCGCTGCCCCAGAGATGGATTCCGGAGCCGCCCACCATGCCGCTGCCGGAAATGACGTTGCCATCATCGGGCGAAGGTCCGCCAATGACGCTGTTTTCGCCAAAGTCTATGAGGCTGGCATAGTAGTTTGGGGCGGCCGTATTGCCCGTTTGATCCACGCCCAGGTAGTTGCCTTTCACGATGTTGTCTGTTCCGGCAATTTCCACGCCTGCCGCCCCCCAGTTGATGACATTGTTGGGACCAACCTCGTTGCCGGTACCGTATACTGTGACGCCGCTTCTTAAGGATCGTTCGATACGGTAGTTGGAGAGGGTGTTGTGACTGCCGTTCAAGATGACGCCATCGACGCAGTTGGTGATAAATGCCTCGCCGCTGTTGTCGATGGTATTGTTCTGACTGTTGATGTCGATGCCTGTTTCGCTCTGCGCCAGGTCATCGCAGACGATACGATTGTCGAGCAGGGTGTTGGCGCTGCTGTTGCTGCGGACCAGAAGGTTGACGCCGCGGTTTCTGCTCAACAGGTTATCGGTGATGGCGTATGTGTTTCCGGCAGTGGTCAGGCCGCCGCGCCCATTCTGCACGAGACGATTGCCGGTGATGGTCGATTGGCCGCCATGGCTGTAAATGCCTTCTTCCTGGTTGTACCACACGTTATTTTGCCCGATCTGTACGCCGTACATGTTGTGGATATAGATACCGGAACGGCCGTTTCCCAGGTTGACCGTGCCGTTGGCGTCATTGGTCCCCACAAAGTTGCCGTTGACCTGGTGAGCCAGCGTTTGTGGGAAGCTGTACGTGATTTCTATGCCGTGGCTCGAGGTAGACGAGCCGCCGATGACATTGTTTTGGATTTGCACCACGGCGGGGCTGTTGGCGTAAATGCCCTGGTTACGATTGGCGACAGCGGCTGTGGCGCTGGCATTGACGCCAATATAGTTGCCCTTGATGATGGTATCGGCGGTGCTGTAGCCGTGGTCGATTCTAATGCCTATGGAGTTGTCGCCGATAAGGTTGCGCCCCGCGGCCGTATTGTTGCCAATGGTGGTGGCGCCGGCGCCGGTTGTAATGTTGATACCGCCGTTCAGGTGGCCCAGGCCCTCCATCCCTGTGGCATCCAGGCCAATGGTATTGCCAATGATCAGCGTGCCGCTGGTGTTTGTGCTGCTTAACGACACCCCCATCACGCGGTTTCCGGAGATGATATTGTGGCCTCCCGCCTGGGGACTGCCGATTGTGGCATTGGTTCCCCGGCTGATTACGACGCCATGCTGATTGGCGGTCCCGGCGCCGGATGGACCAAAGCCAATATAGTTATCAGGGCCAATGATATTGCCGTCACCGCCGCTGATTACCACGCCGGTAGATTGGTTTCCGGAGATAACGCTGTGGCGGATGCGATTATTGCCGCTGGTCAGTTCGAGGCCATGGCCGCCATTTTGTGGGCCGATCTGGCAGTTGTCGATGATATTGTCCTGGCCGACGCTGACTTTGATGACCGGGTTGTCTGCATTGGTATTGACAAAGTTGACGAAGGCGATGTCTTCTAGTACCACGTTGGCGGCGCGTATGTGCAGGCCGATGCCCAGGGGCATATTACGGCCGTCGATGACCTGTTTTTCACCGGGCCACACATCTCGAATCACCACTCCTTCTGTGATTTCCGGTAAGGCGCGGGTGGGTTTGATGCTGTCGCCGCCATACCATCCGCCCCGGTAAATGTTGAGCCGAATCTCGTCGTATCCGGGGCTGGCATTGGCCTCCTGGATGGCCGCCCGGAGGGTGCAGTCATAATAACCGAGGGCGCTTTGGCGTTCACATTTGCCATCGCCCGGATTGCGGTCGTCCTCGTCTGAGGGGATGGTTACCTCAAAGGTGCGCACCGGCGTGGTGAAGGCTGTCAGCGGAGCGGCTGCTCCTTTGCTCAGGATGACGAGATCGTCCAAACCGTCTTGATTGAGGCGCAGGGGGAGAACGGCCGTTATTTCCCCAGCAGTCACCGCCAACTCCGCCAACTCACCCTCAGCCGCGCTAAAGATGGGCAGGGAACGGCCGTTGGCCGCCAGCAGCAGCAAATCATCACCGGGTAGGCTGGAGATTTGGGCGGAGATGAGAGAGTGGGGCTGGAGAAGTGGAGCGTGGACAGTGCGTGGAACCTGATAAACGAAGGCGGATTCTGGAACGCTGCGTTGCAGGATGTGCATTTGTCCGGCGGCGTCCAGCAGGGCGATGTCTTGCGCCTGCGCGCCCTCTGCCGCCACTGCCGTGTTATTGGCTGTGTGGTCAAAGTTTCCTAAAACCAGGGAAGTGGGGGTAAAGTCCAGCGGAATGGTTTCCAGAACGGCCGTTTTCATCTCCACAGCCAGGTGGTCGGAGCCATGCAGAATGAGCAGGTTACTCCCGGCAGCCACGGCCACGTCAAAGGGGTAGTCGTCGTTGAGCTGGCCGATGGCGATGGCTGTGGCCGGGGCGGGCAGGGCGTAACTGTGGGGAACGGCCGTTGCCAGCCCATTCTCCCCTGTCAAAACCAATAAACGCGCCCCTTCTGGCGTGGTCACAGCCAGCGCCAGGTCCGCCAGCCCATCCTGGCGGCCAATCTCGCCCGCCGCCAGCGCCGTCAGCGCGCCGGGCAGTTTCAGCGTTTCCGGCGCGCCCAGGCCGCCCAGGCCATCGCCCGCCAGCAGGTAGAAGACGTCGTCACCCGGCGCAGCAGCCGCCACGTCCGGCAGCCCGTCGGCATTAAAATCGCCGGCAGCCAGCCAGCCAGGAGAAAAGTTTAGGGAAATGGTCTGAGGCGCGGCAAAGAACGCCTCATTTTCGACACCAGGATAGAGGGCTAAAAAGCCGCCAACGGCCGTTTCATAACCGGCGATGAGATCAGGCAGGGGGTCGCTGTTCAAGTAGGCGGCGGCGAGGGAGAGCGGAACGGCCGTGGCCGTGTCGGCCGGCCCCAGTAAGGAAGTCCCGGCTGTCAGGTTCACCCAGGGCGCGTCGGCGGTGCTGGTTTGCACGATGGCGGCTGGTGCAGCCTGGATGGCAGGCTGCGCCAAACAGACAGCCCCCAGCATGGCAGCCAACCCGACCAGGGTCAATATAACCCGCAATACTTGATGGGAAGAGAGTTGTTTCATGGGGATCCTCCTATGGCTCTCAAAGAAACATGACAGGTCTTCTTAGACCTGTCATGTTGTGTTTACATTTATTTCTTAATCATGGGCAGGTATATGTCATAACCGGGGGTGTACAACACTGACAGACCTGTCGTCGTGCCCAGGCTCATGCCGGGAATGGTATTGTGCTGGGTGCTGGTGCTGGTGGTGCGCAGCGCCTGACCGGACGTAAGCGCCGCCGGCAGCGTAGCGGTCCAATTGCCGTTGGCATTGGCCGTGACCACAGCCAGCGATTGCAGTGTCTCCGTGATGGCGTTGGTATCATCCAAAAAGAGTTCGACAATGCAGTTTGGGCAAGAACTGCCTGCGCCGTTTGTGCCGCTGACTGCCGTGCCGTCAATATTTGTGACCTGCGCCGGTTTGAAGTTGCGGAAGGCGTCGGGCAGGCTCTTGGTGATCTGAATGGCGTCTTCCGGGCTGTTGTTGCCTTCAATTTCGCCCCAGGGCGTCAGCTTTTTGATGACGTTGCCGCGCAGGGTGTTGGCGTCCGAGGTGGAAACCACCGGTGTATCGTTAAGAGAGATGGCCGAAAGCCCCGGTTTGATGATGCGGTTGGTGGTGATCTGGTTGAACTCGGTACCGCCCAGGAGATAGATACCGCGCCCGCACACACCAATTTCGGCGTTGTTCACGTCCAACCCGATTTTGTTGTTGCGGAT
>JAWOGU010000251.1:0-4285 GCA_046496595.1 Chloroflexota bacterium
GGCAGCTTCCTTACCAATGTCTGGCGCGACGGCGCCCTGTTCGGCGCCACACCGGATGAAGCGTTCTACGTGCGCTGTGACGAGACCACCAACCCGCCTGAAGTGCGCGAAGCAGGTATGGTCATCACCGAGATTGGCGTCGCCATTGTCAAACCGGCCGAATTTGTCATTTTCCGCATTTCGCAGCTCACCGGTGCGGCTAATTCGTGATGCGTGATGCGTGATACGAGATGAATCCCATTTCACGGATCACGCATCACTCGTCACGCATCAAATCATTTTCAGGAGAAAGATCATGGCAACAGGAGATCGAAACGATCCTTTTTTCAGTTACAACTTTTTGGTTGAAGTGGATGGGCTGAACATAGCCGCGTTTCAGGAAGTGAGTGGGCTGGACAGCAGCGTGGAAGTGGTGGAATACCGCCAGGGCGGCGAAAACCTGACCACGCGTAAGCTGATGGGACGCACCACGTTCAGCAATATCACACTCAAACGCGGCGTGACCGACAACACCGATTTGTATGAGTGGCACAAGAGCATTGTGCAAGGCGCCCCCGACCGGCGTGATGGTTCGGTGATTTTGCTGGACCGTGACGGTACGGAGCTAAAGCGGTGGAATTTCCGTTCTGGCTGGCCTACCAAGTACACCGCGCCTGAGTTCAACGCCGAAGGCAACGAGGTGGCGATTGAAACGCTGGAGTTGGCGCATGAAGGGTTGCAACTAGATTAGTTTTTCCCTCTCCCCAGCCCCCTCCCAAAGGGAGCCAAACTTCCCCTCCCTTTGGGAGGGGATTGAGGGGAGGGAATGATTACTTCAATAGTTGCCTCATTTACAAAAGCACACTTTCTATTCTCAAACTGGGAATTCATTCCCAGGAGGAAAACGATGTTTCAAACGGAATTTGAGTTTACGCTGCCTTGCGGGTTTGTGGATGCCGATGGTTCTATGCACCGGGATGGTGTGATGCGCCGGGCAACAGCGGCGGATGAAATTCTGCCGCTGCGCGACATGCGCGTAAAAAACAACCCGGCTTATCTGGTGGTTATTTTACTGTCACGTGTCGTCACGCGCCTGGGCAGTCTGCCGCAAATTACGCCGAAGGTGATTGAGAACATGTACGCCACGGATCTGGCTTATCTACAAAATTTATATAACCAGATCAATCAGTTGGATAACGGCCGTTCCCCCGTCACCTGCCCCCACTGCGAACAAAGCTTCGAGCTGGAGGTACCCGCTCTGGGGGGGTATTAAGCTACCCTCTTGATCAATTGGTCGAGGAGGTAGCGTTTGTAGCCTACCACTTTCACTGGCCCCAGGCCGAGATCATGGAGATGGAACATCCGGATCGGCGGCAGTGGGTTGAACAGATTTCTGTCATCAATGGACGGATGAATACCGAATGAATGAGTTGCGTACCAGCGTCGGCCGTTTGCAAACGGCCGTTTCCCCCCCATCAGCCCATCGTTTCCCGCAAACGGAACGGTCGGGCAGCGCCAGCCAAATGGCAGCCGCCATCCTGGCCCGGTATGGGCGGGGTACGGCTCTGTGGCAGTCTTTGTCTCCGGTGTTTCTAGAGATGGGGATGGGAGAAACGGCCGTTACCCACCACCATCATCACGCCCACCACGCCCATACCCAACTTCGGCCCCGCCTGAACCTGGTGCTTGTACAGCCCACACAGCGCTCAGATGCAGAAAGCGCCAGCCCGGAATCGCCGCGCCCTGCTTCTACGCCCGACTGGCAGTCCAAACGGCCGATTCAAGGCGTGCAGAAAATGACGATTCTGGCCGAACGCTTACAGCGGCAGGAGTCGGAACAACACACGGCTGTACAGGTGCTGACGCGGCGGCTTAACCAGCAGCATCAACCGCTGGACATACTGTCAGGCCAGCCCAGGCCGGTATTGGCGGCGGCGCAGGAGAAGGAAGGGGAACGGAAACGGCCGTTCACAGACCCCCTTACCCCGCCCGCCATGCCCTCCCAAGCCGCGCCCCGCATTTTGCGCCAGCCGCCGCGTCAACCGGCGGCCAAAGCCGAAGCGCCGCCAACTCGTCAGCCTGAAACAGCCGCCCCCTTTGGCGCGTCGCGCTGGGAGATGGGAAATAAGCAGATAGTGGGAACGGAAACGGCCGTTGACATCAACCGTCTCACCGATGAAGTGATGCAAAAACTGGAGTACCGCTTGCAGGCGCATCGCGAGCGCACCGGGAGATTCTGAAAATGGCTCTGGAAAAAGCAATCCTCACCAACATGGTCAACAACGACCAGATTCCGGTCCTCTTTAACCCAGAAGAATATACCATCAATCGGGATAACAACTTCGCCCAAATGGCTGTGCCCGGCCTGCGCGCGCCCCTGCTGCAATTTGTCGCCGGCAATATGCAGACCCTGGAAATGGAACTGTTGGTAGACAGCCATGAAGCTCATCAGGGCTACAACAGCGCCGGGCAAGACGTGCGCGAACTGACCAGCAAGATCACCAACCTCATGAACATAGACCCCACCACCCACGCCCCGCCCGTCCTGCTGTTCAGTTGGGGATCCCTGGCCTTCAAATGCGTACTGGTCCGCGCCAACCAACGCTTCGTCATGTTTATGACTGATGGCACGCCGGTCCGCGCCCGTCTGCAAGTGACCTTCAATGAATTTGTCAACGCGGAACTGGAGGCCAAAGAAACCAAGCGGGAAACGGTGGATTACAGCCATCTGCATACCGTGGTGCAAAGTGAAACGCTGAGCAGCATTGCCCAAAAGGTTTACCAAAACCCGGCAATGTGGCGGCCTATTGCCATCAACAACAACCTGGACCACCCCGACCAGATTAAGGTCGGGCAAGAACTGCTCATTCCGCAGCTTCCCTTCCGCGACCCGGAAACGGGAGAGGTGATGCAGTAAATGGCTCAATTCCCCCGTTACGCGCCTGAATATAACGTTGAGATCAATGGCGAACAACTCCCCTCGGCCGTGCGCGGCGCCGTCTCTGGTATCACTTATCAGGATGGGCAAAACGCCGCCGACCGGGTCGAAGTATCCCTGGCAAACCACGATTTGCGCTGGCTGCAAAGCCACATTCGCGGGCTGGGCTTCCAACCATTCCCCACCAACGTGCGTCTCGGCCCGGGCGGGGCTGGCCTGACCGGGCAGGGGGATGGCCTGTTCGACATAGACAACAAGCTCGTTCTTTCTCTGGGCTACGCGCCCGATCCGTTGGAAAAGGTTTTCGAAGGCGAAGTCACCGGTTTACAGGTGAGTTTCCCCAACGGCGGGATGCCCGGCATGACGCTGGTGGCCCACGATTATTTAAACCGCCTGACGCGCGGCACTTACGCCAGAGGTTTTGGCCCCCTGGCTGACGCCCTCGTCGCCATCATTGTCAGCGCCGAAAATTTACTCATCCCCGCCATCGATCCGGCGGTGATGACGGTGTCTACGGCCATGACTGTGCTCAACGTTATTTTTAAAGGAACCGGCACCAAGCAGGGGAAAAAGGGCAAGGGTGAAAGTGATTTTGACCTTGTCAAACGTATCGCCGCCCAATACGACGCCGATTTCTGGGTGGAAGGGGATGTTTTCTACCTTTCCCGCTTCTTCCCCAAAGAATATTCGTCCCGGCTGACGCTGACCTGGGGCGAATCGCTGCTGGAATTTTCGCCCAAGATCAGCACCGTGGGACAGGTCGCCAGCGTCGCCATGAAGTTCACCATGCGTGAACTGCCTTTGAGCTTTCTCGTTTCTGCCGGGTGGGATTTTGACCGCGAAAGCCTGGCGGTGAGTGTGGTTCCCGGTGATGCCGCTTCCTTTGCCAAAGCGGCGGGCGGCCCGGCGATCACCATCGTAGACCAACCCATCAGCAGCCCGGCGGACATTGCCAACAGCGCCCTGCAAATTATTCGCCAACTGCGGCAAAAGCTGAATTCCCGCCTCACCGGCTCCGGCTCGGCCGTCGGCGACCCGCGCATTCGCGCCGGGGCGGTGATTACGCTGGACGGGCTAGGCCCCGATTTCAGCGGCAATTATCGCGTCACCAGCGCCACGCACACCATCGGTTCCGGCGGCTACCGCACCAACTTCCAGGTGCATAAGGAGATTATTCCCTAATGGAAACTTATTTTGATCAAGTCACCGATTCCATTGAGGACATCCAGCAAAAATTCGACGGTGTGATGGTTGGCCGCGTCATTAACAACCTGGACCCGATGGCTTTGGGTCGCGTGCAGGTGCAGCTCCCATCCATTGACAGCCTGGACCTCAGTCCCTGGGCGCGGGTGGCCGTGCTGATGGCCG
>JAWOGU010000401.1:0-15409 GCA_046496595.1 Chloroflexota bacterium
ATACCAGACTCGAGATGGTGAGTCAATGCGGGGTCGTTCTGGTTGTCGCGTGTCGATTGCTGGCAAAACCGCCGTTTTGTTTGCTTCTACCGCTTTCCCAAAATGCGCTAAAATCGGGGCATGGATTACCTGGTTCGTTTTGGTCAAGGAAAACTGCATGACATTGCCCACTTTGTCCATGAAGTGGGCGGCGTCAGCGGCGCCCTCTGTTCGCCGCAGCCCAAACCGGCCGTGGGCGAACAAAGCCAGAGCGGCCAATGGGATGTGGTGACCGCCCTGCCGCCAGGCGTCAAGATTTGTCTGGTGTGCCAGAGACGCAAACAAAAACAGGATAATCCGCTGCCGGCGAGTGTTGAGAAAGAACTGGAATTACTGGCCCGCCTGGACCCACGCGCCGCAGCGCGGCAGCGCGAGAAGATGTTGGCCTACTACGGCTGACAGCAGCCTCGGTACTGGCGGCCACATCAGCGGCGGTGGGCGGCGGCCAATACGTCCAGCAAAGAAACAACCGTGAAATGGGGGTAGACATGCTGGAAAGCCGCCGCTGCTGCGCAGTCAGCCACGGCCATATCTCCCAGCATCCGCCTGATTTCAAGTGATGTTTGGGTATAGTTTAAGGTGGAAGGGGAACGGCCGTTTTCTAACCAAAGTTAGGCTCGTGATTATATCTTGCCGGAAGCGGGCAAAATCATCTTTACGGCTGTGGGCTAAAGCCAATTTCATCCAGATAAAGTGCGCCTGCTTCACGGCCGTCAAACAGAAAACGAATGGCGCGAAGCTGGTCAGGCTGGAATGATGGGGCGGTCGCCTGGAAAGCGGACAGCGGCAGAGTGTAAGTTTGTAAGACTACCTCCTCTGGCGTGATCTTGTCGGGAAAGTTGTTCATGCCATACAACCAGTCCGCTTTGACCAGGTGGGCGGGCAGCGGCGGCAGGAGAGGCGCAAAATCGCGTAAAGGCAAGCGGGTGGTCAGGCCAACGGCCGTTTCCAATTCCACTAATACCTCGCCCACTATCTCTCCGGGGACGCCGGCCAGGGCAAAGGTGAGCGCGTGGTCTGGCGTCAATCCCCAGGCCGCCGCCTTTTCCGGCGGCAGCGTGATTTCATACGCTGGCTGCGACCCGGCATCCCAGGCCAGATGCACCGCCTTGTTGCCCTGCTCGTTCTCGCCGTTGCGCAGTTTTAACGCTTCCACCTTCGCCAGGGTCATTCCAGACGCGGCAGCTTCAGCCCCGGTCACCTCGGTGGCAGCTAGAACGGCGCTGCCGTCGTTGGTATCTATACGGATGAATGGCTCCTCTTGCAGTTGGGTGACAATAATGTTGTCGGGCAGCCAGTTGGCTGTCGCGCCCGGATTGCCAAACACCGCGCGGTAGTCGGAGTCATCCTTCAGCGCCGCGTTGAGGAAACTGGTAATCAGCACTTTGGCCGTCTGCTGCTGCTCGTCGGCCGTTAGCAGCGGGGCGCGGTTGAGCAGCCAGGAATTGTAAACGCCGCGGTCTTCAGTGCCCCATACACTGTTGAACTGGCCGTGATTGGCCTGGTAGACGTAGGCCAGGGCCTTGAAGCCGTTCGGATTATCGTTGAAGCGGGCGCGGTTGTACTGCGGCTGCCCGTAGAGCATAAACGTGTCGCTGTCGTGACCGCCCGCCAGCAGCAAGTAGTTGGCTTGATCCAGGGTCGGTTTACGGCCGCCCGGCCCAGCATAGGCGTCCGACGGGGCGAGGCTGACGATGCCCCGAATGCCAAAACCGAAGTCGTCAGGTTGGGAAACGGCCGTTACCGGTTCCATTGCGCGCCGGTTCAAATACTCTGCCCAAGCCACCGCCTCGCCGCCCCGCGAATGGCCGAGGAGGGCGATGTGGTCCATATCTACTTTGCTGTTGAAGGGGTTGCCTGGCGTCTCATGCCAGCTTTGCCACTGCTGCAAATGTTGCAGCAGCAGCCAGGCGCGCAGCGGCATTTCCTCAAATTTGCCATCGAAAAAGAACAGCCCGTTGAGGAAATTCTCGTCTACGGAAACGGCGATGTACCCCTGGCTGGCCAGATGTTCGCCCAGGTAAGCGTAGCCGGGGTCGGAGAAATCGCTCATGGGATGGTTGCCATGCACCATGAGAACGAGGGGGAACGGTCCCTCGCTTTCGGGATACCAGACTGTGCCGTTAAGCGGTAACTGCGTGAAATCGAAGCCCCAATACCAGTTGAAGAAGGAACCGGCCAACCCGCCGTAACCGCCAAAGAGGGGCGAACCATCCACGACAGGGGTGATCAGGTCGGCGGCAGCGCCAAATTCGGGGCGACGGCCGTTCTCGCCGCTGCCATAGGTGAGAGTTTGTACGGCGTAGGGGCCGGGTTGGCCGGGATTTTCGAGCGCCAGGGTGGGGGTAACGGCCGTTTCCGGCAGCGTGGCCAGGTAATCGTCATAACCAGGATTGATCACCCAGGCGGCAAAGGCCAGGATGAGCAAGATGGGGACAGCGATGAGGGCGATTTGGGTGGGCCGGGAACGGCCGTTCATACGCGCCAACGCTACTATCATCACTGTAAATCCCGACAGCACAATCGCCATTTCCCCCACCACCGGTAAGGTAATGTGCTGGAAGAAGCTGTTCGGCCAGAGCGTATCCCCGGCGATGTAAATGAACGCACCCACAATCCGGCCAATAGGCACAGGGGGAACCGTTTGCAAAGCGTGGACGCCGCGCTCAAAATGCAGCAGTTTGCACAGGCCACCCAGCACTTTCCACAACAAAATAGAGATCCCTTCCCCGGCAAAAATGATGGCAAAACCGAGAAAACCCATCAACGCCGCCGCCACGATGCGCGGCACGCCAAAATTGAACTCTAGAGACAGCAGGGCTGAGACGACAATGGCCGCTCCCATGACGCCGTTGGCAAAACCGCGCAGGGCAACCAGCCAGACGGACGGCTTTACTGGAGCCACCACCGCTGATACAACATCGTCAGTTAAAGGAATAGTCATGGAAAAAACCTCCTGCGTTCAATTTGTGGTCTGGTGACTTTACCAGAATTTATTTGTAGATGGCAAAATCCACCAGTAAACAAACCGCCCGCGTCGCCGGAACGGCCGTGGGGCAATCATGGCTGTAAACAGCGCCACAAGCGCAGCAATGATGCTCAGCGTACTTTCTTGTTTATCGCTCATCATGTCATCTCCTGAAACAGGTTTATGATTGAAGGATAGTGGCGGTTGACCGTTTCTGTCTTCTAACTTTGGTTACGCTCTGAGAACCATAACTCCAACCATAACCTTAGTTAGAGGAAATCGTTGCGGCTTTACAGATTTAAAGACAATCACAGCATTTGGGTGATATTCATCACTTTTCCGTATCGATTGTTTTCCCGTATCATTTTGCTGGAATAGTTGTAGCCATGTGCTCCCACTATTCCAGGTGAAAATCAGATGATACAAGAATTATCAGAACCAGAACGGCCGTTACCCATATCTCCTCTCTCTCCAGAAACCATGCCTGTTATGCAGAGTCCGCTGCTGCATACCAAGCTGCGCAGTCCTGGCGCTACCCCCACGCTGCTGTCCCGCCCGCGCCTTATCAGCCAGCTGCATTTTCAGTCCAATGGCTGTTTCACGCTGTTATCGGCGCCGGCCGGCTTTGGCAAAACAACCCTGGTGACGGATTGGCTGCGCCAGCAAGACAACCCGGCTGCCTGGTTGACGCTGGACGAACAAGACAATGATCCCGTTCTTTTTTGGCGATACCTCATTGCCGCCTTGCACATGGTTGATGAACGTCTTGGCCTGCGGGCGCAGGCGGCCCTGGCAGCCCTCAGAGGCGTCTCGCTGGAAACGGCCGTTACCTTCATCATCAACGACATCGTCAGCCACATTCCCAGCGGTCAAACCCTCACCCTCGTTTTGGACGATTTCCATTGGATTCACAATGCCGCTGTGCATCAAAGCCTCAACTACCTGCTCCAGCACCAACCACCCCAACTACACCTGCTGCTGCTCACCCGCGCCGACCCACCGCTGTCATTGGCCCGCCTGCGCGTGGAAGGGCGGCTGAGAGAACTGCGCGCCGCCGACCTGCGTCTGACGCCGGCGGAAATGGCGGCATTTTTTAACCAGGTGATGGCGCTGGACATTTCCGCTGAGTCGCTAACGCTGCTGGCCGGACAAACCGAAGGCTGGGCAGCCGGCTTGCAGTTGGCGGCCCTCTCCCTGCGCCAGCGCAGCCCGGCTGACGCTGCCCGTCTGCTGCAAACCTTCACCGGCGTCAGGCAGCACGTATTTGCCTATCTGATGGAAGAAGTGTTGACCCACCAACCGGATGAAGTGCGCCAATTTTTGCAGCAAACGGCCGTTCTCCCCCAATTTTCCGCGCCTCTGTGTACGGCCGTGACCGGCCAGGCCAACGCCGTCCGCCTGCTGCGCCAGCTCACCGCCGACAACCTCTTCATTACCCCTCTGGATGACGCTGGGCAGTGGTATCGTTATCATCCACTCTTCGCGGAGATGCTGCGCGCCAACCTGGATGAAGCCGCCCAGCGCGACTGTCAGCGGCGGGCTGCCCTGTGGTATGCCGCGCAGCAGATGATGCCCGAGGCCATGCGCAGCGCTCAGGCAGCGCAAGACTATGACCTGATGGCCCAATTCCTGACCCAATCCTACAAAACTTTTTTAGGACAGGCTTTGTTGGTCTCCCTGCAAAAATGGCTGGCCGCTTTGCCAGACGCTTACCAGACGCCGCGATCACGCCTGGCGGCGGCCTGGTGCCGCGTGTATGAAAGCAATGAAGCCGAGTTGCAGCAGATCGTGGCAGCCATCACAGCGCAGTCGCCCGAACTGGATAAACCATTTCAAGGCGAGATTCTGGCGGTGAGGGCGATTTATGCCTCTCTCTACGGCCGGCTTGACACTGCCATTCTCTGGGCGGCTGAGGCCATCACGCTGATTGATCCTGAAGATCATCTCAGTCTGGCGGCGGCTTACCAGGCATTGGGCAACGCCTATCGCTATCAGGGGCAGTTGGATGCCGCTTTAGCCGCTTACGGCCAGACCCGGCAGCATTTTGAGAGAATGGGCAATGTTTTCATGGGTCAACTGCCGCTTTACCGCATGGCCAGCATTCAAATTATGCAAGGACGACTGAACCAGGCGCGGCAAACGTATGAATCCATCCGGCAGCGTGCGCTGGCTGCCGGTTATGAACCTTTGATTATGACTGGGGAGGTGTTTGGCTATCTCAGTGATTTGTATTGGGAATGGAATGATCTCGCTCAGGCAGAGGCTTACGCCCGGCAGGAGATTGAGCTGGGACAGTCCGGCCATATGCTGCTGTCATTGGTGGATGGCTACGTGAGGCTGGCGGCGGCGGCGGCCGCGCAAAATGACAAAGCGGGGGCGCGGGAGGCGTTGGATTTGGCGCAGGCAACGGCCGTTCAATTTCAATCCGCGTCTGTGTCGGCTCAAGTTGTCATGCACCGGGTCCGGCACGAACTGGTCTGGGGCAATCTGACTGACGCCAGCGTCTGGGCTGATGCGTATACCCGTCAGCGGGCTGAAGGCGTTTGCCCGTTGACTCCCCTGTCAGTGCAAACGGCCGACCTGCTGCTGGCGCGCATCCGCCTGGCGCAGGGCCAGACGGCGGCGGCGCTGGATTTGTTGCACGAAGCCATACCGCAATTTGAAGCTGCCGGGCGTCTCCGTCTGGTGGCCGAAGCCAATGTGGTGCAGGCCCTGGCCTGTGTTGCGCAAAAACAAGAAGCTGCCGCCCAAAAAGCACTCATCCGCGCCCTGGCGCTGGCAAAACCAGAAGGCTACATCCGCGTATTTGTGGAAAATGGTCCGGTTTTGATCCCTTTGCTCAACCAGGTGCGTCATCTATTTCCGGATTACGTCGCCCAACTGCTGGAAGCTTTGTCCACCGGCCCGGCGGTTGGCGCTCCCCCTTCTCTCTTGCTCGACCCCCTAACCGAACGGGAGCAGGAAATCCTGGGTTTGATCGCGCAAGGCCAGTCAAACCAGCAGATTGCCGACGCCTTGTTTATCAGCGTGGGCACAGTGAAAGGCCACGTTAACCACATTTTCAGCAAAATGGATGTGAAGAACCGCACCCAGGCACTGCTGCGCGCCCGCGAACTTAATTTGCTCGAGACATAACTATCAAGCATAACTTTGGTTAGGCGACAACCTCTCTTTACTGGCATACACTGCCAGCATGTTAGAACCACTAAAACTGCGCGTCATAGCAGCACTCCAAGCCGAATCCGCCGCGACGCTTTCCACGAATGGTCCGGGTGGCATCCAAGCGGGATTTTTCCCATGCGAGGCGGATGATTTGACCTTGTATTTGCTGGTACCTGCTTCGTCCGATGTGTTGTTCAATTTGGAAACAGAAACGGCCGTTATCATAACCACCTCCCATTGGCAGTTGGAGGGTGAAGCGCACATGATACCCTTGAGACAGGCGCCTCCCGCCCTCTGTCTGGCGCGTTTGCCGCAGGCAGCCGGCTGTGTGTTGGTGTCTGTGAGCTGCCACCGTATGCATTTTAGCTGGGCAGAAGGGTGGGGCTACCGGGAAACGATTGACTGTAACGGCCGTTAACCCTTCCTTCCTTGCGCAGCGACAGTTGCAATACCTTAAACCTCCATTGTCAAGACCACAAATCAGCAAAAATAAGGTGGATACTTTCTTGACGCTGTCCCAAAGCCGTTCGACGAAGATGTTGTCCAGGTAGCGTCCGCGACCGTCCATTCCTTCGACATTGTTCAAGACAGAACTGATACGGATTCCTGCCGCCCTCAATTCACTGATAAAGGCTTGGCTATAAACTGCGAGCCTTGGTTCCTGTTGAAGATGTCTGGCTGGCCGTACTGCAAAGCCAGTCGGTAGGCATCCAGTCAGAAAGTGCCGTCCAGCGTCTTGGAAAGCTGCCAGGTCAGCACAAAGCGTGAAGGGTGTTGAGTCAGACAGCTATCTTCCGGTAGCCGTAGAATGGCGTTTTGGCGTACAATCGGGTCTGATTTCAAACTTTGTCCTTTTTAATTACCACCCGAAAGGGGAGATTTCACGTTGACAGATACTTGTATGAAACAACTTTTTTTGCTTTTTGCCTGCCTTTTTTTGTTGTCTGCCTGCGCCATGCGGGCGGAACCGGCGCCAACGCCAACAGCCGTTCTCACACCCTGTCAGCTTACTGGCGGCGTGGCCGCGCAGTGCGGTTCTATTACCGTACCCGAAGACCGCAGTGGAACAACGGGCAACAATCAGACTCTCGACGTACACTTCGCCGTTCTGCCCGCCACGCTCAGCAATGCCGAGCCGGATCCCATTTTTATGCTGGCCGGCGGGCCGGGGCAGGCGGCCATATCGGCGTTTCCGCTCATGCTGCCCGTGTTGCAAAAGATGAACCAAAATCGGGACATCGTCCTGGTGGATCAGCGCGGCACAGGGCGTTCCAATCCCCTGTCGTGTCCCAACGTGGCCGACCTACCGCTTGACAGCACGGAAGAGATGCTCATAGAAGCGCTGGCGGCGTGTCGAGAGGAATTGACTACGGCCAACGACCTGACGCAGTACCATACCACCATCGCCATGACCGACCTGGACGAAGTGCGCGCCGCGTTGGGCTATGAGCAAATCAATTTGATCGGCATTTCTTATGGCAGCCGGGCAGCGCTGGAATACATGCGCCTTTTCCCGGAACAGACGCGCAGCGTGGTGCTAGACGCTGTCGCCGGGCCGGAATTGGTGCTGCAACTGCAAGCCCCGCGTGACGGCCAGCGCGCCCTGGACCTCTTTTTTGCCCGCTGCGCGGCTGACGACGCCTGCCATTCGACCTTTCCTGATCTGGAGCAGGAATTTGCCGCTTTGTTGGCGCAAATGGAGGATGGGCTGGAAGTGACTCTGACCCATCCTATAACCGGCGAAGTGGTGGACCTGACGATTACTCAGGATGACTTTATGCAGAGTGTTTTTGGGCTGCTGTACAGCGTCGACCTCGTTTCTCTGCTGCCACTCATGATTCACAATGCGGTTGAAAGTGGGGATATTGGGCCAATCCTGGCGCAATCTTTGGCGCTTTCCAGCGTTACGGACATGCATCTGGGCATGTTCTATGCAGTAGCGTGCAGCGAAGACGCGCCGCTGATCGACCTGGCGCAGGCAGAGGCGCTGCACGCCGATACACAATTTGCCCTGGTGGCTGAAGATTTGCTCGAGGTGTGCGCCGATTGGCCGCAGGCGGCTGTGCCGGAAGAACTACGCGAACCGATAACGGCCGTTATCCCCACCCTGCTCCTTTCCGGCGAAGCTGACCCCATCACCCCACCCCATTACGCTGACAGTGTGGCCGCTGCCCTGCCGCAAAGCCTGCACCTGGTTTTGCCCGATCACGGTCACGGTGTATTGGCGGTGGGCTGCATGCCGGTGGTCGTCGAAGCGTTCATCCGCAGCGGCGCGGCCGCCGGGCTGGATACATCTTGCCTGGCAGAAATTCAGCCGCCGCCCTTTTTCGTGAGTCTGGCAGGCCCAAGGCCGTAAGAAGGATAACGCATGGCAAAAGAGTAAAGGAAAGACAGGCCATCCGAAATCCAAAATGCCACAAGGAGTAATATGATAATTGTGACTCAACTTTCCAAAGCCTTTGGCGCGGTGCAGGCGGTGCAGGGCGTTTCTTTCACTGCTCCCAATGGCCAAATTACCGGCTTGCTTGGCCCCAATGGCGCGGGTAAAAGCACGACCATGCGCGTCATCGCCGGCGTGCTGGAGCCGGATGAGGGCAGCGCGACCGTAGATGAAATGGATACCTGGCGGCAGCGAGTGGCGGCGCAGCAGCGCCTGGGCGTTTTGCCCGATAAGCGCGGCGTATACCAGCGGTTAACGTCGCGGGAGAACATTCGCTATTTCGGCCGGCTGCACGGCCTGCGCGGCGCAGATCTGGAAAAGCGCATTGACGACTTGATTACTCTGTTGGAGATGGAAGACATCGCCGACCGGCAGACCGAAGGCTTCTCCACCGGGCAAAAGGTGAAGGTAGCCATCGCCCGCGCCCTGGTGCATGACCCGCCCAACATTATGCTCGACGAGCCGACGGTAGGGTTGGACGTGATGAGCACCCGCGCCATGCGCCAGGTCATTCGCCGGCTGCGTGACGCCGGGCAGACAGTGCTGTTTTCGAGCCATATCATGCAAGAAGTGGCTTCCCTGTGCGACAACATCGTCATCATCGCCCACGGCCGGGTGGTAGCCCAGGGATCTGCCGACGCGCTGCGGCAGCGCGCGGGGCAGAGCGATCTGGAAGAAGCTTTTGTGCAAATCATCGGTACGACGGAGGGATTAGAATGATGCGTCCCTGGTCACTTTTGGGCATCATCAGCCGCAAAGAGGCGGTGGACAACCTGCGCGACCGCCGTTCGGTGTTTAATGCGCTGTTGAGCGTGCTGCTCAATCCGCTGCTCTACATTGTGTTATTCGGCTTTCTCAACCGGGCCTTTGCCGACCAGGTGGAACAAACGCTGCAACTGCCGGTGGTGGGCGCAGCCAACGCGCCTAACCTGATCGCCTTTTTGGACATGTACAACGTAGATATTCTGTCGCCGCCGACCGATGCGCGGGCGGCGGTGAAAAACGGCGAAGTAGACATGGTCCTGATCATCCCGGAAACCTATGCTGAGGCTTTTACACAGGGCGAACCGGCCCTTGTAGAACTGCTGCGTGATGAATCTAACCAGGGCACCGGCGTGGCGGTGCGGCGCGTAGAAATGCTGCTGGAACAGTACAGCGGTCGAATTGGCGTGCTGCGGCTGCTGGCGCGGGGCGTGAGTCCGACGATGATGACGGCCGTGCCGGTTGTAGCCGTAGATGTATCGCCAGAGTCACGCGGCGCCGCCGGTACGGTGCTGAATCTGCTGCCTATCATCATGCTTACGGCCGCTTTTTTGGGCGGCTTTTACATGGTGGTCGATATGACAGCCGGTGAGCGGGAGCGCGAATCATTGGAACCGCTGCTGATTAATCCGGTTCCCCGTTGGGTTTTCCTCATGGGCAAATATCTGACGGCGTTGGGTTTTACCATTGTGGCCACGGCGCTGGCGACAGCGCTGTTTCTGGTACTGTTGGGCGTACCGGCCGTGCAGGAATTTACGGCTATCCAGGTCAATGTGTCGATGGAGGCGATTGGCATGGCCGTTATCATCATCATTCCCGTCATTTTTATGGCGGTGGCGCTGCAAATGCTCATTGCTTCCTACACACGCAATGTCAAAGAAGCGCAAACGTACACGCAGCTGCTCTCGCTGGCCGGATTTATGCCTGCCCTCTTCCTGGCGATTCTGCCTATCAAGGCGCAGCCGTGGATGAATCTGGTTCCCACCATCGCCCAGACCTTTTTGATTAACAAGGTGATGCGCGGCGAGAGTTTACCGCCGGGAGAAGTGCTGGTGGCAACGGCCGTTACCATGCTGGTGGGCGTCGTGGCGCTGGGGGCGGCTATCCGTCTGTACAACCGGGAGCGAATTGCCCTGATTGGGTGAGGCGTGGAGAGAGAAATAGGCTGTACTGGGCTGGTCGCCCTTGCTTGCGTTTGGGTTTTAACAAGCAGCCGAGCTTCCTCTGACGCTGCCGCTGTGAGGCTCCCCGCACTTGCCTGCTTGGGGGAAGATTAAGTTGAGAGTAACGATACACGTAGGTTCCCTGAGCCTGTCGAAGGGAACCGGGCTTCGACAAGCTCAGCCCTCGACAGCGCTGTATAGTTTCAGTTGAGATTCTTCATTTGCTGAGCCTTCAAAGCAAAAAGTACGGGTCCAGAACCCGAACCTCGGTGATGCGGTCTACCGGCAGGCGGCTGCGCCGGGCGGCGCGGCGGATGGCCTCCGGTGACGGCGCGTCGCAGATGTAAAACGCCTTGCGCCTGTCCGGGGTCACGTAAGAAAGAATCCACGTCACGCCATCCAGCGCGTTATTGGCGACCACGCTCAGGCACAACGCCGCCCCTTTCTCGTCGGCGGTGATTTTTAGCCCGTTGGGAAAGGTTTGCTCGACTAAGTAACGGGTCATCAGGCGCTCCAGATGAGGCGGACGTCCTGTGGAGAGAAGACTGGCGGTTAGAGATTGGGTGAATCTCCAATCGCCAATCGCCAATCTCCGATTTTCTTATTCCTTCTCGATGATAGGCAGGTATTGCCAATGTTCAGGCGTGGCGGTGGGGGTGACAACGGCAACGGCCGTTGCCGTTGCCGTTGCCGTGGGTGTGGCATCGTCGGCGCCCGCTTCATAGGCGCCGATGTCGCAGAGCGGGCTGCCGCTGGCCGGTCGAGCGAAACCGCGCTGGTCGGTCGGGAGCGGCGCGCCGGTCTCGTCGTAGCAGCCGCCGGGGTTGCCGGCGTTGATCGCCGGGCTGCCGCTGAGCAAGGCGTGGGTGAGCGTGGTCCCGCCGTTGTTTTGCAATGGCCCCAGCAGCGGATCAACGCCGATTAAATTGCCGGCAGTACTGCCGCTAATCGTGCAGCCAAGCACATTGCCAATCAGGTTGTAGCCCTCGCTGACCAGGGTGCCGAAGCAGTCCGGGCGCACGTCGCCGCCGCCATCCGTGTTGCCGCCGATGAGTGTATTGGCGATGCTGAGGCTGCCCAATACACGGACACCGCCGCCGTCGCCGTTGCCATCGCCGTCAGCATCAGCCGTGTTGGCGCTGATAGTGACGTTGTAGAGATGGATGTCGTTGCTCTCCACGACGTAAAGGCCGCCGCCGCTGCCGTTGGCCTCGTTACCGCTCAGCGTGCTGTTCACCAGGTCTAGCGAACCGGAACTGTAGACGCCTCCGCCCCCACCGGTAACGCTGTTACCGCGGATCTCACTGTCGGTGATGGTCGTGGGTAGGAAACTGACGAACACGCCGCCGCCACCGTTGGCCTGATTGCCGTCAATGCGGCTGTCGGTTACTGTCAGTGTGCCGCCGACGAAGATGCCGCCGCCCACGCCAGTGGTGGTGTTGGCCGTCACGCGGCTGTCGCGGAGCGTCAGCCCGCCGGAGACGTAGACGCCGCCGCCCGACGTGGCGCTGCCGTTTTGCACCGTCACGCCGGCGATGTGGGCCTGGACATCCTGGTGGACGTCGAACACACGGTCGGCGCTGACGCCATCAATGATGGTGTTAGCCTGGCCGCTGCCGATGATAGTGACGTTGGCGGTAAGGTCCAGGTCGCCTGTCTGGGCGTCGTCCTCGCCGGGGCCGACCAGGCTGAGGGTGTAGGTTCCGGGCGGCAGGGTGATGACGTCGTCGCCGCTGCCGGCGGCGCAGGCGTCTACGGCCACATCCCCGTTGGCCGCCAGCACCGCTTCGCGCAGGGAGCAATCGCCATCGTTATTCACCTCATCAGCGGTGGTGGTGACGGTGATGGTGTTGGCGCTGACGGTGGGAATGAGAACGGCCGTTATCCCCCCAATACCCAGCACAAAAAGTAAGAAACAGAGTCGTAAAAGCTTTGTCTTGTTCATAATACACATATCAACCCTAGACTGGAGACCGACCCGGTCTCCAGTCTCCAATCGCTGGCGCTTAGCCGACGACAGAAATCGCCGCCACACCGGAGGCGGAATCCTGGTCGGGCGGGTAGAGCCAGTCGTGGTCTACGGTGGCAAAGATTTTGGCGAACATGAAGCACGTACCGCCAGCCACATCTGTTCCGGCGCGGCAGTTGACGATGAAGGTATCGGTGTCACCGACGGCCAGGTGATTGCTGACGGCCGTGGTGGGAAAGATGTACATCTCCCGCACCTGGCTGCCCGGGGTCAGCGCCGGTAAAAAGCGGGACAGCCCGCTGCGCGCTACCACCGGCGACTGGGGCACGGTAAACGTCGCCAGGTCGTCACGCTGAATGATCACGTACCAGACCACGTCCTTCAGGGGGACGCCGCCGTTGGCGGCATTGGCATTGCTGGCTTCCAGGACTACGCTGAACGGTTCACCCGGATTAATGTTCGGCCCGGTCATGTTAATGTCGGCCACTCGGACCGTCACTTTGGTGTCTACGTAGTTGATAACGGCCGTGCGTATTTCATCTAAATTAACAGTCATCGTTTATCTCCTTATGGTTTCTAGGGGGTATCCCTGTTTGCAGATACCAGACAGGATAAACAGAACCGCCGCCCGGCGCATCGGGAGGGGTTCCCTATATTGGCGTTTTCAGTTCCCTATTTTAGGACTTATTGTTCGAGGTATTGGCGGGCCAGTTCGGCCGCTTCTTCACGCGAAGTCACGTCCAGCCGGGCTAAAATGGCCGATACGTGATGGTCCACCGTCTTGGGCGAGATGTGCAGCCGGGCGGCAATCTCGGCGTTGGTCAGATTTTCGGTCAGCAGCAGCAAAATCTCTAGCTGGCGATTGGTCAGCCGGAACGGGTTTTCTCGGGTCGTTACCCGTGGGCCGCGGGGGATGATTGACACGCCAGCGTCACGCAGCTGACGCCGGACAATTTCGGCCAGGGGACGCGCGCCCAATTCTTCCAACATCCTCAGAGCGGTCATTTGGGCCTCGTTGTCACCGCCGGCCAGTGCGCGGGCCTGTTCGTAGGGACAGCCCATTGCTTTCCAGGCCGCGGCTGCGCCGCGCCAGTCACCGTGGATTTCCAGAGTGAACGGCCGTACCATCCAATCAAACGTCTCCACCGCATCGCCAACCCGCCAGCGCCAGTAGGCCAGCTCGGCGGCATAACCGGGCTGCCGGTTTTGGACGGCCACATCGTAAAAAACGGCCGTGACCTGCCGCACGCGCTCCTGGTCGCCGGCCAGCCAGGCGGCTTCGGCCAGGGCGCAATAATAAATGCCCATGCGCTGGCGATTGCCCACTTTCAGCGACTGCGCCAGCGCTTCGTCCAGCAGAGCCTGAGCGCCGGCGGCTTCTCCCAGGCGGGCCAGCAGCCGGCCTTTGGCCGCCAGCCCCGGGTTGCGGCTGCCAGGTTCCAATCGGCGGCGGCCCAGCAGCGCATCAGCGACAGCCCGGCATTCAGACCAGCGTCCCTGGAACAGGTACAACATGGCCTGCCACGCCTCCACCGTGCGCGTGGCCGCGTCCATGTCCCGTTCGGTCGTGTAAGGCAGAGCCGCGCTCAGAAGCTGCTCTGCCTGCGCCAACTGGTAAACGTCTATGCAGGTCATGAAGAGATTGGGGTACAGGGCCGCGGCCGACCAGTACTGCTTGTGGTCCAACGACAGCTTGAGGCAGTCTTCCAGGTAAGCGCGCCCTTTTTGATGATCCAGCGGCAGCCAGCACAGGCCCATGATCTGGTAAGCGCTGGCGATGACGTGGATTTGCTCGGTATCCAGGGCCATCTGGTAGCTCTTTTCGGCGTAGGAAACGGCCGTGGCCGCTTTGCCCTGTTCCAGATGTTTCATCGCCAGCAAGCGATAAGCGTCAATCAGGCCCCGGTTGGGCGACAGCGGTTCCAGAATAGCCAACGCCTCGTCGAGCCGCCGGTTGGCTTCGTCCTTCTGGCCGACGATGTCTAACACACCGGCCAGCCGCACCAGTTCAAAGCCTTCGCGCTGGGGGGAATCAGCCTGGCGGGCCAGTTCGGCGGCGCGGCGATAAGCGGCGATGGTCGCCGCGCGGGCGGGGTCGCCCTGGGCGCTGAGGGCGTAGGCTTCGTTCAGCTCAATCTGCTCCATGAGGGGCAGGCCGTCGGCGTAGCGCAGGGCCAGGGCGTATTGGGCTGCGGCGGCGCGGTGCATGCCCAGGGCCGCCGCCTCTTTGCCCGCCGCGCGCGCGTAGGTCAACACCGCTTCCCGGTCGACGGCGGCGGCGGCGTGATGGGCCAGCCGGGCATGGTCGTTTTGGGTGAGGGGAAAGGTTTTCAGCTCATCCAGTATGGCCTGATGTAGAAAGTTAAGCTGATGGGGCGGAATGGCGTCCAGGATGACCTGCCGCGCCAGCTCATGGCGGAAGGTAAACAAATTGCTCTGACCCAACAACATGCCCACGTCCAGACATTCACTGACGGCCGCGGCTTCGGCGCGCATGACGGCCGTTACCAGCCACGGCTCAATGCGCAAACCAATCACGGCCGTGGCGTCCAGCACGGCCCGCCCAGACAGCGACAGCCGGGCGGCGCGCGCCAACACCGCATCGCGTACGGTCAGCGGCACGCCTGCGCCGCCGGCCGCCAGCAGTTCCGTGAGGAAAAATGGGTTGCCGCCGGTTTGTTGATAGAGCGCCGCCGCGTCTAACGGCCGTTCACCAATCAGGCGCTGCACTCCCGGCGGGGTAAGCGGCGCCAGGGCAATGCGGCGCGCCGCCGGCGAGGCCGCCAGATCGCCCAACATAAGCGACCGGCCGCCGGCTGGTCAGAAATCCCCTCCGGTTTGAAAACGGCCGGTGGATGATGGATTTCGACGGCCTCGAACGCCTGATCGACGAACAAACGCGGACG